>CAIKBD010000193.1 GCA_903825565.1 uncultured Anaerolineales bacterium | reverse complement strand
TTTTGTTTTTACGCGCGCGGCAACCACGCGCTCAACTGCGCGAGCAATTCGGTCAGCGAATCGGGAAGGTTGCCGTCGAACGCCTCGACCGTGTGCGTTTGATTGCCCAGGCGCGCGACGATTTCGTGCGCGAACCCGTCCGCCGGCGGCTTGCCGGCGGCGGAAGCCACGCGCAAAAAATTCGCGCGCGCCAGCGTTTTGCGAAGCCGCGCAACCTGCGCGTCGTTCAATTTGCGCGTCGTGCGCTCGTGCATAAATTTCGCGGCATCCGCGCCGCCGTAACTGATCCGCCCGTCGGGGTAGACCACGATCTCGCGCGAACTAAATTTCAAGCCGCCGCTTTTGCGGTACGCGATCAGCGCGCCTTTTGGCAAAATCAATCGCTCAACCGCTGGCGGCACGGGCGCGCGTTCTGCTTGTTCGATTTCCCCTAACACTTGATTCTCGGTCATTGAATTGTCACCGTTTGCAAAATTTGCGCGAAACGCGCGCGCGCGGAATCGAAATCATTTTCCGGCGCGACAAGCGTGATAAAGAACACGGTTTCCTTGCCAACGACGATGGACTCGATGGCGTGCACGACGACGGGCAACGAGGCGCGGCGCGGCTGGTCAATCGGCTGCACCGTGTACGCGTATTCCCAGCGCATCGCTTTCGCGCCGCCCACTGTTTCGGGCTGGCTCGCCAAAAAGTGATAGCCGGTCAATTCGCTACGTTGCGCCACGCGCCGATCCAAAAATTGTTGGAGCGTCGGCGGATTTTGCGGATCGAGATCGCGCGCCTCAATGGTCAAGGTCGTTTTGAACGCCGACGCGGTTTGCGGGTCTTGCGCTTTCAGCACAACATTTTGCAGAGCTTCGACGCTACCCCAGGTTGCCGGGTATGCCAGGCGAATCGGCGCATCCTGCGCCTGAAACACGGTCAGGCGATTTTCGGTTTGCGCGCGCAACAGCGCGCCCAGCGCGAGTGCGATCAGCACAATGATCGCGACGCCGACATCTTTTCGCAGATAGCGCACAGCGTACAGGGTTAAAGTTTCCATCGCCTCAACTCGTTGACTTGGCAAGCGTGCGTGCGCGCGCGCGGCGCATCAACGCAATCAGCGCGGCGAACGTGGCGAGCGCAACGCCGAGACCCAGGATGAGCGAGCGGTACGGATCAACGCCCAGCCCCACTTCGCTCACCTCGTCAATCAGCCAGGTGAACAAACCGTCGAGCGTTGCCGCGAGCGCGACGCCGAGCGGCACCCACCACACCGGCTTGTGCTCGAATTTCGCTTGCGCGAGAAAGTAACCCATCAGTCCGCCGAACGACGCTTGCGCGAGCGCGGTGGTCACCACGTTGATCACGCCCGCGCCGAGCGCAACGCCCTGATTGGCGATCACGTGATTCAGGTTGAGCAAGGTTGCCACGCCCAGCCCCGCAACGGTGCCGTAGACGATGCCATCCATCCGTTCGTCAAACTCGTCCGTCGCGTAGACGAGCAAGCGCACGCTGGCGTACTTGATCGCTTCGTACGTAAAGCCGACGATCAGGATCGTGGCGAGGAGCGACGTTTGCCAATTCACGGTAGACCAACGCGCAAAAGCCAACCAATCGTCAATCACGCGCAAACCGAGCGCATCGGTGAGCAAAAGCGCGAGCAAAAAGACTTGGGCGATTTTGGTTTTCGGTTCCGGCTCCAGGTGATCTTGCCGGTAAAAGTAGAATAGCCACAGCGCGGTGGGCACGAGCGCGAGAAAAACGCCGAGCGCGATCAGCGCGGGCTGGGTCAACTCGCCGAGATTGTCCGCGACCACGGCGACGATGAGCGTGAATACCGCCATTGCGACAATCTGCAAAACGCCCGCGCGCCAAAAACCGAAATGCGGTTTGTTCACTGTGGCGAAATGCTTGGCGCAATACACGCGTTTGCCCAACGTCTGGTATGGCGGCGTCACCGGCTCGTGACAGATACAACAGTGCAGAGAATTGTTCATCCGTATTCCTTCAACCGTCATATAGTCAAATGGTCAAGTAGTCACCTAGTCAAACCACCCAACTACGCAACTCGGCAACTAGCGACTCGGTCGCAGCGTGGCGTTTTGCGTGAACGGATTGGTCGCGTTCGCCGGAATTTTCATCCCGTCGTCCGCGACGGTTGAGCGAAAGCCGCGCGCGATAATGATCACGCTGTACGTTTGTCCGCGCGGGATCGCTTCACCGGTTTGGAAATAGCCGTTCGCATCGGTCGTGCCATACGTGATCACTTCGCTCGTCATCACCTTGTCGTCCGCGGCGGCGGCCGTCGCGCTCAACCCCGGCTTGATGACGAAAAATTGCGCGCCCTCGATCCCGCGCCCGGTGTCAGCGTTCTTGATCGTGCCCTGCACGTACACCTGCGTGCCGGTCGCCTGCGGCACCGCCGGCGCGTTACTGCCGGTCGTGCACGCGACGAGTTCCACATCGTCAATGAAAAAACTGCTGACGTTGTCCTTGGGATTCTCGGACGAGTACGTGAGCCGCACGGTCTTGCCGGCAAACAAAGCCAGGTCGAGTTGAACTTGGTGCCACGCATCATCGCCATCGCTCGACACAATCTCTTCGAGCACGCGGATCACGTCGCCGCTCGCATTGACCAGCGCCACGCCAAAGCGCGCTTCGCTGGAAAACAGACCGAGCAAGCCGCTCGTTTCGTAATGCGCTTGCCGCCAATAACTGAGGCGCGCGCTCGTCGTATTCGCCGGCAACCGGATTTCTTGATAGATGTACTGCAACGGTTCCTTGTCTGTGCCGCCAAGCCACGCGCTATAATTGCCGGTGTGCGGCAATTCCGTGTCAATGATCGCCGCGTGCGCTTTGGAAAATTCCACCCAGCCGCCACTGGACTCGAACCCGCCATTTGCGATCAAGTTCGTGCAGCCGGCGGGAACCTGGGTTTGCGGCGGCGTGTCGCCTTTCGGTTGCGACTTTTTCTCGGGCGGCGGCGGCGTTGTCGTTCCGCTCGTCGAGATGCCGACTTGCTCGAACGCCGCGCGCACCGCGTTCGCCTCATTCGTGCCGTACAGTTCCTGCGCCGCGCGAATCGTCGCGCGCGCCGCATCCGCAAAATCCGATTCGGGCGTGAGGTACTGCGTCAGCGTGCGATAATAAATTTGCTCCGTCTTTTCGCGCCCCAATGCCTTTGCCGCGAGAAATGCCGCGCGATTCGGAATGCCGCTGTTGACGTGCACACCGCCGTTATCGTTTTTGCGCGAGTTGGACAATTTGGCAAAATCGCGCATGTGCGCTGGCTGCCCCAAACTGCCAATCGGATCGCGCGGATCGTAATTGCCGCCCAGCGTCGGGTCTTCGAGATCGCGCAACACGCGCAGGGGATACGGCGGCGACTTGATTACCGTTTCGCCCATCGTCCAATTCGCGCGATCAATCATCGCGGCAAACACATCCGAGTACGATTCGTTCAACGCGCCCGACTGCCCTTCGTAATTCAGGTTCGCCGTAAAATCGGTGATGCCGTGCGTGAACTCGTGCGCGACCACATCGAGTCCATACGCCAACGCTTTGAACGCCTTGCTCCCATCGCCATAGATCATCAATTGCTTTTCGCCGATCCACGCCGCGTTCTCCGCGTCTTCGGGATCACTGCCGAAATGCACGACCGACACCATCGGACTACCGCGCCCGTCCACGCCATCACGTTTGAATGTGTTGAAGAAGTAATCGTACACCTTGCCCGCGCCATCGTGCGCCGCTTGCGCGACCGCGTCCGATTTCGCGCGTTCGCCCTCTTCGATCAGCAATTTGCCGGGCACGCTTGTTTTGCCTTCCGCGCTGTACGTGCGGCGCAACTTGGCGTTGTTCAGCGTGTCGAGCCGATGCGCGATCACCGGCCGCCGCGCATTCACAAAAAATTTCCACTGTCCCAGCGGCGTCTCGGTGAGAATCGTCACGTACCAGGTCAGCGTCGCTTTGCTGGCGGCATCCACGTAAATCACGAGTTGGGTTTTATCGGCGAGAATTTCGGTCGTCACACGCGCGCGCTCGGCGGGGTCGAGTTGCGCGTCAAGCAGATCGGCAAGCGCGATCTGTTCGGCGTCGCGCGCGGTGAGCGTGGGAGTTGTCGCCACGAAAATGTCCGGCGCGAATTGTCCATTGACGGCGACGACGCGTTCCTGGGCATCGAGATGCACGAC
>CAIKBD010000192.1 GCA_903825565.1 uncultured Anaerolineales bacterium | reverse complement strand
TGATTTGGGCGTGACAGTGCCGGTCAGGTCGCGCCTGGCTTGGACGGGGACAGGCAGGCAATCTGAATCGCCCGGCGATGGATACTTCGCCGCAGGCGATCGTCGCGGGTTAAATGATATTCGCGCGCAAGTGTGATCATGCGGTTGTTGATGCGGTTGCGCACTTTCTGTTCGCCTTGGCGATACAGCCATTTTTTGCGTCAGCGTAAGACGTTCATCATTGTCCTGCTGAACGCCGAGCAGTTTGCCGACGGACCCATCGAAACCGGTCACAATCCTGGCATCGGTCAACCCCAACGAACCAATTGAGTCATGGGGTCGGCGGCACTTGCTTATTACAACGATGTAGTCCATAATTGGGTCACTAAAGTGGGTGAATTCGAATCGTTCTGCAGTAGTTTTTTGCTGGGCGTTTGCGCAAGCATGACCTCTGAACTCTTTGTAGCGTAAGAATAAAATTGTGAGAAGATGACTATGGACAAAATGAGTTTTGGAACAGGGCATCTCTTTTCCGATCCGAATGTCAGCGCCGCGCGCGAGTTTTTCAAAAATAAATCGCGTGCGATGACGGACAAACGAATGAGCGTTGCCCAGGCGGTCACGAACTTGATTCACGACGGCGACTATCTCGCCTCCGGCGGATTCGGCAGCGTTCGCATCGCCACGGCGGTGTTGCACGAAATTGTGCGCCAGCGCAAAACTCGCCTGGGTTTTTCCGGGCACACCGCGACGCACGATTTTCAAATCCTCGCGGCGGGGCGATGCTTTGATCGTTGCGATGCGGCTTACATCGTCGGATTGGAAGTGCGCGGGCTGTCGCCGAATGCCCGTCGCTATATAGAAAGCGGCGCTGTTCAAGTAACTGAGTGGAGCAACGCCACCCTGGGTTGGCGCTACAAAGCCGCGGCGATGGGCGTTCCATTTTTGCCCGCCACCTCGTTAATGGGCACGGACACCTTCAAGTACAGTGGCGCAAAAGAAATCGCGTGTCCGTTCACCGGGCAAAAATTAATCGCTGTGCCTGCGCTCTTTCCGGATGTCGGTATCATTCACGTGCATCGTGCGGACATTTACGGCAACGCTCAAGTGGATGGCATCAGCATTGCTGATTGGGATATGGCGCGTGCGAGTAAACGGCTCATCATTACGACCGAACACATCGTCAGCACCGATGAGATTCGCCAAGAGCCTTCCAAAACGCTAACGCCATACTGGCTCGCCGATGCGGTCTGTCACGTGCCTTACGGCAGTTATCCCTGCAATATGCCCTATGAATATTTTTCGGATGAAGAGCACTTGATGGAATGGATGGACGCCGAAAAAACTCCGGCGACGCTAGATACGTTTCTGAACAAGTACATTTACGGCACTCGGGATTTTGCGGAATATCTGGAATTGAAGGGCGGCGCGGCGCGGATGGCAGAATTGCGTGCGCTCGAACCATTGCGGCGGAGAGGGGATTGATATGTCTCAATCAAACGGACGCTACAATTTGATGGAGTTGATGGTGTGTGTCGCGGCGCGCCAACTCGAAGATGGCAAAACTGCCGTCATTGGCACCGGGATGCCGCTCGCCGCGGCGATGCTCGCCCAGAAAACTCATGCGCCAAATCTCATTACTATGTTTGAAGCGGGTGGGATCGCGCCGCAGTTGATCGCGTTGCCCCTTTCCGTTGCCGGCTCGTACACGCAAACGCACGCCATCATGCACAGTAGCATGAATGAAATCATGGAAGCGTGCCAGCGGGGTATTGTGGATTACACCTTCCTGGGTGGCGCGCAGATTGATATGTATGGCAACATCAACTCGACGATGCTGGGAGCGGATTTTCAAAAGCCGAAGGTGCGCTTACCAGGTAGCGGTGGCGCGAACGATTTGGCTTCGCTTTGCTGGAAAACGCTCGTCATTACCCCGCATGACAAACGCCGATTTGTATCCCAGTTGGATTTTGTGACGACCCCCGGCTATCTTACGGGGCTGGGCGCGCGTGAACGTGCCGGCTTGTTGCCTGGGACGGGCCCTTTCAAAGTGATTAGCACATTGGCGTTGATGGGGTATGCCCCGGCGAGTCGGCGAATGTGCGTTGAGAGTTTGCATCCCGGCGTGAGCAAGGAAGATGTTATCGCAAACACGGGTTTTGAGATGCTGTTTGCGGATCGCGTGTTCATTACCGAAGAACCTACGGAGCGAGAATTAAGGATCTTGCGGGAGGAAATCGATCCTAAAGGAATCATTATTGGTAAACAGGGAGCATAGTTTTTTATTTTTAGCTGTTCAAGCCCCAGCGTTCGCGCACGCGCGATTCAA
Organism: uncultured Anaerolineales bacterium; assembly: GCA_903825565.1. Lineage (GTDB taxonomy): Bacteria > Chloroflexota > Anaerolineae > UBA4142 > UBA4142 > CAIKBD01. Next base: position 29,392 of record CAIKBD010000192.1, on the reverse strand, counting down.
GCGGCGCAAACACCGCGCGATCCACGAGCAACCCAATCGCGATAATCACGATCATTACCGCGATGACCTGGCTCATATCATTCAACTCGCGCCCCATCGTGAGCAGTTGCCCCAAGCCGAGCGACACGTAGAGCAACTCTGCCGCCATTAACGAACGCCACGCAAACGACCAACCCAGCTTCATGCCGGTGAGGATTGAAGGCAACGCCGCCGGCAGAATGACCAGCGCGTACAGTTTCCAGCCGCGCGCCCCCAGGTTACGCGCCGCGCGCAAGTACAGCGGCGGCGTATTTTTCACGCCGGCTTCGGTCGCGGTGGTGATCGCGAGGAGCGCGCCCATCACGACGACGAACAGGATCGCGGTTTCGCTCAAGCCGAACCACAACAACGCAATCGGCAACCAGCAAATCGAAGGGAGTGTTTGCAGACCCAGGACGAGCGCGCCGAGCGTGTCATTGAGCCAGCGCTGGCGTCCGAGCGCGAGACCGAACGCGACACCCAGGATCGCCGAGATGCCAAAGCCGATGAGGATGCGTTGCATACTCGACGCGATGCCGATAACGAAGCGTCCGTTTTGAAATCCGCGCGCGAGCGTTTGCAGAACGCCGAGCGGACTGGGGAAAATGTATTCGGGATAAACTTCCAGGATCGCCAGCGATTGCCACACCGCGAGCAGGGCAATCAAAAATCCCAGCGTGCGAATCACTTTTCTAATTTCCAATTTCTAACCTCCAACCTCCAATTTACAACACATCATCCCCGATCATTTGCATTTCCAACTCACTCAAACGTTGCGCGTCGTTGTCGCGTTGACTAACGAGCACATCGTCTTTGAGCGTTTGCATAATGTCGCGCGCCAAATCTACGACGGCGTAACTTTCGATTTGACGCGGGCGCGGCAAGTCAACCGTCCACTCGCGTTTGATGCGCGCGGGACGCGCGGAGAACACGACGACGCGGTCGCCCAACACAACGGCTTCGCGCACATTGTGCGTGACGAACAAAATCGTTTTGCAGGTCGCTTGCCAGATCGTTTGCAGTTCGCCATGCAACAGATCGCGCGTCTGCGCGTCGAGCGCGCCGAACGGCTCGTCCATCAGCAACACGGCCGGGTCGAGCGCGAGCGCGCGCGCAATCGCAACGCGTTGCCGCATGCCGCCGGACAATTCGTGGACGAATGCGTTTTCAAATTCGGCGAGGTGCACCATTGCAAGGTAACGGCGCGCGATGACTTGGCGTTCCGGTTTTGGCACGCCGATCATATTCAAACCGAATTTCACGTTGTCGAAAACTGACAGCCAGGGGAACAACGCTGCGCTCTGAAAAATCATTACGCGATCTGTGCCGGTGTTGCCGATCGGTTTGCCGTCCATCAAGATTTCGCCGCGCGTCGGCTTGTCCAAGCCCGCAATAAGATTGAGCAAAGTGGATTTGCCGCACCCCGATGGTCCGAGCAAGCACACAAATTCGCCGGCGCGCACATTGAGCGTTGCCGTGTCAATCGCGGTGATTGCGCCGCTCTTGCTCTGAAACGTTTTGCCGACATTGCGAATTTCCAATTTCATCGTGTCCCTCACTGAATCGGCGCGAGATTTTTTTCTTTCAAAATTTGATTGAGCAAGGTCAGGTCGTAGATGGCGTCGAGTTGCGGCGGCGCATTGCCGAGAAAACCTAGTTTGAATGCGGCGTTCGCCGAACCGAGGAGTGACGCGCGCACCGGATCGAAGGTGACGGTTTGACGCGCCCATGCCTCGTTCAGCACATCATCGGATAATGCTGCGCCGGTGAACCGCAAAATTTCGGCATTGAGTTTTTGCTTCGCGTTCGTGGGATCATCGTTGATGCGTTGGGTCAACTCGACGTGCGCGACGAGAAATTTTTTAACGAGTTCGGGATTCGCCTTCAAAAATTTCGTGCTGACAATAATGTGCGCGGTGACGAATTTGCCGCCCTGCCACACATCGCGTTCGTCGAGAAAAATTTTGCCGTTCGCTTCGCGCACGAGCCGCGCGCCCCAGGGTTCGGGCACCCACGCTGCGTCAATTTCTTTTTTCAAAAACAAGGTGAGGATGTCCGGGTTCGCGGTCGGAATTACTTGCGTGTCGCCGCCTTGTTCTTTCAACTTGAAACCTTGTTGCAGTAACCACGCGCGTGCGGCAACGTCTTGCGTGTTGCCGAGTTGCGGCGTCGCGATTTTCTTGCCGCGAAAATCGGCCGCCGAGTTGATGCCGGCGTCCGCGCGCACGACGAGCACGGCGCCGCCGCTCGTCGCGCCGGCGATGATGCGTAACGCTTCGCCTTTGGATTTCACGAAACCGTTGATCGCCGGATTCGGACCGATGAATGCGAGGTCGAGTTGTCCGGCGAATAGCGCTTCGATCACCGACGGACCCGCGTTGAAGACTTTGGTCTCCAAGGGAATGGCGTTGCCGAGCGCGCGTTGAAACGCGCCATCGGCAACGCCGATCACGGCTTGCGCGTGCGTGATGTTCGGAAAATAGCCCAAGCGAACCACTTTCGCCGCGTCAGCGGATGAATTCGCGCACGCGCCGAGCATCACGCCCAAGCCAAGCAAAACCCACCGTGCGATAGATCGTTTCAAATGATGCCTCCATTTACCCAGTTCAAGTCCTCTGAACGTTGTACTACCAGACAAAACTAAACCTGTCAACTTGGCGTCAAGCGCACCAAGCGCACCGGCCTGCTTGAATTTTGAAAATGACTATGCTATAATCCGTGCCATGTTTGACGACTCTAACATTCAAGGAGTAGGACGCTATGGCGGCTGAAGCCAAAACGACCCCCGCCGTTCCGGACTTGCCCCCATTGTCGCGGCGCGAGTTTTTGAACTATGCGTGGCTTGCCAGTTTGGGGTTTGTGTTCGTCGTCGGGTTTGGTGGCACTGCATACTTTTTTGCATTTCCCCGATTCAAAGCCGGCGAATTTGGCGGTGTCTTTCCCTTGGGCAAAGCCGGCGATGTTTTGCCCAAGCCCAATGATCCGCCTGTGCATAATCAAGCCGGCAAGTTTTGGTTGGCAAATATCAACGGCCTGATTGTCGCGTTGTACGATGTCTGCGTGCACCTGGGTTGTCTGTACGAGTGGCAAGCCGTTTCGGGGCGGTTCGAGTGCCCGTGTCACGGCTCCAAATACAACCGGGACGGCTCGTACGTGGAAGGTCCTGCGCCGCGTAGTTTGGATCGGATGGCGATCTCCTTCGTGGCAAACGGACAACCCGTTGCGGCGACGGACGCGCAAGCCAATCCATTGCCTGTGCCGGAGGGCGAGGTTCAAGTGCTGGTGGATACCGGTAAGATCGTCCAAGGCGATCCGCACGGCTAGCATCTGCCGCGTCTGACTGTGAGTGCAGACGCTCAACCTGGGTTAAACAAAGAGGAAGGATATGTTTGAACGGAAAGAACACCCCGCGCCTTTTTCCGATAAAATGCCGGTCGGCTTGCAGAGTCTTTGGTCGGCGTTGCACGATCTGCGAACGAAAGAGGGCCGCGCGCGATTGGGCAAGGCGACGCGTGCCACCGGCTGGCAAGTGGCGGACGATACAGTGCGCGCTGTTTCCGCCGGCATGGGCATTGCCGATGTGCGCGCGCTCTTTCGCGGCGACCCGCCGGTTGAAAAACCGAATCCGCGCTATAAAGTTTTCACCAACGCGTTCTTCGCGCACATTCGCCCGCGCTATTACGAAAAATCTTCAACCAAATTTACACACACCTTCGGGCTGGGTTTTCTCAGCGCGCTCACGTTTTTCATCGAAGCGATCACTGGCTTGATCCTGATGGTCTTTTATATTCCCGAACAAGACCGTGCGTACCAATCTATGGTCAAGATCATCGCCGAAGTGCCGTTCGGACAATTTTTGCGCGACATTCATCGCGTCGGTGCAGAGTTGATGGTCTTGGTCGTCTTTTTGCACATGGTGCGCGTGTATCTCACCGGCTCGTTCAAGCACCCGCGCCAGTTCACCTGGGTCACCGGCGTCATCTTACTGATCATCACATTGGGCTTGTCGTATTCCGGCTATCTGTTGCCCTGGGATCAATTGGCGTATTGGGCGGTCACCATCGGCACGAGCATGGCGAAATCCGCGCCGCCCAAAGAGATCATGGGGTACATCAGCAACTTGATGTTGCGCGGCGGCGATACGATTGGGCAAAACGGCTTGCTCCGGTTTTATCTTGGGCACGTCATCCTGTTGCCCGTCCTCGCGATGATTTTCATCGCCGTGCATTATTATCGCGTCTCACGTTTGCACGGCATCAGTTTGCCGGCGAGCGAAGAAGAATCGCCCGATCCTGCCGTTCGCAAACAGGCGAAAGAGCGACTGGATTATTTGCCGGAAATTTTGACGAAAGAATTGATGTGGATCGCCATTGCCGTGTTTGCCATCGTCGGCTTTGCGGCGTTCTCGTTCCACGCGCCGCTCGAACACCATTCCGATCCGTACCGCACGCCGTTGCACACTACCGCGCCGTGGTACTTTTTATGGATTCAGGGGATGCTCAAAGACCCCTGGGTCTTGCCCATCTTGCGTGGCTTGCGCGATTTCGTCGGCATTGATCTCGTGCAGTTTTACGATAGTCCCGCAATCCAAGGCATCATTTTGCCGACGCTGATCTTTCTCTTGCTGTTTGGTGTGCCGTACCTCGACGAATTTTGGGACAAGTTCTGGGGGCGGCCGTCGAGCCGCATGGGCAAGAATCGCAAGCTGGGTTTAACCATCGGCTTTGCCTCGCTGTTTTTGTTGATCCTGTTCTCGTATTTTGGGACGCCGCTGTTCGGCGTGTCTGCGCCGCCGGCGGTCGAGATCGGGCAAGAGTTTATTCCCGAAGAATGTGTTTTGCCGCCGATTCCCTTGTTGCCGGATAATTGCGGCGAAGTGCGGCGTCTGGGTTACGAAGGTTTGCCAGCGGGCACGTATGAACTCGAAAAATATGCCGCGCCGCCGCCGGATGCCGCGCCGTTGCACAACTTGTTGACGAAAATGCAGGGGCGCGTTGCCGAGCAAGCCGAGCGTGCCGCGCAGTCGGATGTGGCGGGGCTGGCGGACGCGAAAGGTTTTTTCGTCATTGAAGATTGGCAAAGCGACCTGAAAAAAGTGACGTTGCGGATTACGTGGACGCCGCGCGCGCCCGGCGATACTGGCGCGTTTGAAAAAATCGTCTACGTCCACCGCGATTCGGCATACGAATAATCGGTCAATTCGATCATTGGGGATTGACCCGCCGCTCCGTTTTTTGATGAGAGAGACATGTCCACACAATTCAAAATTTTGATCGGGATCATATTCACGTTACTGACATGCGTGCCGCTGGCGACGATTGCGGTCAACGATCTGGGCCGCGACCTGGGTCTGCTTGCGCCGGACGAAATCTCGGGGATGGAGCGCCGCGCCGCCGCGCTCAAAGGGCGCGAGATCGAAGTGGGCGCGGACCTGTACGGTCAGTACTGCTATGGCTGTCACGGTAAACACGGCGAGGGGATTCCGGGCGTTGCCCCGGCGATCAATCGCAAGGATTTGCTCGACGGGCGGCGCGAAAAAGCCATCGGTTGGTCGGGAAGCGTTGACGCATTTTTGCGGAACACGATTGCCGCCGGGCGGCCAGTTTCCTCGCGCCCCGATCTCTACGCGGCGAAAATGCCGACCTGGGGCAACCAGTACGGTGGTCCGATGCGTCCCGATCAGGTGGATGCGCTCGTGAGTTTCGTGCTTAACTGGCAAGCGGGCGCACTCGAAGTAGATGCCTGGTCTCCCCCTGCCGCTGCCGTCGCCGCCGGTCCCGCGCCCACGCGCGCGCCTGGCACTGCGCCAACACCCGGCGCGCCCGGCGCATTTACGCAATGTGTCAATATTCCCGCGCCCTATGTGGGCAAAAAGCCGGCGTACCGTTTTGACGACAAGGCGATCCTTGCCGCCGGCAAAACGATCTACGATGACAAGTGCGCCGCGTGTCACGGCGCGAATGGTCGCGGCGATGGACCAGCCGCCGCCGCGCTCAATCCCAAACCGGCGAACCTGGCGGACAAGTCGTTTATGCAGGGTTTGCCGGTGGATTGCCATTTCTATCTTGTCTCCGAAGGTGTCAAGGGGAGCGCGATGCCGCCCTGGAAAGCGCTCGGCGAAGACGCGCTCTGGAAAGTGCTGATCTACGAACGATCATTCTCAGGTGTGCAGTAAATGCAAACTGGCAAGTCGCCGAGACTTGCCAGTTTTTTGTTGCGAAGAATCAACAGATTTTTTCAAGATTGGCGCGGTCTACTTTTTGGCTTTACGTGTGCCGCGCGCCGGTTTTTCCGGCGGCAGATACTTGTCCAGTAACAAGCCCAATTGCTTACGTTCCTTTGCCGGCACGCGATCCCGCGCGGTGATGATTGCATCGCGCAAGGCGTGCGGGCAGGGGCATTGTTCGCGCATTGCGGGAATTTCGCTCGCGGCGTACCGCACGATGCGCTTACCCATCTCCGCGTTCTTGAGCAAATTCTGCACGACCATCTCAACGGTCACCGCATCATGCGCCGGATGCCACACGTCGTAATCCGTGACCATCGCAATCGTGGCGTAACACATTTCGGCTTCGCGCGCGAGTTTCGCTTCGGGAATCGCCGTCATGCCGATAATATCCATATTCCACTGGCGGTACGTTTTCGATTCTGCCTGGGTCGAAAATTGCGGACCCTGGATCACGATCAAGTTGCCGCCCTTGTGCGTACGCGCGCCGGCTTTTTGCGCGGCATGATACAGGACTGCACTCAACTCTGGACAGAAGGGTTCGGCGAACGAAATGTGCACGACCAAGCCCTCGCCGAAAAAAGTTGTTGGGCGCCCTTTGGTGTGATCGAAAATTTGATCGGGGATTACAATGTCGAGCGGCGCAATGTCTTCGCGCAGACTGCCGCACGCGCTGATCGAAATGATGCGCTCGACGCCCAGCGATTTCAGCGCATACATATTCGCGTGGATGGGCAACTCGTGCGGTTTGATGCGATGCCCGCGACCATGGCGGGGCAAAAATGCGATGCGTTGATTGCTGAGCGTCCCGAGCAGGATCGCGTCGCTGGGATCGCCGAACGGCGTTTTGACGCGCACCTCTTTCACATCGGTCAAGCCTTCCATTTGATACACGCCGCTCCCGCCGATGACGGCAAGGGCGACCGGGTCTGTCTTTGCCATACAGTTTGCTCCTCACGCGCGAAAGGTATATTTGGATTATATGAGAGAATCCGGGAAATGCAAACGCCCGCTTTTAGCGCGGCACCGCGATTTCCCACTTGGCGTTTTGCACGCGCCCCGCTTTGCTAACCACCACGCTCAACTTGGTCACCTTGTCGTCGAGGGGACCATGAACTTGGATGATCAGTTTCGCGCTTTGTTTCGCGCCGAGCGCCGAAACGAGGTTGCCCTTGAGCGGTGCAAATTTGGTGCAATCGAGCGGGCGCGCGCTCGCTTGAAAGTACGCCTCATACGTACGGTCTTGATCGTCCTTGATCGTGATTTCCTCGCCGCGCCAACTGACGACGACTTCGCTTGCCTCGAGATTGTCGAGACTGAAATCAAATTCGAAAACGCCGCCGCACGTGACGCCGGCAAATTTTTGATTGAGCAAAGTCAACGTCATCTTGTTTTGCACCCAGGTTTCACCGGGCTTGAGTGTGACGCCGGCGGCTGTATCCGCCACTGGCGTAGGCGAAGCCGCGCTGGTCGGCGATAGCGTGGCAGTCGCCGTTGCCGGCGCGAGTGTGGGCACCGGCACGCTCGTGGGCATCGGCGGGAGTGGTGTGATCGTTGGCATGAGCGTACTCGTCGGTGGAGCAAGTGTGGGTACGGGCACGAGTGTTGGCGTCGCCGCGTTGAATGTGAGCGGGAGCAGTGATTGGTTACCTAAGACAAATCCAACGACAATTACTCCGCAACCGCAAAGCAGAATCAGTGCGCCGAGACTCAGCGCGAGTTGGAGCGGGCGCACGCGGTTGCCGCGTTGCGGTTGTGCCGGTGTTCCCGGCGCGCGCGCCGGCGGTGCGCCGGTAGATGGGCGCGGTGGTGGGGGCGGAGGCGTTGGCGTGCCCAGCGGTTTGCCACACCCCGCGCACATGCGCGCTCCCGAACGATTAACGCGCCCGCAATTCGTGCACGTGGGACCTGATGCCATCAGTTACCTCGTTGCTTTCAAACGGGTGGGCGCCAAAATTTTGGTACTACCGCCGTCGTTTGAAAACGACGGCTCAACAGGTGGAAACTCGATAAATCGAGTTTGCGGCAATCGGTTTCAACCGATTTCTACCTGACTCAGCCGCCGATTTGAATCGGCGGCGTTCGCCCAAAACCGTGACGCACACCCCTTTCAAACTTTTGCCGAGTCGAGTCGTTACGTGTAAAACACGATTTGCAATCTGCCAACTTGAAACATTTCGCCGGTGTTGATCGGCGTTTTGGCGTTCGCCGCGAGCCGTTGCCCGCGCAGGTACGTGCCGTTCGTCGAGTTCAAGTCTTCGAGCATCCACGTGCCTTGCCAAACGAGGCGCGCATGCTTGCGCGACACGCCGGCTTCCGGCGTGCCGCCGTGCGGCGCCAAATCCACATCGGGGTTCCAGCCGCTGGCGAGATCGGCGCGCCCGATCACCAATTCGGTTTTGGGCGGCGTGTTGATCGTTTGATTGTTGATCGTGAGACGCGGTGGTGTGGGCGGGAGCGCGCTCGCGGCGGGCGTAAACGCTGGCGCGGCAGGTGCGGGTGGCGGCGTGTACACCGGCGCGGCGGGCGCATTTGTCGGCGTAGGCGCAACCGGTGCGAGGGATGCGCCGCAGTTGTCGCAAAACATCGTGCCGAGCATGTTGGGCGTGCCGCATTGCGGGCACGCGCTCCCGCCCGCAACCGGCGCGGCTTGCGGCGCGGCAACCGGTGCGCCGGCGTTTCCCGCGTGCGCGCCCAACGTTGCGCCGCAATTGTCGCAAAACGCCGCCGAGTCTTCATTTTGGATACCACAGGATGGGCACTGCTTTGCCATTTTTACTTCTCCTGAAAATAGGACGGGGTGGGATTAAACTTTCGACTTTCGACTGTTAGCTTTTAATTTTTTATTTCTAGCCGCCGAGGCGAACGGTTTTGCCGCCTTTGAATTGAATCGTCTTTTTGCCTTCTTGCGACAGCGTGCCGCTCTGTGCGAGGTTTTCCGCTTCGAGCCGCATCGTGCGCGCGAGATCGGCTTCGCCTTGGTTCAGCAACATGGTCGCGGCTTGCCGCAATAATTTCGTCGCGCTCTGCGTGTCGCCGGCTTGCGCGTCACGCAACGCGCGCGTTTGCAATTTGAACGCGCTCACCTTTTCGATGATATTCATCACGCGCGGGTTGACCTGCGCCGCCAAGCCCGGATCGTTCGTAAAGCCGATCACGATGTCCGCGCGCGCATGTTCGCCCGTGAGACCCAACGCCGGCACATCGTAACCGAGCTCCGCTTGCGCGATGCGATAGCGGCCCTCGGTGCGCGCCGGCAATAACAACTCGACCAGCACGCCTTGCCCCTGGTTCGTGACGAGTTCGCCCAGCGCCACTTGGACATCGCGATCCGAAACGCCGTGCACACCCAGGTCGCTGATCAGCGGGGCGACGCGCCACACCTTGCGCGGCGTGATGCCGGCGGCGAGCCGCAAAGTGAGGCGCGCGTTTTGCACGACTGCGCCCTGCATTGCTTGCACGACCTCGGTAAAGTAACGCGTGATCTCTTGCGCTTGCCCGATAAAGCCGGCTTCGCCCGTACCGCGCTCGCCAACCTGGCTCAGAAAATCCTCGTTCCAATCGGTGCCGAGACCGAGCGCGGTGACGCGCACGCCTTCACGCGCGGCGGCTTCGGCTTCGCGCAAACATTCCGGCTCGTGTTCGGTTTGCCCATCCGTCAAAATGATCAGCCGATTGATCCGGTTCGGCGCGAGATGCTTGCGCACCTCGCTCAACCCGGCGCGCATCGCGGGCGCCATTTGCGTGCCGCCGCCCGCGCGCAAGCGTTCCACCGCTTCTTTGAGGCGCACCTTGTCGCGCGCCGGTTGCCCCGAGACGAGCGTCTTGGGCGTGCTGGAAAATGCCACGATGGAAACAATATCGTCCGGTTGCACCAAATCCATCGCGTACTGCACCGCTTGCCGCAATTGTCCGATCTTGTCGCTGTCATCCATCGAGCCGCTTTGATCGAGGACGAAACAAAAGTTGAGCGGCATTTTGACATTTGCCATAACCTGGGTCGGCATCAATTCCATCAGCACGTACGCCAACTGCGGTTGCGTCAAGACCGGCACCTGCTCGCGGTGGGTCGCGCATGAAAGTTGCACTTCGCCTGCCATGGTTCCTCTCATTCAAACGCCACGCGCACGATGATGAGCGTGATGTTATCCGCGCCGCCATTTTCATTCGCGGCGCGGATCAATTCCGCGCAGGCGTTTGGCGGTTGCGGTTGTTCCAGCAAAATTTTTTCGAACTGGGATGGGCGCACCATTTCCCACAAACCGTCGGAGCAAACGATCAGCCGGTCTTCGTTGCCCAACTGCACCGGGCTGAACACATCGGGCGTAATTTCGGACTGTTGTCCGAGCGCGCGAAAAATTTCGTTGCGCTGGGGATGCGTGTACGCTTCCGCCGGCGTGACGAGGCCGGCTTGCACCAGACTGGCGACGAGCGAGTGATCGCGCGTGAGTTGATGCAAGCGTCCGCTCCGAAACAAGTACGTGCGGCTGTCGCCGACGTTCAGCGGAAAGGCGACGCCGTTGGCGACGAGCGCGCCGGTCAGCGTCGTGCCCAGGTTGATGCCGTGCGCGCGGCCCGTTGCCAGGATGCGCACGTTTGCCTCGCGCAACCACGCGATCAGCGTTTGGCGCACTTGGTCCGCCGGCGCGGTGTGCGTCGTTTCCCATTCTGCGACCGCGCGCTTGTACATTTCATCAATGCCGATCTTGCTGGCGACTTCGCCCGCATCGTGCCCGCCCATCCCATCGGCGACGAGGAACAAGCCGGCGTTCGCGCCGAATGGTTGCGCGAGATAATTGTCCTCGTTCTGATTGCGCGTTTTGCCCGCGTCGGTCATTGCCGCAAAGGTCAGCTTTTGAAGCGGCAACCGTTGCGTGACAGCGCTGACCGGCGGGGGCGGCGGCAACGGCAACGTCTTGCCCGGCTCCGGCGCTTGGATGATCTGGGAAAATTTTTCGCCCAGTTCCTGAAAATTGGTATACGCTTCTTGCAACACGTTGAGCATAAATTGTTCGAGTTGCCCGGACGTGCGACGCAGATTTTCCAACTCTTTGGTCAGCCGCCCCGAAGTGCGGAGCCAGTATAACATACCTACGGTCAACCGCATATCTTGGCGGATGCGCTCTTCGCGTTCGCGCGGCGCGGCGGGCGCAGTTTCCCAGATCGCGTAATCGAACAGGATCGGGTTGTCGCTCGCGTCGAGCGCGAACGCCTGCTGAAAGCGTTTGACCGGATCCGCCAGCCCGGTTTCGCCGAGCGTTGGCGCGCCGCGGTTGAACCAGCGCGCCAAGTGGCGCACCATGCTCGCGTCGCCGTGCGTTTTCTGCGCGACGACCCAGTTTTGATCGTGCAGGTAGATCATCGCGCCGAGAATTTTTTCGAAAATTTTGGTGGCGCGCGTTGCGCCCAATTTTTCCTGCGCGAGATCGAGCGGCGTGCCCAACACGCCTTCGACGATCAGATACGGCGTGCGCGTTTGGGTGTCCTTGACTTGGACGAGCGCATGCGCGAGATGCGGATGGCGCAGCGCGCCGAGTTGCTTAAGCGTGTGCGGGTCGAGCTCGGCGGCGAGTTGCACGGCGAGATAACGCGCGATGGCATTGGGCGGCGCGCCGCGCGGCTCGACCAGCAAAATGCCGGAGCGATTGTGCCACTGGCTGAGCACGCGCCAGTGATCGAGTCCCGGATCGTTTTTTTTCGGCGGGCGCGCCGGTTTGATCGGCGCGAGTTGGCTCTCGCGCACGGCGTGGCCGCAGTGCGAACAGAATAGGGCTTGGGCGCGCAATTCGGCGCGGCAGTTGGGACAGCGCATCTTAAACCATTTGCGTCGCTTGCTGAAACGCCGCTTGGAAATCGCGCATCGTGGCGTAGCGGTCGCGCCGGTCGGGCGCGCACCCTTTGGCGATTGCGTCGGCAACCCCGGCGGGCACGGCGGCGTTGAGCGTGGCAAGCGCGGGCAAGTTGAACGGCGTCGTCGTTGGATCGTGTCGGGTCAACAATTGATGCAACAAAACGGCGAGCGCATAGATGTCGGATTGCGGCGTGGATTCGCCGCGTTGCCATTGTTCTGGCGCGGCGTAACCCAGCGCGCCAATCGCCGCGTCGCCGCAATCCATCAGTTTGAGCAAGCCGCTGTCGTCTTCCATCATCACGTTGCTGGGTTTGAGATCGCGGTATAGGATCGGCGGTGTTTGATCGTGCAAGTATTGAAACACGCCGAAGAGTTGATTCGCCCAGCACGCAACCTCGGTAAGCGACAGCGGCGAGGATTGCTTGTGCAAAAGTATGGCGAGAGTTTGCCCCCGCATATGTTCCATCACCAGATACTGCCGCTCCTCGAACGTAAACCCTTCGAGGAGGCGCGGCAAGTTAGGATGATTGAGCCGCGCGAGTATCTCGGCTTCGCGCATGAACGCTTCGCCGGCGGACGCATCTGCCGGTGCGCGCATTTCTTTGAGCGCCCAAAATTTTTCGTGCGCGGCATCCAAGTCCTTGACCAAGTAGAGTGCGCTCGTATTGGTCTGCGTGATGCGGTAGACGACTTGGTACCGCGCGCGCACCACTTTCAATGGTGCGAGTTTGCCGAGAGCGGGCGCGGCATTTTCGCCGAGCGGTTTGCCGCAGTGTTGGCAATGATGCGCCTGCGCGCGGTTTTCGGTTTGGCAGTGCGGGCAAACTTGGAGCGGCGTCAAAAGTGCGCCGCAACGTCGGCAATGCTTGGCATTTGCGCGGTTGACGGTGTGGCACGCGTGGCAGATCACGTCCGGCGCAAATGGCGCGCCCAACATTTTACCGCACTGGCGGCAGAACTGGGCATCATCTCGATTCGCGGTATTACATGCTGGGCAAATCATTTTGCTTTTACGATTTCGCGCACCGAAAACCGGTGTGCAGGTTGTGGTGGTACGGCAGAGCGGATGCGCGCGCGGAGCCGCGCACATCATGCGCGGGGCTGTTCCACGCGCCGCCGCGCAGAACGCGTTGCGGTCGCCGATTGGGTCCCCTGGGATTGCGCGTGGGCGCGGTCGCGTAATATTCTGGATCGTAATAGTCCGCGCACCACTCGCTCACATTGCCGCTCAGATCGGCGACGCCGTACGGGCTATCGCCCTGGGGCGCGTACTCGGCGACGGGTGTCGTGTCGTGGTTGCGCGACTCGCGGGTGTTGCATTTGCCCGGCACGAACTGATTGCCCCAAGGATACCGACGACCGTCGGTGCCGCGCGCCGCTTTTTCCCATTCGGCTTCAGTGGGCAACCGCTTGCCCACCCAGCGCGCAAACGCCGCCGCGTCATTCCACGTTACGTTGACGACTGGGTGCTGTGCCTTTTCCGGCGGAATTTGTCCGTTGCGCCAATGATCGGGAATGCGATGTCCGGTCGCCTGGACGAATTTTTGGTACTGCGCGTTTGTGACCGGAAAGCGGTCAATCGCATACGCGTCGAGGCGTACGCGGCGCGGCGGGTGTTCGTCCGCCGCGTCTTCACTGCCCATCATAAAGTCGCCCTCCGGGATCGCGATCATTTCGGTTGCCGGCGGCGTTGGCGTCTGTGTGCGCGCGTGCGCCGAAAATGCAAAGCGTGGCGCAGTCGCCGGCGGGCGTAAGGCGTGCGCGAATTCCTTGACGTGTTGAAAGCGTTCAACGGGCGCGGATTTCGTCGCGCGCAAGATCGCGGCTTCGATGTGCGGCGACGTTTGCGAGTTGAGATTGCGAATCGGCGGCAAGTTAAACGGCGACGAAGCCGGATCGTGCTGGGTGAGCAAAAAGTGCAATGTCACGCCCAGCGCGTAAATGTCGGAGCGCGCGTCGGTTTGCCCGGTCCCGAATTGCTCGGGCGCGGCATAGCCCATCGTGCCGTAAGCGACCGTGTCCTGGGTTTTGCCGATTTGGAAAAACCGCGCGATCCCAAAATCAATCAGTTTGATCGTGCCGTCGCGCGCCAGCATCACGTTCGCCGGTTTCAGATCGCGGAAGATGATCGGCGGCTGACGCGTATGCAAGTATTCGAGCACCGCGCACAATTGCTCCGCCCAATCCAGCACGGTCACCTCGGTGAGAAAACGCGGCGACGCCGCAACGATCTGCTCCAGCGTTTGCCCCTCGATGAAATCCATCACGAGGTAATAGCGGCCGCGCTCTTGAAAGGTGTCGCTGACTTTGGGCAGGTTCGCGTGATCGAGCGTCGCCAGCAGTTCTGCTTCGCGCTGAAATGCGGCGACGGCGCGCGTGCGTTCGGCGGGATCGGCGATCTGCGCGTCGGACATTTCTTTGATCGCCAGCAGTTTGTCACGCAGACGCGTATCCTGCGCTTGATAAACCGCGCCCATTCCGCCTTGCCCCAGTTTGCGGGTGATGCGATAGCGCGCTTGCAACAGCGTGCTCGGCGGCAACAAGCCGGTGTTGGCGTTGCTGGCGCTCGTCAACATGTGGGCGCAGTTGGAGCAAAAGCGCGCGCCCGGCAAATTGGACGATCCGCAACGCGGACACGTATTGGGCGAGAACGAGGCGAGCGGCGCGGCGCATTGCGCGCAAAAGCGCGCGCCCTCGCGGTTTTGGGCAAAGCCGCAAGCGGAGCAGGTCAGCATGAGTATCCAGCGTTACACGGCGAGTTCTTTGTACGTTCGTTGAACCAGTTGCGTGCCATAACGCGTTTCGAGCCGCATAATCGTAAAATGCCCGCGCGCCATTTCCTGAAAATGATTGAGGAACAATAAATTGATCAACCCGCCGGAAACTGCGCCGACAATCGGCACGGCGGTGGCGGCGGCTTCTTCGGTGACGACGATGCTAAAGCGCGCGGCAATCGTGGCGATGAACCGGGTGAGCGGCGAGGCGGCTTCGTGCAAAATGCCGCGTTGCGCGATTTGCGTCACCGCTTCGGGCAGTGTAGTGGCAAGCGCGACCCGCGTCGCCCAGTAACCGGTTTCCGCCGCGTCGTCCGTGTCGCTCTTGCCGCCGAGCGCAAACACTTCGAGGCACGCGAGTTTCGTATCGAGCTTGGAAATGTCGTGCCCTTCACTGCGCGCAATGTCCGCAATCGAGCGCAACATGATGCACGTCGAAACGGGCAATTCGATCAACACCGTCCACAAACCCAGCGCGCCGCCCAGCGCGCCCGCGCCGGTGACGAGTAACTGGTGCAAGCGGTCTTGCGGTTCGCGCGCGTCCGGGCTACCGATGGTGCGGATCGCGTAATCGAGACCTTTGAACAGCGCGGAGCGCGACGCATCGCCCACCTTGTCTTGCCAGCCCGCCGGCAAGAATTGCAATCCTTGCTCGATGGGTTTGCCGAGCAAATCGGTCAGTTTGATCGCGAGACTGGGATATTCGAGCCGCAGTTTTGCCGCTTGGAGATCTTCCAAGTCTTGCGGCGCCAGCGTGATGGCAAGTGCGGTGGCGAACGAAACGCCGCAATAGCCGCAGAACTTGCTCAGCGGGCGATTCGTTTTGCCGCAGTGCGGACAGATTTTCGGTTGCGGTTCGTCGGGCGGGTTGTTCACTTTGCTTTATCCTCGGCGGTTGCCGGCGTATGATATACCGAAAGAAACCAAGATGCAAGCGCGTGAGGTGTTGATTCACGGCTTCTCAAAAGTCCGAGTGTCCTTGTCATTTCGAGCAAAGCGAGAAATCTCCGACACTGAAAACAAGATTTCTCGTCGCAAAAACTGCTCCTCGAAATGACACAAGTGGCTTGGCAAGCGACTTTTGAGAAGCCCTGGGTGTTGATTGCGCTATTTGATCTCGATGCGCATTTCGATCACGCCGGCGTTGTCGTGCGTGCGTTGATCGTTGATGCGGAGTTGCAAATAGCCGGACTGATTGGCGCGCAATGTGACGTTCGAGCCGGCGCACAACAATTCGCCGGTGTCACCGATGCGCGCGAGCAGGGCGACGTGCCGGCATCCCTTGAGCACATTGTCGCCCCAGTCGAGCGTGTAGCTGGGATCGCCGTTCGCGTCTACGCGCGCGCAATTGTACGCCGCGCACGGCGACCAAGTGCCGGATGTTTGCAACAAATTGATCGTTTCGTCTTTTTGCGCGAACATGCCAGTGTCTAGCCAATTCGCATTGTCCGCGCGCACGCTCATAATTTTGCTGGCTGGGCGCGCCGCAATGGTTTGCCGCATACTCGTCGTCGCACGGGCGATAGCGGTCGCGGTGATGCCGGCGTGCGCGGTGGCGGTCTCGCGCACGCTGGCAGTCGCCGTGGCGATGATGTTCGCGCGTCGGGTGGCGGTGGCTTGCGCCGCTTGCTGGCGCGCAATTTCGGGATAGGATGCCCACAGCCACGCGCCGATCAATCCCAGGAGCAGCGCGAACAAGGCGAGTCCGCCGCAACCATCGCGCGGTTTCTTCTTCGGCGGTGGCTTTTTGGACGACGACTGTTTCAGCGGCGGGCGTTTGGGCGGCGGCGGCGGCGCGGCGGGTTTTTTGTCGGCGGGCAGGGCGTGCTTCATTTCCGCCGCGCTCTGAAAACGCTCGCTCGGTTTTTCCGCCATCGCCTTGACGATGACGGCTTCGAGTTCCGGTGACAATGCCGGGTTGATCTGGCGCGGCGGTTTGAGGCGTTCGGTTGCGCGGTCCGGCGCGGCGGGCGGCAGTTGGTTCGTCAGCAATTGGTACAGCGTCGCGCCGCACGCGTAGAGATCGCTCCGCGTGTCCGTGCCTTTGCCGTACTGCTCCATCGGCGAGTACGGCGCGGAGACGGCGCGCGCGGCGAGCACCGTGCCCGTGCCGGGCGTGAGCACCTTGGCGATCCCAAAATCAATCAGTTTGAGTTTGCCGTCGGGCGCGATCTTGATGTTCGCCGGTTTAATGTCGCGGTGAATGATCGGGTTGGGTTTGCGCGTGTGCAGGTATGTCAGCACGTCGCACAACTCGCGCGCCCAGGCGAGCGCCTGGGTTTCGGGAAACGCTTTGCCGCGCCGCGCGAGCAACAGTTCGTCGAGCGGATCGCCTTCGACGTAATCCATCACGAGGTAATCGCGGCCGCCTTCGGGAAAAAAGTCGCCGACCTTGGGCAATGCCGGATGATCGAGTTGCGCGAGCAGGTTGGCTTCGAGCCGAAATTGTTCGGACGCGGCTTGTTGTTGCTCGGCGGTAAAGGTGGGTTCCGGCAACAGTTCCTTGATCGCGTACTGCTTGCCACCCAGGTTAATGTGCTCGGCTTGATAGACCGCGCCGTACCCGCCACGCCCCAACAACCGCGTGATGCGATAGCGATCTTGCAGGATCAAGGGCGTGCGGCATTGCGCGCAAAAATGCGCGCCTGTGCGATTCAGATGAAAGCAGACGCAACATTGCATCGCCGGAATCCTTATTGCCAGATCGTCACATCGAAAATAGTGTGATCGTAATCGGTGTTCCCGTTTGCCTCGACGAGCGCCATAATCCAACCGCCGGTTGTGATCGTCGTGCGGATCGTTTCGGTGACGGTGCGCTCTTTGGTTTGCGCCGGTTCCAAATTGAGCTGGCGGATCACGTTGCCGTTTTGCACGACTTTGAGCGTGACGCCGTTGCCGCCGGTTTGCTCTTTGTACGTCAGGACGTTGATCCGGATCGCGCCGTTGATCGGGCTAACCCAGCGTTTGGCGACGTAATGCGTTGCGCCGGGATGACCGCCCAATTTGTCGAGCCGCACAAAATCGCTTTCGAATGTACTGCGCCAGCAGCCGCCCTCGCAGTACGGAAAACGCAAATTGGGATCAAAGCGCATATCGCTCCAAGTTGTATACTCGCCCGGTTTGCCTTCGATGTAAAACCAATTGCCCGCGCCCAGCGTGCCCGACCAACTCGCGGTCGAATTGGTGAGGCGAACGGCGTCCGGCGTTGCCGTGGCGGGCGGCGTGGGCGTGACGAGCGGCGCAAGTGTGAGCGTGGGCGCGGCGGTGTTCGTGCGAATCGGGCGCGGCGTGGCGGTGGGCGCGCTCGGCGCGATACGAATCGTCACTTGGCGCGAAAGGATCACCGCGCCGCTTTTCAACTCGACGACGTTTGTGACTGCCGCCGGCAAATTGGCGGCGGGCGCAAGTCGCGCTTGATAGGAAACCGTGACTGCCGCGCCGGGGTTGATCGCGCCGAGCCAGTTTACCACGTCGCTGGCTTGCACGCGGGTGAGCGTGGAATTTTGCGGCAACGATTCCGGCACCACTTTGAGTTGCGGCGGCAACACGTTTTGCAAGAGCACCTGGCTTGCCGCTTCGCCGCCGGTGTTGCGAATGACGATAGTAAAGGTCACGCGTTCGCCCGGCGCAACGAGCGGATCGTCTACGCTTAACGTCGAGGTGTTGAGATCAATGTCCCGAATTTGATCGAGCAAGGCGCGCGCGTCGCCGAATTGCGGATCCAGTTGCGCCAACGCGCGCAGTTGTTGCCGCGCCGCCGGAAAATCTTGCGCGCGGATCGCCGCTTGCGCGTTTTCGTACGCCAAAATTTTGGCAATGGTACGATCAAAACTCTGTTCCCAGTTGATCGCAAACACGGCGAGTGTGAGCACGCACACGAGTGCGAACACGCGGCGGAGCGTGAACAGTGGCTTCCACGTTGCGCCCGGTTGTCCTTGTCCCAGCAAGTAGGCGACGGCGAACGCGCTCGCGCCGGTCAGCGCGCCGCTATACATCGCGCCGAGGATCAGACCCAGGACACCGTGGACAACCGAAGCCAGCGTCAATGCCGCCGCGATGCCCAGCGCGTTGAAGAACAGCCAAGTGAACCAAAACTTGCCGCGCGCCGTGCGCCCGCGCACAAGTTCGTCGTCGGCGACGCCGAACCACGCGAGGGTGATGCCGAATGTCATTCCGCTGGCGACGATGCTCGCCACCGCCGGGCTGACTTGCCCGCTCGAAAAAATATTGAACGCGATGGCGGCAAACGCGCTGATCAAACCGGCGGCGATTGCTCCGACAAGTGTTTGGCGAAACAAGTGCCCCAGGGTTTGGCTCTTGTGGCGCGACTGTTGCAGGGTGATGGCGCCGAGCAGTAGCGCGAACAGCCCAGCGCAACTCGCGCTCAGCAACCAGGCGCGCGCGTCTGGGTCGGCGAGTGTGAGGCGCGCGATGGCGATGGCGCTCGCGCAAGCCAACCCCAATGCCGGCACGCTCCACAGCGAAACGCTGATTCCCGCGCCTAACAAAAAATTCCAATATCCCAAATTGGGATCGAGCAAGCGTTTGACCGAATAGCGCACGACGAGCACGATGCTGGCGACGAGCACAATCGCGCCGCTGATCGCGGCGACACCGGCAGTTAGCAAAAAGACGCGCGTGAAGAATTGAAAGAGGATCGCGGCGATGAAAATGGCGAGCGCGCTCAAGCCGGCAATCGTGACGAGCGCCGCCGCGACGCGCGCCACTTGGACGCGTTCGCGCGTAAAGCGTTGCCAGCGCGCCAGCGCGGTCGCAATCGCCGTGTTGCCGGGATCGAGCGCGAGCGCGCTTTCGCCTTTGGCGATGGCTTGCTGGATATTTTCGTTGCGATATTCGTCGTGCGCCCACGCCAAATCCAATTGCGCCATTTCGCGCGGCGGCACGGCGGCGGCGACGATCTGCGTCGCCTGTTCGGCGCGCGCGCGCGCTTCGGCGAATTGGCGTTGCGCGATCAATTGCCGCGCGCGCTCGGCAAAGCGTTCGGCGAGGTCGGCGTTGTGCGCGATGGTCGGCGCGACGTGCTGGGCTTGCTCGAACGCGTGAAACGCTTCGGCATACTGGTTCGCCTCGCAGAGCGTCGTGGCTTGGTGCAGGTAAACTTGCGCAAGCCATTCCGCGCCCACCGTGTCGGGCACGAGTTCGTTCGCCTTGTGGTACCAATCGAGCACGGCTTGGATGTCTTGCGGCGCGTTCAGCCGATACTGTTCGTCCGCCCACACTTTGCACAACTGCGCGAGGTTGGCGTTGGCGTCTTGCCAACCCAGTTTCGCCGCGTCGATCCATTCCAAGCCGATGTCGTGATCGCGCATCCATTGGAAACATTCCGTCCAGCGCGCCAGGTCGCTGAGGATCACCGCAATCGCCGCGTCGGCTTGCGCCATTTGGAGATCGCTCGGCTCGACGCGCGCCACTTGCAAATACGCGTGCAGGGCTTGATCGGTGACGCCGGTGTTGTAATGCGTTGCGCCGCGCTCCAAATACACCTGGGCGTTGACGCGTGTGACGTACACGGGCACTTCGAGATCACCGCCGCTCGTGTTGAACGCGAGCATTGCCGTTTGCGGTTGCCCAAACGCGAGTTTGCTCAAATCGGTTTGCAGTTCGAGCGTGTGCGGTTGGTTGCCTTCAAAGCGCGTGGGGTTGAACCACAGCCAATCGGTCACGCACCGCACCGTGCCGAACAGGAAACCCTTGCCGGTGTTTTCAATCGTCAGCGTGTGTTGCACGTCTTGATGCAGTTCGCCCAAGTCCACTACATTGTCCGGCGCAAGGTGCAGGTACGGGCGCAAGGTGCGCACCGCGCCGTACTTTTCTGTCTCGGCAAGCAACAGTTCAATCGCGCGATCCTGTTCCTGGGCAAGTTGCGTGCGCATCTCCGCCGCTTTTTTCACGAGGTCGGGAAACTGTAACATGCCCAGCCACACTTCGAGATCGCGATTGAACAGTGCGTTCTGCGCGTCTTCCCAGTTGCGGTCGCACGTGTCCACGAGCGTTTGCAGATCGCCGATAGGCACGGTGCCGCTGTGCTGAGTAGCGAAAAGGATCGAGACAGTGGCTTTGGATGCCGGCGTCGGCACCGAGATTCCTTGCAACGCTTTTTTCAGCGTCGCTATGTCGGGGTAGCGATCATTTTGCTTGATACTCATCGCGACGACGACGGCGCGCGCGACGTGATTCGTGATCGCCGGGTTGAGGCGTTGCGGCGGTGTCAGCGGGTCCGGCACCACAGCGACACGCTCGGTAACGGACATGGGCGGCAAGTTGGTGAGCAGGTGATAGATTGTCGCGCCGAGCGAGTACACATCACTGCGCGGATCAGTGTGTTGCGATGCCGTGCCGTACTGTTCGAGCGGCGCGTATGCCGGGGTAAGCCCGCGCCGCGAACTTTGTGTAGCGCCGGTGCCCAGTTTAAGCAAGCCGAAATCCACCAGTTTGATCAAGCCCTCTGGCGTGATGCGTGCGTTCGCCGGTTTGACGTCACGGTGAATGATCGCGGGCGTTTGGCTATGCAAGTACGTCAACACATCGCACAGTTGCACGGCATACGCCAGCACCTGGGTTTCGGGGAGCGGCGTTTCGCGGCGATCCAAAATCTCTTGCAGGTTTTGCCCGGGCACCAATTCCATCACCAGGTAGCCGTTGCCATCCGCCTCGAACGATTCGTAATAACGCGGCAAGTTGGCGTGCCGCAAATTTTTCAGCACCTCGAACTCTTTGGCGAGACTGGCGATGCTACTCGCGTCGTGCGTTTCCTTGAGCGCGACGCGGCTCCGCGGCGGCTGGATGTCCTCGGCTTCATAGACCGCGCCGAACCCGCCGCGCCCGAGCAAGCCGACGATGCGGTAATGCCCGATGGCCGCGCCGATGTTTTGCAGCCACATGGTCAGCCGCAGGGGCCGCCCGCACTTGCCGCAAAATTTTGCGCCGTCGCGGTTTTCGCCACCACACTCGACGCCCGAAGTTTGATCGAGACAAATGATCATGCCCAATTCCTACATGCAAGTTGCGCGGTCACACGCACCGAAGCAATTACAATTCGTCTTTCATTTTTTGGCGGAAGCACGTCAGCGCGACAAACGTCGCGGCGAATCCGCCCAGCACGAGCCACCGGCTCACCAAGTGTTTGACCGTGTGCCCGTAGTTTACATCCCAGGTTGCTTTGACGACCGGCGCGCCGGCGATTTTGTCGAGTTCTTGCAACTGGCGCATATCCACCGTCGAGCCGAGCGCGTCAATGCTCCAGTGACTCACCGTGAGCCACGCGAGCGGACGCGCCAAGCCCGGCAGTTCAAAGATCACACCAGCGAAAAGAATCTGCGCGAACAGCACGAGCAGGACGATGTAAATCACTAGCCGGTCATTGCGCGTCAGCGCCGAGATGAACAAGCCCAAGCCGACACTCGCCATCGTCGTCAGCACAAGCGTGATATACATTTCCACTGGCGCGGGCAAGAACACGCCTTGCGTCGGCAGTTCGACGCGCAATGCCAGCACACCTAAAAAGAGTAACGCTTGTAACAAACTAAAACCGAACAACACGCCGGCTTTGGAAAACACATACGCCAAAATGCTTAGGTTGATCATCCGCTCGCGCTGGTAGATCGCTTGCTCGCGCACGATTTCGTACGCCGAGGCGAACAAGCCGAGCAACGTCGCCGCGAGACTGACGACGAAAATCATCTTTTCCGCGTCGCCAAATTTGAGATACGTGATCTGTTGCGCGATGTAATTGGCGGACGCGCCGACGAGACTGATCGGGTCGGCAATCAGCAACACGAGCAAACCGATCAGCGGCATCACGGCGAGCAAGACGAACAACGTGAACGGATCGCGGGCGATCAATTCCAAATGGCGGCGCGTGAGAATGATGCTTTGCAACCCGCGCGAAATTTTAGGGCGGCGCGGCGCGATCCGTTGCGCGCGGGCAGACGGTTGCGCGTGTTGCAACGGTTGGGCGATATACTTTTGATGCAACGCCGATTGTTGAAAGCGGCTTTGCCATTCTTGCGCTGTGCGCTCCGGGTTTTGCGGATTGCTCACACGCGCCAGTTCGGTGTAAATGTCTGCGAAATCTGCCGGGTGTGCGGCATTCGGCGGCTGGAAAAAACGGCGCGCTTCATCCGGCGTGCCGAAAAAAACGAGTCGCCCGTTTGCCAGAAACGCCACTTTACTGCACTGGTCAATGTTCGCCGTCGCGTGCGTTACGAGAATGATCGTCTGTCCTTGATCGGCGAGTTGGCGCAGTGTGTACATCATCTTTTTTTCGAGACCGGGATCGAGACCCGAAGTCGGCTCGTCGAGAAAAAAGAGCGCGGGTTGCGCGAGCAATTCGACGGCGATGCTCACGCGCTTGATCTGCCCGCCGCTCAGTTTGCGGACCAGTTGATCGCGTTGCGGCTCAATCTCGACCATCCGCATCACTTGGGCGACGCGCTGTTCGATCTGCGCGTCTTGCCAATCGAGCGGCAGGCGCAATTTGGCGGCATAACGCAACGCGCTGATCACCGGCAAGCCGCGATGAATGATGTTTTGCTGTGGCACGAAACCCAGCATCGCGCGGTACGCGTCATAGTCGCAGTAAAAATCCGCGCCATTGATCAGCACAACGCCTTCGGCGCGCGCCGCGCCACTCAACGCGCGCATCAACGTCGTTTTGCCTGCGCCGCTTGCGCCGACAAGCGCGACAAACTCGCGCGGCTGGATGGACAGCGACACGTCGTTCAGAATCACGCGTGTGCCGCCGTGCGGTGCCGGCACGCGCCGCGTGAGGTGCAACGCGTCGAGGCGGACATTGCCTAGAATGTTGAACTGCGCCAACCCGGCGCGATCATACGTGAGTTGAAACGGTCCGATTTGCACCACATCGTTGGGTTGCAAAGTTTGCCGTTCGACGCGCGCGCCGTTGACGAACGTGCCGTTCGTCGAACGGAGATCGCTCAAGACGTGATGCGCTCCGTCCCAGTCCACGCGCGCGTGATGCCACGACACGCTCGGCGCGTCGAGGTGCAACGCCGCGCCGGGATCGCGTCCGATCAGCGTTGTGTGTTGCGCGAGATCGAGCCGCAACGCGGCGATAGTCGCCGGCGTGGCGGTGTCGTGGTAGGTGAGCATTACCGAGTTGCCGAACGCATCACCGATCCGAATCACGTCGTTGTGCCGCAAAGTGTGTGCGGCGACGCGCGCGCCGTTCAGCAACAAACCGTTCAAACTGCCCAGGTCGGTGATCCGATACTCTGCGCCGATCAAATCGAGCCGGGCGTGATTCGCCGACACGAACGGGTGATCGATCACGACATCGTTATTCGGTGCGCGCCCCAGCGTGATCGGCGAACGCTCCAGCGCAAACTCGACCGGCGTCGCCGCGCCGGCAACTTGGATGATCAGTGTGCGCGCGCTGGGTGTGATTTGTGTATCGCGCGCGGGCACGGCGCGTTGGGGCTTGCCGCACGCCGGACAAAACGCCGCGTTCGGACGGGCAAGTGGTTTGCCGCAATGTGGGCAGGGCTTGACCGGCGCGATCTCGATCTCGACGCGTACGTTGCCCAGTTCGATCACATCGCCCGGGACAAGCTCGACGCGCCCAAGCACCGGGTTGCCGCGCACATAAGCCGGATTTGTCTGGCTCAGGTTTTCGATCTCGACGCGGTTGGCGTGATGATACAATCGCGCGTGCTGGCGCGAGATGCTGGGATCGTCCAGCAGCACCTCGCACGCGGGATCGCGCCCGATGGTGATCGGCGTGTGATCGAGCCGGTAGGTGTTACCGCCGACGCGCAATACGCCCCAAGTCATGGCGACTCCTGCCCGGTGCGAAAGGTCAACTCGACATCGCCAAAGCGCACGCGAAATCCATCCTTCAACATATTCTCTTGCACGGGGCGATCATTGACGAATGTGCCGCTCGCCGAACCCAGATCGCGCACGATCCAGCGATCTCCCAGCCGATAAATTTCGGCGTGCGTCGGCGCGACGTGCGGCGATGCGAGCACGAGCGCATTCGCCGGATCACTGCCGATGCGGATCGGCGGGCGGCGCAAAACGAAACTGCCGGCGGGCGCATTCGCGCCGACCAAGCGTGCACGGGCGAGTGGCGCGGGCACGCGTTCGCGCAGTTCGATCTCGATGCCGCCGGCGAAACGCGCCGCGAGGTTGTACGTGCCGGTGAGCAACGCCGTGATCGCCGCGACGATCAGTCCGCCGAATAACATCCACGCGCCGATCAACCCGATCACCCAAACGCCCCACGCGCCGTCCCAGTCCCGCAGCCATTTGAGCGCGCCGTCGAGTTTCAACGCGGTGATCACATTGACACGCACCGACTGTCCCAGGACATTTGCCATTTCGACGTTTTGCCAACCCTCAAGCAACGCACGCAAACCGGCGACGCCCAATTTGGCGAGTACCGCGATGAGCACGCCGGGCGCAAAATTCGCCAGCGCGCCCAGCGCGCAACCGAACTTGAGCGACGAGAGAGTGCCGATTCGTTGAACGACAAATTTTTTCACGCGTGACCTGTGGTTAGAGAAACACTTTTGCGGCTGAACGCCGGTAAAACCCCCACCGCGAAGACGCAAAGGCGCAAAGGAAAAAACAATCGGCGTGCTTGGCGTCTTCGCGGTGGAATATTTTATTTCCGATAAACCCTAATGTTTTGCCCGTGCGCCTTACATCACGAAATCTAGGGTGATCTTGCCAAGGCGTAGTTGCTCGCCGGGTTTCAGCGGCGTGCGCACGTGCGGGTGCAAACGCGTCGCGCCGAGCCAGGTGCCGTTACTGCTGTTCAAGTCCTCGACAAAATATTCGTCGCCCACGCGTGTAATTTTGCAATGCCGTCGCGAGACGCCGCCCTCATCGCCGCCGTGCTCAGTGAGATCGATTTCCGGGAATACGTCCGTCACCGGATCGATGCGTCCAATCATCACTTGATTTCTGCCGGCGAGATCAAAGAACACGCCGCTGGCGGCGAGGACGACGCGCGGGTGGCTCGCCGCAACCGGCTCGGTGGCGGCGCTCGCGGTGATCGCGCCGGTCACAGCAAGTTCGGGCGGCGGTGGGGCGACCTGCTCCGGCGGCGGCGCAACCGGCGCGACGGGCGCAGGCGCGGGTGTGGCAAGCGGCGGCGCGCCCGCGGGCGCATCCAACACCATGCCGCAACTACTGCAATATGCCGCGCGCGGATCGTTTGCCGCGCCGCACACCGGGCACTTTTTCTTTTCCGGCGCAGGGGCGGCGGCGGCAGGGGCGGACGCGCCCAACGCCGCGCCGCACCGATCACAAAATGCGGCGTCGTCGAAATTTTCGGCTTGACAGGATTGGCAACGTTTCATCGTCATCTCCTTTTGATTTGGTTCCGGGTTATAAACTGACAGTCAATTTGCGCGTGCCGTAATTCAAACGTTTGGTGCCGGCGGCGGACATTTTGCCTTGCTGCGCGAGGTTCTGCGCTTCTTGCAACGCGGCATGCGCGAGGTCCGCTTCACCCAGGTTCAACAATTGCGTCGCGGCTTGTTTGAGCTTTTGTGTCGCGCCGTTCACATTGCCGGCGGCGGCGTCTTGCAACGCGCGCGTTTGCAACTTGTGCGCGCTCAACCGCTCGATCACGTTCGCCACGTGCGGGTTGAGCGGCGACTCGACGCCGTACTCGACGATGACATCCACGCGTTCGCTTTGCGGCTCCGTCGGATTCGGCGCGGCAGGCACGGTATACGTGACCTGGGCTTGGGCGATTCGCATCTTGCCCGCCGGCTTGGGCGGCAAAGCCAGCTCGACCAACACCGCTTTGCCGGTTTGCTTGTCAATGTCGCCGAGCGTCACCTGGGCTTCGCGCGCCGACAACGCGCGCGCCGTCAAGTTTTGGATCAGCGGCGACACTTGCCACACTTGGCGCGGCGTCACCTCCGCCGGCAAACGCAACACGAGTTCCGCGTTGCGAATAACCGTCGCGTGCGCGGTCTTGACGACCGCCTGAAACACCTGGGCGATCTTGCTCGGCGCATCAATCAAATCGCTTGCGCCGTCGCTGGCGCGCGCCAGGTTGTCGAGCAAGAGATGATTCCAATCGTCCATCGCGCCGCCGAGCAAGGGCAAACCGGGCGCGGCAATCGCTTGCGGCAAGCCCAGTCCCAGCGCGATGATCGGCGCATTGTTCTGCGCGGCTTGTTGCGCGAGCGCAAGGCACTCGGCTTCATCGCCCCAGGAATTGCCGTCGGTGAGCATGACGATCTTACTGATGTGGTTAGGATCAGCGTGGCGCGCGATCTCTGCCAAACCCTGGCGCAAGCCGAGCGAAATTTGCGTGCCGCCGCGCTCTTGAATCGCGCTGACGATGGCGTGCAGTTGCGCCGGGTTGGTCGCCGGTTGGCTCGCCACCGGTGTTTCCACCTGATCGTCGAACAGGACGATGGACAAGTAATCAGTGGGCTGGAGCAGATCGATCAACGCGTGCACGGCATCGCGCAGATTTTTGATCTTGTCGCCGCTCATCGAGCCGGAGCGATCCAGGACGAGACACAAATTGAGCGGCATCTGAGTATTGGTGATCGGCGTGCCGGCGACGGTCGCTTCGAGCAGGGCGTACATCAACTGCGGTTGCGGATTGATATGGATCGCGTTGAGCGCGTCGCGGATCAGACTGATCTTGAGATTCAGTTCACCTGCCATCGTCTCTCTCCTGAAAATACGACTGCCGACGAACGACTGCCGACCGCCGTTAATTTGTCTCGCGCGTGCCTCATTGACGCTTGCCCGCAAGCATAACCCGATGCCAGCAGAATGTCAAAATTTACATCACGGTTCAACGCAACGCATAGCGGCACGCGCCGCAAAATTTTGCGCCTTGCCGTACCGCTGCGCCGCATTGGGGACACACAGATGCAGAGACTGCCGCGAGCGCTTTGCCGCACGCGCCGCAGAATTTTGCGTTGACGCGCACCGGTTGATCGCAGTGCGGACAGCGCGGCGCGGCGGCGGGCGTTGCCGGCGTCGCGTGCAATTGCGACGGCAAGACCGGCGTCGGGCGTGGCGTCAACGCGTGCGCGACAGCGCGCCCCAGCGTCGGCAAAATTCCCAGCATCAGCAAAACGAGCGCGAGCAACGCGCCGATCACCCAGTTCGCGCGGATGCGGTTGAACAAGTACCCGGCGACATACAAACCGTCGGCGGTTTGCTTTGCGCCGTTCGGCAAAGCAACCGTAAGCGTGACCTGGCGTTGCGTACCGTCCGCCAGCGCGCGCGGCGACGTGAAATCGAGCGCGTATTCTTTTTGCAATTGCTCGGCGATCAAACGGTACAGTTCCTTCAACTGTTCGCCGCGCGGCGCGTAATAAAATTTGCCGCCGGTCTCGGTGGCGATCTTTTGCAAGCGCGGTTGATCCACATCGTTGCCCAGCCCGACCGTATAGACTGCCACCTTCAATTCTTTCGCCTTGGCGATGGCTTGGTCGAGCGTGCGTTTGCTCCCCGCGCCGGTGAACAACCCGAAAAATCCGCCGCCCTCTTCGCGGTTGTCGCGCCCGTCCGTCAGCACAATCAACGCGTTCTTGCGTTGCTCTTTGCGGTTTTCGAATTTTTGCGCCGCGTCGTACACCGCATCGTAAAACGCCGTGCCGCCGCGCACGGCGATGCGGCGGATCGCGTTTTTCAGCGCGGCTTGATCGCTTGTGAAATCCTGCAAGTGATCGGTGCGGTCGTCGAACATCGTCACGAACGCCTCGTCTTGCGGCCGCATCTCGTCCGCGAACGCGCTCGCGGCGATTTGCGCGTCGTTCAACTTGGCTTGGGCATCCATACTGCCGGAATGATCGAGCACCAAGCCGACGTGGATCGGATCCTGGCTCGCGTTGATCGCGAGCACCGTCGCCGCGCGCCCGTCTTCGGTGAGTTGGAACGCGTCGCGCGGCAACGCCTGCAACGCGCGTCCGTTCGCGTCGGTCACGCTGACGAATGCGCGTACGGTGGGAAACTGGGTCGCGTCGAAACCGGTGATACGGACGACGGCGTTTTGCGCGGCGACCGGCGCGCTCAGTGTCAACGCCAGCGCCACACTCAATACAAAACCCAGCGCAAATTGTGTTCGTTGCGTATTCATCCGAATCACCCGCTATTTTTGGCGGAACAAGAGCGCCGTGTCGCCGACCAAAATCTTGTCGCCGTCGGCGAGTGTTTGCGGCGATGTGATCGCCAGCGGCTCGCGCGTGCCGGCGCGCAACAACGTGGCGGTGGCGTCGCTACATTCGACGCGCACGCGTTTGCCGTCTTGCCGCACGACGGCGAACCGGTTGCCGACGCGCGGATCGTACACCGGAATATCGTTCGCGTCGTCGCCGCCAATCGTCATCACGCGTTTGACGAGATTAAAGTCGCGCCCTTCTTGTTTGCCGCGCACCACTTTGAGCCAGGCGCGCACGAAAATTTCTTCGACCCAGGCGACGAGCGCGCCGACGCACGCGCCGACGAGGAGCAAGCCGAGCGCCGCGGCGGCGGTTTGCATCTGCACGACGAAAC
>CAIKBD010000191.1 GCA_903825565.1 uncultured Anaerolineales bacterium | reverse complement strand
TTTGCGCTTCGCCCCTCAGCCGATCCGTTGACGCTGTACTGGGTGCAGGGAGTCAGTCCCACGCTGGCTGACATAAAACGCGCGCAACCAGTGCCAGCTTTGCGCTTGCGTTCGATTCGTTTGACCGATCGTGTCAACCAAACCCTCGATTCCTCGGCGCGTTCTTCGGAAGAAACGATGGGGTGGTTTGCGCTCACTGCGCCCAATTTGCGCGAAGGTTTATTCGGCGGCATCGAATGGTCGGGAGCCTGGCAAATGCAAACCAAACGTTTGAACGACCAGACCGAGTTGCGTGCGGGGCTTGATCAGATTCATCTCGACTTGGCTCCGCATCAATCGTTTGAATCGCCACGACGCTTCCTGGGATTTTTTCGCGGCGGAGTCGAAGATGCCGCCTATGCTTCGCATGCGTTTGCACGCACCTTTCTTTTGCGACCACGTCCCGCCGGTTTTCCCTGGGCGCAATACAATACATGGTTCGCGTATTATACTGACCTGGATGAAGAGCGGCTCAAGGGTGAGGTGGACAATGCCGCGGCGATGGGCTTGGAAGCATTTGTCATTGATGCAGGATGGTATGAAGGCTCGCCTCAAGTCGCCGATTTTTCCTATGGTTTGGGCACATGGCGTGAAAATCGCACCAAGTTTCCGAGCGGACTTGAGGCATTTTCAAACTATGTGCACAGCAAGGGGCTTAAATTTGGCTTGTGGGTCGAACCCGAACGCGTAGATATGGAGTATGTGCTCAAGCAACATGAAATTCCACTAGCGTGGCTCGCGCCCGGCGCCGAGCAACCGCGCGAGTTGCCTGAGGGTACGGCATGGACGGCTCAAATTTGTCTCGGGCATCCGGAAGCGCGCGCGTGGATCAAGAACTGGCTCACACGCTTGATCCGCGATTACCAGTTGGATTGGCTCAAGTGGGACAATAACATTTGGATGTCATGCGATCCAGAGAATCAACCAGGTCACGCTAACTATGATCACGTCAAGGGCTTGTATGAAATTCTCGACTATCTGCGGGCCGAGTTTCCGCAACTCATTATCGAAAACTGTGCGAGCGGCGGCAATCGCATGGATTATGCTTTGATGCGCCGCACCGACATTGCCTGGCTGAGCGATGAAACCGATCCGAGCTATCGCGTGCGTTATCACATGTTTGGCGCGAGCTACCCATTCCCGCCGGAATATCTCAACTCATTTTTTGTTGACTCGTGGCTTGAGCCCCTGGAGACTGCCGAGCATGATCCAGCAATATTGCGCGGTTGGTTGCGCAGTCGCATGTTGGGCGCGTTCGGCATTTCCGCCCCCACGCTTGATTGGAGTAACGCGTTTCGCAACGAAGTGATCGCTGAAATCCAACGTTACAAAAACGTGCGCGATCTGATCACACAGGGCAGAGAATTTCGATTGTTGCCTCAATCCGATCTCTCCTTGCCCCTTTTGGAACCGCCCACCGAGCCGGACGCCATCGAATTTTATAACGCATCGAGCCAAAAAGGCGTGGTGTTTCTATTTCGGGGGACTGTGCCCTGGGCTGAGCGCCGCGTGGTGATGCGCGGATTATCCCCGAATCTGGTTTACGACATCCAATCTGCCGATGGCTT
>CAIKBD010000190.1 GCA_903825565.1 uncultured Anaerolineales bacterium | reverse complement strand
TCGAGGCGCGCCGGCGCATACTGGCGCAAAAACTCGCGGCGCAGCGTCTCACCGTCGAGCGGCTCCAGCGCGGCGGCGCGCGCAACGGGCTGCGTTTCTCACGCGTGCAAAATGCGTTTGGCGAGCGCATCCCAGGAACGCCGCAACTCGTCGGTGCGATGGTCGGGGCTGGGATTGCGGAACGGCAATGGCTTGCGGTTGTAATGCGCTTCTTCCTCGGCGATGAGTCGGTTCAGATCGATCAGCAACCGCCGCGTTTTTGCCAGCAGAATTTCGGCGCGGTCAACGCCGCCCAGCGTCAGCCGAAAAGTGGTTCTGCCGGTCTCGTACCCTTTTTCGGTGCGCGCAAAAGTTGCCAGCGGTAACAAGCCAATGCCGCGCCGCGCCAGCGAAGAGGCGAGCCAATCGAGGGACAAGCCGGCGGGCAGGCGCGCGATCCGCAACAGCGGGTACATACTGCCGGCGGGCGGAATGATCGTCAAGCCGAATGGGTTGCGTTCGGGCGGCAAATTTTCAACGGCGGTCAGCAACGCTTGCGTGCGTTCCTGGAAAATGGCGTTGCGGAGATGCCAGTACGCGCGCGCCGCTTCAGGCGTGTTGCGATAGAACAGGTAGCAGATCAAGATTGCGGCGAGGTTGGGTTGGATGCGCGCGTTCAATTCGTGAAAACGTTGCGCGAGCGCGTGCTCGCGAATTTCGACGACTGCCATGCGCGCGCCCGCGAGGCAATCGGTTTTGGACATCGAGTGCACCGTGATCACGCGCTCGGCTTGCGCTTGATCCACCACGCCCAGGCGTACCAGTTCGGAGGCAATTTGGCGCGCCGTTTTGATTTCGGGCAAGGCGTTGACCGGGGCGACGTTTTGATACGCCAGATCGTCAATGACGTAAATGTGGTGTTGCAGGCAATACGTGATCAGTTGGCGGACGGTTTCCTCGGCGAAAATTCTGCCGGTGCCGTTGTGCGGATTGTTGAGCGCGACCGCGCCGTGTTCGACCCAGGAGGGATCGTACCGGCACAACGCCTCGATCTGGGCGATGATGGCGGGGACAT
The DNA here is from genome assembly GCA_903825565.1 of uncultured Anaerolineales bacterium. Taxonomy (GTDB): domain Bacteria; phylum Chloroflexota; class Anaerolineae; order UBA4142; family UBA4142; genus CAIKBD01. Next base: position 1,631 of record CAIKBD010000190.1, on the reverse strand, counting down.
CTAGTTCGAGCGTCGGCGTGAGGGGCACGGCGTGGACGACGGGAAAGCATTGTTCGTACGACCAACTCAAATCGGGGATCACGACTTGGCGGATGCCGCAGTGAAAACCCAGGATGCCCAACGCCGTGCGGGATGAGCCGCTGGCGACCTGGCACGCCGCGGGCGCGTATTGCGGTTGATGCCGCACGAACGCGCTGAGGAAACTGCATTCGAGCGCGTGACACCATTCGGGTTGATGCAAATTTTGCGCCAGTTGTTCGAGCAGGTCATGCGCCTCGATGTTTGCAAACTCGTCGAGGATGCCGTCCCGCCACAGCGTTTGAACTTGGCGGTCGAGCGCGCCGGTTTTTTCTTCCACCGTCGCCAGCGATTGCGCGAGCGTTTGAGCGTGCGCGTTCAGCCAGTCCTCGATTTGGCGTTCGACGTGTTCCGCCAATTGCGGCAGGACTGTTTCGGTGGCGATGCCCAACGCCAAGCCCTCGAAAGTCGGTTTCACTTGCGGCACTTGGGCGGGGGTGGCGGCGGCGGGCTGGGTTAATTTTTGATCGAGCAGGTACGCGAGCAATTCGATTTCGGAAGCGGACGGCGTGCCTTTGAGATTGAAATGCACATTTTCGATCACGTTCAAAAAATCGGCGTTGCCGATGACGAACACGGTCGAGAGCGTGCGCAAGCGCGGCGCAAAGATGGCGGGGCTGAGCAAACGAATGACGCGGTGCACGAGTTTCGCTTCGCGCGCCAGCGAGAGATGGTTGGGCGCGTCGTTCGCTTCGATAAAAAACAAGGGACGCGCAACGCTCAGCAAGCGCAGGCGGCGGCGCGTTTCTTCGCCCAGCGTGTCGCCGATGAGCAGAAAGGTGGGCGTGGTGGGCTGTTGCGTCAGGGCTTGTTCGATCTGCGCGCGCGCGCCGGTTTCTTCGTCCGCCAGATTTTCAAATACGAGGTGCGGGATGGTTTGCCACGCCGGCAAAATTTCGTGCCGATAACACAAGATGCGCGCCGGTGTGTTTTCCAAATAGGCGGACAGCGCTAGGAGGAGCACGCGCAACGCCTCGGCGACGCCGCCCGATGCCAGGATGATCTCGCGTCGCCCCGATTGTTCGCCGGTGTCGTACTGCAACGGCTCTTGCTGATGTTCCAGCCACACGCGAAACGCTTTGATCAACGCGTGCGGCGCGGTTCGCAAATAGCCGCCGCGCGGCATATACGGCGCGCTTTTTTGCGTGGCACGGATCAGAAATTCGAGTTTGGGTTTTGCGGCAGGTTCCCAGTTGAGATGTTTGAGGATCGCGTCGGGTTCGGCGTCGCACAGTTCTTCTTGGTACACGCTAATGCCGAGCGCGATCCGCAAAAAGGCGGAGGCGAGCCGCGCGTCTTGCAACGGATTGCCGATGTGGAAATCCACGCGTTCTTCTTTCGGCACCGGCGAAGCGGCAGTTGTTTCGCTGATCTCGGAGACGCGCGCGACGCGGATCGGCTTGAGGCGGAACCAACTAGGCGGTGCGGCGGGGGTTGCCGAATCGGAGAGGGTGTCCATCGGGCGTCAAGATTCTTTCCGAGTTTCCAATGCGCGCCGCAATAAATTTTGGAACAAGCCGAACAGTTCCGCGCCGTGATCCAGTTCTTGCGGG
>CAIKBD010000189.1 GCA_903825565.1 uncultured Anaerolineales bacterium | reverse complement strand
GCGCGCACGCGCGCGTATTCCATCGGCTACATCGGCGAAGTGCATATCAACCTGAAGGGGCGCGAGCCGCACGGCAGCATCGCACCCGGCGCCGAGTACGAGCGCACGCGCGATCAGGTGATCGCCGATTTGCGCGCGCTCAAATTGCCGGATGGAACGCCGCTCGTCGAACACATTTGGAAGAAGGAAGAAATTTATCGCGGCGCGCATCTGGCTCAAGCGCCGGACATTTTGTTTCTGCCGCGCAATCTCGAAACGATTGCGTTCGGCGATTTCGAGTTCGGCTCGAATAAGGTGCTCCAACCAGCGTTTGGCGTGTCGTCGTCGCATCGCATGAACGGCATCTTGATCGTGAATGGCGCGGGCGTGAAAAACGCCGGCGAGTTTGGCGGCGCACAATTGCCCGACCTCGCGCCGACAATTTTGCACTTGATGGGTTTGCCGGTGCCTACCGATATGGATGGGCGCGTTTTGAGCGAGGCACTTGCCGAAGCGCGCGCCGTTGAGTTTGGCGGCACTTCGGCGGGACAATCGCCCAGCGATGGCTACACCGAGGAGGAAGAACGCGAAGTGATCGAGCGTTTGGCAGACCTGGGTTATATTTCGTAAAACGATTGCCCAATTTACGCGAAGGAGCAAACTGTGAGCACCCAAGATATTTACAATTATATCAAAGTGAGCAACGATCTGATCACCGGCGGGCAACCGACCGAAGCGCAAATTCAGGATGCCGCCGCCGAGCAATTCCAAATCGTGATCAACCTGGCAACCATCAGCCCGCGCTATTCGCTACCGGACGAAGAGGGCTTGGTGCGCTCGCTGGGAATGGAATACTATCACATTCCGGTCAAGTGGGGCGAACCGACCGAAAGCGATTTTCAAGCGTTTGAAAATTTGATGCAACACATCAGCGGCAAAACGCTGTTGCATTGCGCCGCCAATTATCGCGTGTCGGCGTTCTACTCGCTATACGCGCTCAAGCATCTCGGCTGGACGCTTGAGCAAGCCACCGCGTTTCGCGCGCCAATTTGGCAGGGGAGTGATTTTCCGGTCTGGGAAAAATTGATCGGCGATCTGCAAGTCCAGATCACGGGCGCGCAAAAATGACGAACGGCGTGGAGTATCCACGCCGTTTACTTTTATCCGAGTTCGAGTCTAGACAATAAATTCGCCGATGCCCAACACGTTCGCCGGGTCCCACTTGGCTTTGAGCGCGCGCATCAAGTCGAGCGCATCCGGCGTATAGCCCCACCGATCAATCTCTGCCTGCCAGTCGCGCGGGACGAAGGTTGCCGTTGCGTACCCGCCCAAAGCGAGCGCGGGCTGGCGTAACGCCGCGAGCCAGGTTTGCGCGTCGGCTTTGGTTTGAGGCGATCCCACTGCATACACGAGTCCACTCGCCAAGTCTACCACAAACGAACTGGGGTCGAGCGTTTGCGCTTGCGCCGCGACGTAACCCGTCACGTCTTTCGGCGCAACGCCGACGCGCACGTTGAGCGACTGGGACGTTGCGCTCCGTTGCAGATCGCACCACACGGCTGTGCCGCTTGTCACCACTTCGTGCGGCGCAGGTGCGTTTGCGTTTTTCAAACCGGCACGCACGATCTCCAATTCCGCATCCACATCTTGCGCGATCCCTTCCGCCGTGTACACCAGTGCAAACGGACTCGAGACGCCTGGGAGCATCACGCCTTTGGTCACGACAATTGCCGACGCCATCAGCGCCGTCTGCAACAATGCACTACCCCATTTCAATCCTAGGTTCAAGTCATCAAGGGGCACAACGAGCGTACGCTTGCTTGGCGGAAGCGGCACAAGTTTGAATGTGGCATCCACGACGACGCCGAGTGTGCCGTGCGCGCCGATAAACACCTTCGGCAGATCATACCCCGCCACATTTTTCACAACGACGCGACCCGCGCGCACTAAACGCCCGTCGGTGAGCGCGACATTACAACAGAGCATTACATCGCGCACCGAGCCGTAACGCATCCGTTGCGGTGAGTTGAGATTCACGTTGACCAGCGTGCCTAGGGTCGTCTCTTGCCAGGGCGACACGAGCGGTACTTGCCAGCCATCTGTCGCCAGGGTCGCTTGGATGTGCGCCAGCGGTGTGCCCGCGCCGACGGTCACGTATAAATCATCGGGGGCATAGTGCACGATGCCGGTTAGATTTTTCGTCGAGAGGGTCACCGCGCCCGCGCGTTTGACGTTGACGCAGACCGGTTGCCGCGCAACGGCGAGCGCGGCAAGCCCCGCCGCGGTTTCCGCGCCCGACCCAGGTTCAAACGGATCGCTCGGTGGGGTTGGTAGCGGCGCGACACCATTGATCGCCGGCAAGTGTTTCGGAAAAATTTTCGCCGGATTAAGCAAGCCCTGCGGATCGAAAATTTGCTTCACGTCCCACATCGTGCCCAGTTCCGCCCCATCACACATAAACGTCATGTACTCGCGCTTTTCGATGCCGACACCATGTTCGCCGGTAATGCTACCACCGCGGGCGACGACGGCACGCATCATGGCTTCCATCGCCTGCCAGCCGCGCGCTGTTTGTTCGGCGTTCGCCGGATCATACGGCATATTCGGATGCAGGTTGCCATCACCCGCGTGCAAAATATAGCCAACGGTCATATCCCAGCGCGCGCAAATATCGTTAATCTCGGTCAGCGTTGCCGCCAACTGACTACGCGGCACAGTGCAGTCCACCGTAAATTTTGCCGGCGCAAGCTTGGCAAATGCGCCGGCGGTGCTTTTGCGCGCATACCAAATCGCGTCGCGTTCTTCCGCCGTTTGCGCGACCCGCAAATCGAACGCGCCGTGCGCTTGTAGCAATTGCACCGCTTTATCCATCTGCGCGTCGAGACTCGCCGGGTAACCGTCCACTTCGACGATCAACATCGCCGCGGCGTGCGTCGGCAAGTTGGCATGCACAAAGTCTTCGACGATCCGCATCACTTTTTGATCGAGCATTTCCATCGTCGCCGGCACAACCCCCGCCGCAATCACCGCAGACACGGCTTGCCCGGCGCTTTCAACCGAATGAAACGCCGCCATCATGGTTTTCACTGCTGGCGGATTTCGTAACAGGCGCGCATACATTTTCGTGATGATGCCGAGTGTACCCTCACTGCCGGTCATGAGCGCGGTAAGATCGTATTCGGGGTAATCGAGCGCGCGCCCGCCCAGGTTCACGACACGCCCATCGGCGAGTACAACTTCCAAACCCGTCACGTAATTCGCAGTGACGCCGTACTTGAAGCAATGCGGTCCTCCAGCATTTTCGGCGACGTTGCCGCCAATTGTCGCACTCCGGCCGCTAGCGGGATCGGGGGGAAAGTACAACCCCTGAGTTTTGACCAAGAGATCGAGGTCTTGATTGATGATCCCAGGTTCGGTAACAAGACTGCGTCCCACCACGTCAAATTCAAGGAGACGATTCATGCGCGCAAATTCGAGAATGACACCACCGTGCTCGGCAATTGCGCCGCCGGACAAACCGGTGCCTGCGCCGCGCGCGACGATAGGGATGCGATATGTATTCGCCCATGCGATTAGGCGCGCAATCTCATCAACCGATTCAGCGATGACAACGGCATCGGGCATGCCGTGCTCGTGGGTCGCGTCAGATTCGTACGCGATCATTTCGACGGGATGGGTCAACCGGCGCGCCGACGGCACAATTTTGGCAAGCATGGCGAGTTGATCAGACGTCAACATGAATACCTCTGAATGAAATGCTAGAATTGGATGTGGCGGGGGAAGCGTTAGGTGAGAATTACGCCACGCGCGAATTATAAACCAATTCGCACGCGATTGCCAATTCTACGCCGGCGGACAAACTGACGTGTATGCCGATACGAGTCTACTGCCATAAACGCAAACAGCAATGCGCCAACGAAGCACGCGCCGCTAATCAAGTTGATTACGGTCAGCAGGAAAGAGAGCGTCTGACTCGTGGCAGATTCTTCGCTGGTTGAACTGAACTCGGGTGAGGAGTTGCCCGGCGCAGGGGATGCCAATGCAATTGGCTGTGCTATCTGGGTAGGTGATGGTTGGGGCAACATATCGGTTGGCAACGCCGGTGGGGTTGGCTGAGGTGGGGCGGAAACCGCGCTTGGCGTCGCCGATGGCGACGGAGTTGGCAATGAAACGACAGAACCTGGGTCTAGGGATGGAATGAGCAACGGCGAACCGACTCGCAATGTGACGTTTTCCGGCAGATTGTTTGCGCGGAGGATCAAACCGTATTTCGTGCCATTACCATAAAATTTGACTGCGATAGACCATAAGGTATCGCCTGCACTGACTGTGTACATGCGGTCGCCAGGTGCAGGAGCGCGTGTAGAGCCGGGTGTTGGAGTTGGACTGGTTAATTGAAGCGAGTTAACAACCCGGATCGGCGTGCGCGTCGGCAAAGGGACAAGCGTAGGTAACTGCAACGTAGCGGTCACCGGCGCGGGGGTTATCTGAAAAGCCTCGACGGTTGAAAAGACCGGGATTACCCCAATACCAATCGCCAGGAAAATTCCCAAGATTAGGGCGAATGACGAAGATTTGATAATAACCCGAAACACACAAACATCCTTAGCGTTGGCGGGGCAACCAACACAACCAAATTTGACTCTATGCCGGTTACTCTTGAATGAATGGTTCTACCTGGCTGGTCGCGCGAATTTCTTTCACAATTTCGGCTTGGACACGATCCGTTGACCACAACGCACGACTGAACAATATGATCATATACGCGCCCAAAAGACACAAGCCCAGCGCTAGAATGAAACCCGAGAATCGAATCCAATCGTTGGTCGCAAAAAACGGACGCGCCCAGACAAGGAACAACAACAATCCACCAAACAGCATGGCGATAATGCCCAGAACCAATGCGCGGAGAATCGCAAAACGTTGCTGGGTCACACGTTCAAACGCAATGTGCGCGGAGCGATTCCGTCTCTGGATAGAGATTGGGGCGCGTGCCAAGCCAACGGCTTCTTGGTCTGCAGGGATAGCGCCTTCTGCATACTCGCGTAATGGGTTAGCGAGGATGATCTTGCGATCCTGGGTCAAACATAACAGTTCCCGGCAATGCGGACAGGCAAATCGGTGTGAGTGTGTGGACACGTACCATGCCGCGCCACAGTTTGGGCAGATAAATTGTTGCGCCACGCCTAGTCAACCGGTGAAAAACCGCACCTACATGCAACACAGAGCATTTGACAGTTCCTTACAATTTAGAGTATATATAAACCTAGAGTAAAAGTCAAAGACCTTGATTTCAAAACTCGTTAGTCATCTGCGAGTCGCACCCAGTTCAAGTCTCATTGCTTTTTGAGACTTAAAGGTAAAAATGGCTGGACGAATTATCACCATTACTTCGGGCAAAGGCGGTGTTGGCAAAACAACTACCACGGGCAACCTAGCAGTCGCCTTGGCGCAACTACAACGCCGCGTGATCTGTTTGGATCTCGACCTGGGTTTACGCAACCTCGATCTCATCCTGGGTCTTGAAAACCGAATCGTCTATGATATCATGGATGTGATCGAGGGGCGCGTGCGTTGGCGGCAAGCACTCGTGCGCGATAAACGAATTGACAATTTGTCGCTGTTGCCGGCGGCGCAATGGCGCGAGAAAAAAGCGCTCGCCGAATCCCAGATTCAACGCCTGTGCCAAGACCTGGCAACGGATACGGATTTCGTGTTGATTGATTGCCCGGCGGGCATCGAAGAGGGATTCAAAAATGCGGTGCGCCCCGCCGACGAAATTTTGATCGTTGCCACGCCCGAGGTCTCTTCGATCCGCGATGCCGATCGTGTTATTGGTTTGGTCGAAGGGATCGGCAAACCGCCGCCGCAACTTATTCTGAATCGCCTTCGGCCGGCGATGGTCTCGCGCGGCGAAATGCTTTCTGTGAACGATGTAGTCGCATTATTGAAAATCAATCTGATTGGCGTGGTACCTGAAGACACGATGGTCATCTCGAACACCAACCTGGGTATGCCGGTCACCTACGCACGGCACTCGCACGCGGGCGCGGAATTTCAGCGCATTGCGCGTCGCTTGATCGGCGAAGCGGTGCCTTTTGCGCCGCTCGAACCCGCCAATTGGTTGAGTCGGTTAAGCGACGCCTTCAGTCCCAACCGCAAGACTCTGGTTTAATTAGCGAGGATCACTCATGGCTCCCAAAATTCAGCCGCGCGTGCCGCGCGGCATGCGGGATATTCTGCCGCAAAAAATGTTGTTGCGCCAATATGTAATCGGCTTAGTCGAAAAGACGTTCCAGCGATTTGGGTTTGAACCCTTGCAAACGCCGGTGCTTGAATTGCGCGAAACCTTGATGGGCAAGTACGGCGCAGACGCCGAAAAATTGATCTACGACGCGCAACACCGCGAGGGCAAAGAAGAATTATCCTTGCGCTATGATCTCACCGTACCCCTCACACGCGTTGTTGCCATGTATCCCGATCTGCCCAAGCCGTTCAAGCGTTATCAAATTGCGCCCGTGTGGCGCGCCGAACGGCCACAAAAGGGACGCTATCGCGAATTCTATCAATGTGACGCCGACATTGTGGGCAGCAAATCCATGTTGGCGGACGCCGAAATCGTGACCATGATCTATACTTTGCTCGCGCAACTCGGCTTTCGATCCTTTACCACCAAAATCAACAATCGTAAAATCTTGACTGGCATCGGGCAATATGCCGGCTTGCCGCCAGCAGAACTGGGCGGGTTGTATCGTTCGCTCGACAAGCTCGACAAGATTGGCGCGGACGGCGTGCGCGCTGAAATGACGCAGAACCAAATCCCAGCCGAAGCGATTGAGCGAATTATGAAATTGATTGCCGTGCCGACGGATGCCCTGGGTGAATTGCGCGAACTCCTCGGCGAATTTCCCGTTGCCCGCGAGGGCTTGGATGAACTGGAGCAACTGGCGACCTTCTTGAGTGACGCCAATATCCCGCGCACAAATTTTCAATTCGATGTGGCGATGGTACGCGGTCTCGCATACTACACCGGCCCCATCTATGAGACGGTAGTGACGGAACCGCGGATCGGCTCGCTCACGGGCGGTGGACGGTACGACGACCTCGTCGGTCTGTTCGCCAATCAATCCATTCCGACGACAGGCACATCGTTTGGCATCGAACGGATCATTGATGTGATGGACGAATTGGCCATGTATCCGGCAAGTATCGGCAAGACAGTGACCCAGGTTCTCGTCACCATCTTCCAGCGAGAACTTGCCGGCGTTTCCATTCAAATTGCCAACCGTTTACGCGCCGCTGGCATCAATGCGGAACTGTCATTTGAAACGGAAAATCTCGGCAAGCAACTGAAATATGCCGCCGCCAAATCTATTCCGTTCGCTGTGATCATCGGACCCGATGAAAATTCCGCACGCCAGGTAACCCTGCGCGATCTGACAAGCGGCGAGCAGACACGCATTGACCAAGCCGAATTGGCAAAGGCGCTTGCGGCAAAGTTACCCAGCGAGCCACCAGATAGCATATAAAGCGGCACAATCCTTTACCGCGCGCTTTTTGACTTGAGGCGTCAATCCGGTTATAATAGCGCGCGAAATACGGTGGCCATAGCTCAATGGCAGAGCGTCTGACTGTGGATCAGAAGGTTGCGGGTTCGACACCCGTTGGCCACCCAAACTAATTTAGGATTTTGGATTGTAGATTTTAGATTGATAAATCAGAAATCGTAAATCTAAAATCCTAAATTTGGACTAGCGCCCGTAGCTCAATGGATAGAGCATCAGTCTTCGGAACTGAGGGTTGCAGGTTCGAGTCCTGCCGGGCGTGCTGAGCTTTTGCTTTTTTCTGCGGAGGTTAGCGAAGCCCGTCGGATTGCGGCGGAGCGAAGAGGAGAAGCCAAGACGAATGGCGC
>CAIKBD010000188.1 GCA_903825565.1 uncultured Anaerolineales bacterium | reverse complement strand
GTCTGGACCTATCCCGAACTGGCTCCGACGCAATCGCAATTACTCAAAGACCTGGGTTTGCCGACGCCCCAACAAACCTTGAGGCTATCGTGAAGTCAATTGAATTTGGTCAACCCTGGAATACAGGCTTAGGGTTCGTAAAAAAATAACTTGCCGCATACCACTGTCGCGTCACCCAAGTTGTCATTCTGAGCGAAGCGAAGAATCTCGGATCGCTACGCGCGAGACCCTTCGCTTCGCTCAGGGTGACATCCGGGAAGTTATTCTTTTCCAGACCCTTACTGCTTACTGCTCACTGCCCACTGCCCACCGCCCACTCCCTACTGACACGGATACCCCTTCAAAAACGCGTCCACCGCGTCCGCAATCGCCATCGCCATAATGTCGCGCTTGCCCTTTAGCAACGCCTTGTCCGATCCCAGAAATCCCAGCTCGATGATCGCGCCCGGCGATTTCGCGTCAATCTCGTTCAAGCCGTGATAGTGCGTCATATCGCGCGTAATGCTCCCCTCGTGAAACGGCAACTGCGTCGCCGCGCCATACGCCGATTTGAGACATTGCACCAGCCGATCATCCTCGCCGGCAATCGCCGAAAATTCCGCGCGCGCCACCTTGTAGCCGGACGCGTAATTCACGCACGAATCCACGTGAATCGCGACGAACGCGCGCGGCGCGTAATCGCGCTTTTGCGCGTTCAACCGCCGGTCAAACTCGGCGAGAATGTCCGTACGATAGCCGCGCGCTTCGAGCATCAACTTGGCGCGCTGGGCAACATCCGTCGTAATGTCCACCTCGCGCAAACCATCGGGGCAGAGCGCGCCGGTATCATTGCCGCCGGAATGACCGGCGAGCAAAGCCACCGGCGGCGGCTCCGGCGTCGGCGTGGGCGCGGGCGTCGCGGTGGGCGTCGGCGCGCGCGTGGGCAAGGGGATGACCGTTTCGACAAACTCGACCACGGCGATCACCTGGGGCGGCTTTTGCGAAATCAGGATCGCGGAAACGAAAATGCCAAACACCGCGACGACCGCCGCGGCGAGAAACCCGTGCGCCAGTTTTTCCAACGCGCCGCGCCGCACGAGTGAAACCGGCGCAACCGCCGCGCCGGTTTCCGCTTTGCTTTTCTTCTCCTGCCGAGTTCCGGTTTCCATCGTTCAATCACGCCCAAAAATCATTTGCGCGGTTGGCATTTGTCCACCGCCACCGGCGTCGCGCCGCGCGCCAGCGTTTCGAGCCGTGCGATCACGTCGGGTTTGAACCGGCGATGGCGCGTCGTCGCGTGCGGGTCAATGATCGCGCCGCCGCCGACGGTGACGCTGGGCGAAGCGAAACGCAGGATGAATCGGTCGTGCTTGGCGACGGCGACCGGCGCGGCGAGTTGCAGTTGAATCCAGCCGGCGCTGCCGGGTTGCAGTTCCGTTTGATCGAGCAAGCGCACGCGCGCCGGGGTTGCCGTCGCGCCGGCGAAAAAATCCACCCGGGCGTTGTGCGCGAGCGGTTTGGGCGCGGTGGCGAGATACTGTGCGTGCGCGTCGAGGAGTGACGTGGCGGTCAGCGCGCCGGGGTGCGCGACAACTTGGCCGCGCGCCAAATCTTCAACGGCAAGCCCGGCGAGGTTGATCGCGATGCGCCCGCCGGGCGGCACGCGGTCCAGTTTTTCCTTGTGCATTTGCAAGCCGCGAATTGTGCCGCGCTTGTTGCCCGGCACAATTTCCACTTCGTCGCCGACGGCGAACGCGCCGTCCATCAGCGTGCCCGTGACGACGGCGCCAAAGCCGGCAATCGAGAACACGCGATCAATCGGCAGGCGCGGCGCGCCGAAATCATTTTTGGGGGCGACCTGCTGGATGAGGCGATCCAACTCGGCGAGGAGCGCCGGCAAGCCGGCGCGGGTGCGCGCCGAGACCGGAATGATCTTGGCGTGCGCCAGCATAGTGTGCGCCAGCGCGGCGCGCACGTCGCTCATCACCATCTCGATCCATTCGACATCCACGAGATCGCTTTTGGTGAGCGCGATCACGCCACCCTTGATCTGCAACAGGTCGAGAATGGCGAGATGCTCCTGGGTCTGCGGCATAACGCCTTCGTCCGCCGCAATCACGAGCAACGTCGCGTCCACGCCGCCGATGCCGGCAAGCATGTTCTTGATCAACCCCGCGTGCCCGGGCACATCCACCACGCTCACCGGTTGACCGCTCGGCAAGGCGAGCCAGGCAAAGCCGAGGTCAATCGTCATTTCGCGTTCTTTTTCTGCTTGGAGGCGGTCGGGATCGATCCCCGTCAACGCTTTGACGAGCGCGGATTTGCCGTGATCTACATGCCCGGCGGTGCCAATCACGCGCACGCGTTATCCTCCCAGGGTGGTTTGCGCGCGCGGGCGCGGTTTCATGCCGGCGCGTTCGCCTTCAATCGTGGCGAGCATTTCGGTGATGGATTTTTCCAAATCGGATTGCGACTTTTTGTTGATGTCGCTCATCACTTTCCACAACGTCAAGGTCGCGGCGACCATCGCCATCCGTTCGCGCTGTTCCTTCTCCAGCCGCTCGACTTGCTCGTGAATGGCGGACATGACTTCGGGTCGCCAGTCTTCCAACTTGCCGATGCGGTCGGCGACGGTTGCCATGCGTTTCGACCATTCGTCGCGCAAGAATTGAAATTCGCCCATTTGGGTTTGCCAGCGTTTTTCGAGTTCGCTGACAATTTGCTCGCGCTCTTTGCGGCGCGTTTCTTCGACGAGGCGTTGCCATTGCAAGAGGCGCGGTTCGAGTTGCTTGAGGCGTTCTTCGACTTCTTGCACTTCGTTCAGAATCTTGCGATTTTCCTTGTTTTGTTCGAGCATGGCGCGAATTTGCGCGACCCATTCGTCCACCTCGCGGCGGCTCGCCTTCATCTGCTCCGCCCATTCCGCCATATGCCGCGCGCGCGATTGCTCCGCGCGCCGCGCCGCCTCGACCGCATCGGCGCGTTCTTTCGTAAGCCGCTCGGCGAGTTGCCGTTGCTCCGTTGCCAATTGCCCAAAACGCGGCACCCACTCCTCGACGAGTTGTAAGCGATGGTTCACTTCCTCGTCGCGGTGCAGGGTGTCTTCGATTTCGCGCTGGAAGGTCGGCAGGGTCAAGTTGATCCGATCAATCAAATCGTGATCACCCAGGATCGAACGTTGGAATTGTTGCAACGCTTCGATCTGCAATTGCAACGCGCTAGACACTTGCTCCTGGCGTTCGCGTTCGAGTTGCCGCACCTGGAACTGGTCTTCTTCGGCTTGCACGCGGCGCTTGTCGTACTGTTCGAGCGTGATTTGCACTTCGGGTTTGATCTGGCTAATCGCTTGTTCGAGTTGCGAGTAACGCAACGCATGGCTCTGCACGCGTGCGATGCGCTCTTCCAAATCTTGCACCGTCTTGTTCAACCCGGAAATTTGCGCGTACAGCGAACTGATTTGACCGGCCAGTTCCGAAATTTGCGCCTTGTCTTTGCGATGCTCGTCGTCCAACCAATTGATTAACTGAACGGCTTGATCGAGTTCCATTGCGTTCCTCCAGCGATTTGAGTGCGGCGATTATATCACGTAAAGAGTGAAAGGTGAAACGTGAAACGTGAAACGCGAAACGTGAAACGTGAAACGTGAAACGATACGCTTCACGCTTTGCGCTTTTATTTGAGCCACCCCTTGGCGCGCTCCACCGCTTTTTTCCAACCGGCGTAACCCGCCGCGCGGCGCGCTTCGTCCCATTGCGGCTCGAACACGCGATCCACGCCCCAGTTCTGGCGCAGTTCGTCGCGCGATTGCCAAAAGCCGACGGCGAGTCCCGCCGCGTACGCCGCGCCGAGTGCGGTCGTTTCGTTGACGATGGGGCGCACGACGCGCGCGCCGAGAATATCGGCTTGGAGTTGCATCAAGAAATTATTTTTCACCGCGCCGCCGTCCACCTTCAACGTTTTGAGCGGCACGCCGGAATCTTGCGCCATTGCGTCAATCACTTCGCGCGTTTGGTAGCAGATCGCTTCGAGTGTGGCGCGCACCAAATGTTCGCGCGTGGTGTAGCGCGTCATGCCGACGATTGTGCCGCGCGCGTACATATCCCAGTGCGGCGCGAACAAGCCGTTGAATGCCGGCACGAAATACACGCCGCCCGTGTCCGCCACCGCTTGCGCAATGGCTTCGGTTTCCGCCGCGTTTGAAATCATTTTGAGATTGTCGCGCAACCATTGCACGCCCGCGCCGGCAATCGCAATCGAACCTTCGAGCGCGAAACACGTGTCGCCGTTCGACGCGGCGGTGGTGAGCAAGCCGGCTTGCGACGGCACGATCTCGTTGCCGGTGTTTAACAGCAAAAAGCAACCGGTGCCGTACGTGTTTTTCGCTTCGCCCGGCTCAAACCCAACTTGCCCGAACAGCGCGGCTTGCTGATCGCCCAGGTCGCCGCAGATCGGCACGCGCCCGCCCACCGCGCCCAGCGGCTCGGTGTAGCCGTAGATCGCGCGATCCGACGAGGGGCGCAGTTGCGGCAACATTGCGCGCGGAATGTCGAACAGCGCGAGCAACTCGTCGTCCCAGTCGAGCGTCCGCAAATTGAGCAACATGGTGCGCGATGCGTTCGTGTAATCGGTCAGGTGGACGCCGCCGGCTTTACCGCCGGTCAAATTCCAAATGACCCAGGTATCCATATTGCCAAAGATCGCTTCGCCGCGTTCGGCGCGCGCGCGCAAGCCGGGCGTGTGGTCCAACAGCCACCGGATTTTCGTCGCCGAAAAATACGTGGCGACCGGCAAGCCGGTTTTCGCGCGGATCAACGCCGCGTGCCCGTCGGCGATCAACTTTTCGCAGAGCGTTTGCGTGCGCGTATCCTGCCACACGAGCGCGTTATAGTACGGCTCGCCGGTTTTCGGGTTCCACACGACGGTCGTCTCACGCTGGTTCGTGACGCCAATCGCGGCGAGATGTTCGGCGCGCAAGTTGCCCTTTGCCAGCGCGCCGCCAATCGTCGTGCGCGTGCGGTCCCAAATTTCGCCGGCGTCGTGCTCCACCCAACCCGGTTGCGGATAAATCTGGTGATGCTCTTCGTAATGCGAGGCGACGACTTTGCCTGCGTGATCGAAAATCATAAACCGCGTGCCCGTCGTGCCCTGGTCTACTGCCGCCACATACTTTGTCATGGGTCACCTCTCTGTGAATGTGTGATTAAAGTGGTTCTAGCTTGTCCGGTTGACGATCCCAATGCCGCCGAGTACCAACACTCCGCCGATGATCTGCGTCGCGCCGAGCGGTTGCCCCAGTAACGGGATGGCTAACACCGCGGCGATCACCGGTTGCAGGAGCAACGCCGGCGAAATGATCGCCACCGGCAAATGCCCCATCGCGTAATTGATCGAGAGCATTCCGAGCACTTGGGTCACAAGCGCCAGCGTCGCAATGTTGAGATAGGTTTGGAGCGAATAGCCGCCGAGCGGCGTTTGCAACGCCACGCACAGCGCGAGCAACGTC
Source organism: uncultured Anaerolineales bacterium (assembly GCA_903825565.1). Taxonomy (GTDB): domain Bacteria; phylum Chloroflexota; class Anaerolineae; order UBA4142; family UBA4142; genus CAIKBD01. Next base: position 7,571 of record CAIKBD010000188.1, on the reverse strand, counting down.
AAGGTGCTGACGAGCGACGAGACCCACCAGCCGACGAACGCGCTCGTCTGTTCGCGCGCGCGTTTCGAGATCAGAAAAAAGATCGCGTAGAATATGCCTGCGATCAGCGCGAGCAGATCGCCCCAGCCGAGCGTGGGATGGGTGAGAAAATCTTGCCCGAAGATGATCGCCATGCCGATCAACGCCACGCTGATGCCGCCCCAAAAGCGCGACCGCAATTTCTCGCCGAAAAAAAACATGGCGCCCAGCCCGACCCAAATGACCGAAATGTTCGCCAGCAAGGTCGCGTTTGCCGCCGATGTGACGAGCACGGAGGCGTTCCACAACGCGGTGCTGATCGCGAAAAAAATTCCGCTGAACGCCGCCAGTTTGAGATGCTTGCGCGAAACGGGCATCTCGCGTTGGATTTGCCGCGTCACCGGGAGCGCAAAGATCGCAATCGCGATCAGCATCCGGTAAAAGCCGACGACCGGCGCGGGCGCGTTTGCCCAACGAATGAAAATCGAAGACATGGATGTGCCGACTACGCCGCCGACCAGGATGAGATACGGCAAATACCGTCGCAGAGATGAAGACAATTTGGCTACTCGCAATGTGCCGTCCATTCACGCTTTGGCGGAGATGCGCGATTTGTGCACGGTCACGATTCCGCCCAGCACCAGCGCGCCGCCGATCAATTGCGCGGGCGCTAACGCTTGCCCCAGGAGCGGCACGGCGAGGAGCGCGGTCAGCACCGGTTGCGCCAGCAACGAGGCGGACACGATGGGCGCGGGCAAATGCCCCTGCGCGAAATTCAGCGAGAGAAAACCGCCGATCTGCACGACGAACGCCATCACCGCAAAGATCGCAAAACTGGTGAGCGGATAAGCGGTGAGCGATGCGCCGAGCGCGACGCTCATTCCCAACAGCGTCAACCCGCAGACGACGGTCGAGATCCACCACGCACCGAGCGCGTTCAGCCCGGCGCGCGCGCGCTCCATCACCAGCAGGTACACCGTGTAGGCGAAACTCGCGGCGATGGCGAACAGGTCGCCGACGCCGAACGCCGGGTGCGCGATCAAGTCTTGCCCCAGAATGATCGTCACGCCGATCAGCGCGAGTGCCAGCCCGCCCCAAAACGCGCGGCGTAATTTTTGCTTGAACAGGATCATCGCCGTGAGCGAGACCCACACGACGGACAAGTTGCCGAGCAGGGTCACGTTCGCCGCCGTCGTGATCTGCGCGGACGTGTTCCACGCCGCTAGGTTCAGCGCGAAGAAAAACCCGGCGACAATCGTCAGCACGACATAGCGCGAGTTGTGTTCCGCGCGCGCTGGTTTGCCCAGCGCAGATTGCGCGGCGTGCGCGAACGGCAGGAGCATCGCAACCGCCGCGAACGCCATCCGCCAAAAACCGATCACCGTCGCGGGCGCGTTTGCCCAGCGGACGAGGATCGCCGCCATGCTCACCGCACCGATGCCAAACATCAGCGCGGCGGTCGGTAGCCACAGCCGGGCGCGATGTGTTTTCATCATCCGCGTTTCGCCTGCCGTTTGCCCCACCCGTACCCCACCGCTCCGATTATACTCGCTTCTACGAGCGTTGCCAAAACCAGCGTGATGCTCGTCGCAAACCAGAACGGCAGGGGGTAAAACTGGATCAGACTGTCCGTGTAATTGAACAGCCAGGTGTCGCCCTCGAAGAAAACGCGGTGAAAAAGGGTGAAGAAGGTTTGAAAGCCAACTGCCGCAAAAACGCCGACGAGCGCGAACAGCGCCACTGTGAGGAGCGCGCCGGTGAGCAAGCCGCGCGCCGCGAGCGGTTGCGTCGCCGCGCGCCGCCCCAGCACGATCAGCGCGATCACGATCAGCGCGCCGGTGAGCCACCACACCACGCGCACTTGGTCCACGAGCACGCGCACGTCCACCATGTGCTTGATCTCGCGCTCCTCGTACACGCCGAGCGCGCGGAATTGCGCGAGCGTGCGGTTGCCGGCGACGTACTCGATAGACTCGCCGCCAAAGTGAAAGCGGTCGGCGTCGCTAAAGCGTTCCGCTTTGGGAAAGCCCGGTTGCGCGTACTGCAACGCCAACCAGTTTGGGGTCATGACGAGAAACACGTTCGTCAAGATCAGGAACGGCAAAATGCAAACGCCGAGCGCGGACGAAAGTAGAGCGGGCAATGAGCGAGACATGATTTCTCCCATTTTCGATTTTCGATTTCCGATTGCCGGTTTGAAAACACGCGATCACCATTCCAATCGGAAGTGCGGCTAGTTGCCGAGCGCGTAACGCAAAATAATATCGTTGATCAAATTTTCGACCGGCGCGTGATCGTCGGTAAACACCGGCGTATCCTGTGTGGCGAGGCGCGCGCGGGGCAACGCTTGCGCGGCAACGATCCGCAAATTCGGATCGGTGAGTTGCGCGGCGCGCGCGTGAAAATCGGCAAGCGTCGTCGGCGCGAACGTGGCGACGATCAGCGTGTTCGCGTCGTTCGGGTGATCGATCAGGTACACGGTCGGGAACACTTGGCGCATCGTCGCCGCGAGCGCATCCGCGAGCCGGTAATCGCGCGGCGCGCGCGCGGCGTTCAACGCGACGACACCGTGTGGCGTGAGATGCGCGTGCGCGGCGCGGAAAAATTCGACGGTCGTTAGATGAAACGGAATGTACGGCTGGCGGTATGCGTCAATTGCGATCACATCGTACTGCCCGGCGCGCGTCTGCAAAAACTTGCGCCCATCATCCGCCACCGCGCGCAGATTGGGTTGCGTCATTCCGAAATATTCTTGCCCGACGGCAATGATCGCCGGATCGAGTTCGACGCCGTCAATCGGCAACGCGTGGTGCACGAGCGAGTACTCGCGCGCGGTGGTGCCCGCCGCGAGTCCGATCATCAACAGATTGCGCGGCGCGTCCGGCGTCGCAAAGTACGGCGCGATCAAGAACAAATCCCAGATGCCGCCGGTCAGCACGCGGTCGGCGCGATACGCGGATTGGTACGCCTGCCCCTCGTTCACGGTCAGCAAACGCCAGCCGTTCGGATCGTCAATGACCTGAATATAGTTGTACGGCGATTCGGTTTCGTACACCAAACCGGGCGCGGCTTTGACGCCGCCGCTCGAACCGAGCGCGGCGAGGAGCGCGATGGCGATCAACAGCGCGAGGTACTTCCACGCACGGACGATGCTCCACTCGCGCGCGATTCCGGCAACCGCGCCGATCAGCAAGGTGAGCGAGAAGGCGAGGAATGTGCCGCGCGTGCCGAAAACTTGGAACAGCACAAACACCGAGCCGAACGTGCCGGCGATACTGCCGGCGGTCGAAAGCGCGTACAACTTGCCGGCGGTCGTCCCGCTCGATGCGACCGCGCGCGTGCTGATCCGAATTGCAAACGGCGACACGCAACCCAGGAGCGTAACCGGCAGGACGAATAGCACGAGCGAGCCGGCGAACGAGGCGAAACCCAGTCCCGCGTCAAACGTTTCGAGCGCGGGGATGGCGAGTTGCAGGAACGGGCGCGCGAGGTACGGCAGAACGCCAATCGCGAAACCGGCGACGGCGATGATGCGGTACAACGTCACCGCGCGCGGATCGCGATCCGCCCAACGCCCGCCGAGATAATAACCGAGCGTGAGATAAATCAGGATCAGCCCGATGATGTTTGCCCACACCAAGATCGAATCGCCAAAGAACGGGCGCAACAGCCGCGACGCGCCCATCTCGACGCCCATCGTCGCCGCGCCGCACAGAAACACCAGCGTCGGCAAAAGAAAATTTTTCAACGCGATTTTTCTCCTCATCCACTCTTGCACGCGGCGCGTTTGAATGGCGTTCAACGAGTCGCACACGAGTGAGACGGTAAAGGGTGGGGTCATTATATCTACCTTGCGCGAATCCGCAATCCTTGACACCCCAAGTAATTCAGAGTACACTCTCATTAGCATTTCAGCGCAGGACAAATTTATGAATTTGTCCTACAGGAGCTTGGGATGAGATACCCTCTGCGATTGATCCTGCTTGCAAGCGTTGCGCTGGTTCTGCTCGGTTGCAATGTGACGCCGCCGGCATTGCCCTTGCCAGCGGGCAACACGCCTTTGCCGGCGGGCACGTTGGCGTACGATGCGCCCGTGTCGCTGACGATCAAAACCGGCGCGACGTTGCCGGGCACGGCGCTCGCGTACAACGGCAAGACGGACACCGGGCAGGCGCGCGTGATGATCGCCGGGCAACTTGCGCCCAAACAAACGGCGGACTCGGTGGACTGGCAGGGATCGCCCGCGCCAAACGTCAACGTCAAACTTGCCACCCGCGTCGCCACGTTCGACGACAAAGCGGTGACGCTCGTCGGCACGGCGCGGATCGAGATCACCAGCGTCAGTCTCCAAGCCGGCGGCACGCCTGCCCCGGCGCAGTTGGAGTTTAGCGCGCCGGTCTCGTACAATCTCAAGCCGAAAGATTTCGTGCCGGGCACGACGCTTGCGTACATCGGCTCGACGGCGAACGGCGCGCAATTTTCCGGCGTCGAAGGCATTCCGTACCGCAAAGAGTTGGACTCGTTGCAGTACGTCGGTCGCCTGAGCGGCAAGGTGTTTGTGCGCTTTGATTTGCGCGTGGTCAGTTTTTCCGAAAGCGGCGCCGTGTTGGGGGGCACGGCGAAAATCACGATTGAGCAATGACCGTGTGGGAGTGTTATCCCATTGCCGCGAATTTTTCGCAGAAGTATAATCGCATAAAGGTTGTCCAATGCCGCCCCTAATCGAAACTGCTGGTCTCACCAAACAATTCGACACGTTGATCGCCGTCAACGATTTGACGTTCACCGTCGCCGAGGGCGAAGTCCTCGCGCTCTTGGGCCCGAACGGCGCCGGCAAGACGACGACCGTGCGGATGCTCTCCTCGATTTTGAAACCGACGCGCGGTTACGCGCGGATCGCCAGCCACGATGTGGCGCGTGAGCCGCGCCTCGTGCGCCACCTCATCGGGCATCTCACCGAATTTCCCGGTTTGTATTTGCGGATGCGCCCGCTCGACTATCTCGACTTTTTCGGCGAACTGCAACACCTGCCGCAAGCCGAACGCCGCGCGCGGGCCGAAGAATTGATGCAGCATTTCGAGTTGTGGGACGCGCGCGACCGGCGGCTCGGCAATTTTTCCAAAGGGATGCGCCAAAAAATGGCATTGATCCGCGCGATGTTGCACAACCCGCGCGTCCTCTTTCTCGACGAGCCAACCTCCGCGATGGACCCGCACAGCGCCAAGCAAGTGCGCGATGCGATTGCCGGTTTGCGCGGGCGCGGACATACCATCGTCTTGTGCACGCACAATTTGTACGAAGCCGAATCGCTTGCCGATCACATTGCGGTCATTCGCAAAGGACAACTGATCGCGTTTGGCTCGCCCACGCAACTGAAACTCGATCTCCTAGGTTTGCCGCTGTGGGAAGTGCGCCTCGCGCGTCCGTCCGCGCACGCGTGGCAGCCGATGTTGAACGAGCACGCGCACATCCATTCGTCCGATGCCTGGTCGTTGCGCTATCACACCGAGCATCCCGAAATTACCAACCCGTTGCTCTTGCGCGAACTGGCGGCGCACGGTGTAGATGTATTGCGCCTCACCGAATTGCCGCGTAGCTTGGAAGAGGTCTATCTCAAGTTAGTGCAATAGTTCGGTAGTGCGGTAGTTTGGTAGTTGGATAGTTCGGTAGTGCGGTAGTTGGATAGTTGGATAGTTTGGTAGTTGGTGGTTGCCCAACCATCCAGCCACTCAACCACTCAACTACTCAACCACTGAACTACTCAACTACCGAACTACTCAACCACCCAACTACTCAACTACTCAACTACTCAACTACTCAACTACTCAACTACTCAACTACTCGACATCCCAACTATGTTACACGATGCCCTGATTATCACCCGCCGCGAAATCCGCGACACCCTGCGCGATTGGCGCATCATCGCGCCGATCCTGATCCTCACGTTGATCTTCCCCTGGCTGATGAACGTGACGACTCAGTTCGCGATCAACTTTGTCGAAGAGTACCAAGCAACGATCATCCCATTGCGTCTGGTGCCCTTTGCCGTGATGGTCGTCGGCTTTTTCCCGATTTCGTTTTCGCTGATCATTGCGCTCGAAACGTTCGTCGGCGAAAAAGAGCGGAGCAGTCTCGAACCGTTGCTCGACACGCCGATCTCGGACGAGTCGTTGTATCTCGGCAAACTGCTCGCCTCGATGTTGCCGCCGCTGTTCGCCAGTTACCTCGGCGTTGCCGTGTATCTCGTCGGCTTGTACGTTTCGATTCAATTCGTCCCCGAATGGATCGTCATCCTGCAAATCATCCTGACGACGACGATGGAAGCGCTCGTGATGGTCTCCGCCGCTGTCGTCGTTTCCAGCCACACGACGAGCGTGCGCGCGGCGAACCTGCTCGCGTCGTTCGTGATTATCCCGATGGCGTTGCTGTTGCAAGCGGAAAGCATCTTTGTGTTTTGGGGGCAATACAATGTCATCTGGCTGATCCTGCTGGCGTTGTTGATGGCGGACGTGCTCTTGATGCGCACGGGGATTCGCACGTTCAACCGCGAAGAAATTTTGGCGCGTGAGGTGGACGAGCTGAACCTGGGAATGACGCTCCGCTTGTTCCGCCGCTATTTCGTCGGCGCGGGGCTAACGCCGCGCCGGATTTACGGCGAGGACGTGCCGCGCCTCCTGCGCGAAAATCGCTTGCCGCTCGCCACGACGATCTTGGTCGTGGTGGCCGCGTTGCTCGGCGGTCTGACGATTGCGTGGGTGTATCCCTTGCCGGCGGAGTTGACGCAATCGTTCCAGATCGATCCCGATTATTTTCAACACCAACTGCAATCCACCGGTGGCGAAGTTTTGCCGCGTGTCGAGACGCTCCCCATCTTTATCTACAACACGCGCTCGCTGATTGGGTTTGCGTTGCTCGGCTTGTTCTCGTTCGGCAGTCTCGCCGTGTTGCCGATGGTTTCGACGATGGGCGTCCTGGGTTTTTTGTTGGGGCAAATGCGCTTGCTCGGCGCGCAAGCCGGATGGTTCGCCGCCGCCGCGCTGGTGCCGCATGGCATCATCGAATTGCCCGCGGCGATCCTGGCGACGGCGTTTGCGTTGCGCGCCGGCGCATCCATCATTTCGCCGCCGCCGGGTGTCACGGCGGGCGAAAATTTGTTGCACGCGCTCGCCGACTGGCTCAAGATGACCTTGTTCGTCGTCTTGCCGGCGTTGTTGCTCGCGGCGTTTATCGAAGCGACTATCTCGCCGCAAATTGTGCTGTGGGTTTTGAGGAGATGAAATGGCGCAAGTGATTTTGCTCGGCACGGGCGCGGCATTCAGCGATGCCACGCGCGAACACACGTACCTCGTCGTCAAAGGCGAACACGAAGCGATCCTCGTGGATTGCGCGGGCGGACCCGTGCAACGTCTCGAACGCGCCGGTGTGCCGCTTGAAATGCTCCAGCACATTATTCTCACGCATCATCACCCCGATCACATTTACGGCTTGGCAGTCTTGTTGCTCGATCTGTGGATCGTCGGGCGCGCGCAACCCCTGCACCTGTACGGCTTGCC
>CAIKBD010000187.1 GCA_903825565.1 uncultured Anaerolineales bacterium | reverse complement strand
TGTATGAAAAAATGATTCGGCGCAAAAATGATCCTGCCGCCGCCACATTCTTGCTGGGATACGACAGCACGCCCATCCGCGCCGAAAAATCGCTCTACGATTTGGCGATGTGGTGTCAGGCGCAAAACGACCTGGCAATCTCTGTGCGCGAAACTCCGACCGCGCAACTCGTCGCAGAACTGGCAAGCAACGCAGCGGCAGTGGCGGGCTGGCAAGAATTTTGCGAACGATTCCGAACGCATCTGCGAGACTATGGGCACCTCATTTACAATTTGGATTTTGCCAAGCCCCTGCCGTTAGATGATCCGACCCCAATGCTGGAAACGATCAAAATGTATCTGCGCGGGCAGGGCGTCAACCCGCACGCGCGCCAACACACGGCGGAACAAAAGCGGATCCAATGCGCCGAGGAAAAACTCAAGCAACTGCGAGGATTACGGCGCTGGGCATTTCGCAAGACGCTGGGAATGGCGCAAACAATGGCGGCAGTGCGCGAAAGCGCGCTCGCCGATATCGGGCTGGGCTATCCCGTGTTGCGCGCCATGTTGCGCGAACTGGGACAACGTTTGGTGCGCGCCGGCGGCATCGCCCACAGCCAAGATATTTTTTGGCTCGAAACAACCCAAGTCCACCAAAGCGTTGCCGCTTTGGAACGCGGTGAGGCGTTGAGCAATTTGGCGGAGAGTGTCGCGCAACGCCAAGCCGCTCACGCAACGTTCGCACGCCTCACCCCGCCGCCGATATTGCCGCCGCGAAAAAAATATTTGGGAATTGACATGACCCAGTTCACGCCGGCGACCGCCGAAAGCCAAACGGGCGGCGTCCTCAAAGGTGTGGCGGCAAGCGCAGGCAAGACTACCGCCCCGGCATGTGTCTTGCACGGTCCCGAAGATTTCGCCCAGATGCGTCCCGGCAATGTGCTCGTCGCGGCAACCACCACACCGGCATGGACGCCACTGTTTGCGATGGCGTCCGCCGTCGTCACCGACATTGGTGGTCCGCTCAGTCATGGCTCGATTGTGGCGCGCGAGTACAACATTCCAGCGGTGATGGGCACGGGCGTGGCAACAAAACATATTCACAGCGGCGACATGATCACGGTGGACGGAAGCGCCGGCAGTGTTACGCTGCTTTTCAAATCTATTGACAAGCAGGGAAAAACATAGTAGAATTTTGCCGGATTCGGAATACGGAATCCTGTGATAGATTTATTTGATCGAAAATTGCCTGGATATTTGAATTTGTGGCTAATTCAACGCTCCACAATTCGGTGTGGTGCTACCCGAATCGCATAACATTGAAATGAAATCAACTTATAACCTCCAACAACTTGAAGCGCCTGAATCGCTTGAGCTTCGCGTCTATGCCCAAATTCGCCAGGCAATTATGCAAGGGCAGTTACAACCTGGGGAACGGCTCGTGTTAGATCGCTTGGCAACGAGTTTGGGAGTGAGTCGTGTGCCCGTTACCCAAGCGCTCAAACGTTTGGAAACACAGGGCTTTGTCTCGAACACGCGGCGCGGCGAAACGGTTGTCGTTGAATTAAGCGCCGCGGACGCCTTCGAGTTGTATACTCTCCGTATTCGCCTGCAACCCCTGGCGGCGCGCTATGCCGCGCCGCGAATCCAACCGGAGCAACTCGCCGAGATGGAGAACTTGGCGGAATGGATCGCGCCGCTCTCCGGCGCGGAACGCTTTGCCATGGATCGGCGGTTTCATGAAGCGCTGGCAAATGCGAGCGGGATGCCCCGTTTGGCACAGATGTGCGGTAATCTCTGGGAACTGACAGAAGTTTACCGTGCGGCTCTAGATACCCAGGTGCATGACCTGAACCTCAAAATTATGGATAACGAGAATTCATCCCGCGAGCATGATGCGCTGCTGGCTGCGCTCCGGCAGAAAGATGGCGTCGCGGCAGAAGCGATTGAGCGGGCGCACGTCGTGCGGGCGACGAAACTTGTTTTCCAAGTCATCGGGCAATCCTTTCCCATCCCCGCGTCGGAAATTGACGACCTGCGGTGACGGTTCGATGCTGGGTTGTCTGGCAAGCATCCCCGAACGGCTGGCTCAAAAACAAAATTTTGAAGAAACTGGATCCCTGTGATTAAACGTTTCAACACACAAGAAGGTTGAGGCAAGCAATGAGTCAATTTATGAGCGCCGCGACGACACGGGTGGGCAGGGCGCAGCGGAGCGCCCATTCCTCCGGCGGTTTTTCCAAGCGGGTGCGCCAGTTGGGTTTGGCGATGTGGAAGCATCGCTGGATTTACCTCATCACCGCGCCGACGCTGTTGTACTATCTCGTCTTCAAGTACATTCCGCTCTACAACGCGCAAATCGCGTTCAAAGAATTTCAACCTCTGCTCGGCATCGAAGGCAGTCCCTGGGTCGGTCTGCAAAACCTCGAAGGATTTCTCAACTCGATCTACTTTGGTCAACTGATGACCAACACGATTTTTTTCAGCGGCGCGCGCTTGGTGCTGGGCATGCCGATTGCGATTGTGCTGGCGCTGATGCTCCACGAAACGCGCTTTGCCTTTTTTCGCAACGTCGTGCAAACGATCACCTACCTGCCGCACTTTTTATCGTGGGTCATCATGTTCGGCATCCTGTTGATGTTGCTCTCGCCGAGCGACGGTCTGGTCAACGAAATCATCAAATCGTTTGGCGGCGAACCGATTGCGTTCCTCACCACGCCGAATTGGTTCCGCCAAATCGTGATCGGCTCTGATATTTGGAAAGAGACCGGCTGGAGCACGATTCTCTATCTCGCCGCCCTGCTCTCGATTAGCCCGGAACTGTACGAAGCCGCCGCGGTGGATGGCGCGTCGCGTTTGCAACGCATCTGGAACATTTCGTTGCCGGGCATTTTGCCGGTGATCGTGCTCGTCACGCTGTTGCGCTTGGGCAACATTCTGCAAGGCGGGTTCACACAAATCTTTGTGCTGTACTCTCTGCCTGTGTACAGCGTGGGCGACATTATTGACACCTGGGTCTATCGTTCCGGCATTCTCGATTTCCAATTTAGTTTGGCAACGGCGGTGGGCTTGTTCAAAGGCGTCATTGGGCTGACGTTGATTATGGTGTCGAACCAACTGGCGAAACGCTTTGCCGGCAGAAACCTGTACTAGGAGCGGGGCAAATGAAAACCAAATGGCGTGAAGAAATCGGCTTTCAGATATTGGTCAACGGCTTTTTGCTCGCCGTGTTGATTGCGATTGTGGTACCCTTGTGGCGCGTGGTGATGACCTCGCTGACCCCGCTCGACCTGTACAACAAATCCGGCGTGCCGGCGTTTATGTGGCCCTGGGACTGGTCGTTCGCGGCGTACAAGCAAGTGCTTCAGCAACAATTATTCTTGGGCGCGGCGCTCAACAGCGCGGTCATCACCATTTCCGGCACCGCGCTCAGTTTGGCGCTCACCGTCCCACTTGCTTACGCGCTTTCGACGCGCTCATTGCCGGGACGCAACCTTATCACAACCTTGATCCTGTTCACGTTTCTGTTCCACCCCGGCTTGATTCCCGATTACTTGCTCGTCACGCGCCTGGGCTTGCAGAATACCGTGCTCGCGATCATCTTGCCGCCGGCAGTCAGCGTGTACAACACGCTCGTCATGCGCGCCTTCTTTGAAGGCATCCCGGAAGAAATCAAAGAAGCCGCGCGCATTGATGGCGCAAACGATTTACAAATCTTGTGGCGCATTGTGCTTCCATTGTCCGTGCCGATTTTGCTCACGATTGGCATGTTTTATGCAGTGTGGTTCTGGAACGAATTTTTCACGCCGATCATTTACCTGAACGATCTCACGATGCAACCTCTGCCGGTGCTTTTGCGCAACATTCTCATGTCGGCGCGCCTCAACGAGTACCTCGAGTACGATGCGTACACCGTGTCGCCGGTCGCCACGCTCCAATCGGCGAGCGTCTTGCTGACGATGTTGCCGATGTTGATCCTCTATCCAATGATTCAACGCTACTTTACGCGCGGCGCATTGATTGGCGCAGTCAAGGAATAGAAATTGGAAATTAGAGATGGGAGGTGAGACAAACCATCTACGTTCGTTCGTGTCCTGGATATTCAATCTCATGGAGGAGAGAAAATGAACAAGCGATTAAATGAAATTTTCAAGGTGGCGTTGGTCGTGCTCGCGCTCGCCGTCGTGCTAACCGCGTGCGCGCCCGCCGCCACGCCGACGAGCGCGCCTGTGCCGACCAAAGCGCCGGCGGCTACGTCTGCACCGACGACGGCTTCGAGCCAGCCGGTTGCGGCGGCGACAACCGCGCCAACCGTCGTGCCGACCAAAGCATCGGTGCCGCCGACAACCGTCGCCACCGAAAAGCCGGTAGACCTTGAACTCTGGGCGCAACCCTCGGTCACCGAGCAAGGTCCGCCGCCCGCGGATTGGATTGCGTACAAGATCGTCCGCGAAAAACTCAACATTAATCTAAAGGTTGTGTTGACGCCGACCGGCGCGGACGGCGAAGCCAAATACAATGCCGCCGCCGCCGCCAACAGTTTGCCGGACATTATGCAAATGGTCAGCGCGTCGCAGGACAATCGCGGCACGATGGTGCGTTTGCAAAAACTCGGTTTGCTCGGACCCGTGACCACGTTGTTGCCCTTGATGCCAGAGCGCGTCAAGACGCACTATGATGACCCGCAACGCATGAAGATGGGCCAAGTGGGTGGCGTGCAGTACGGTCTCGTCGAACCTCCGCCGATTCCGAAACGCGAAGGGTACGTCATTCGCAAGGATTGGCTGGACAAACTGGGACTCAAGCCGCCGACGACGCTCGACGAAATGTTTGAAATCGCCAAAGCGTTCACCGAAAAAGACCCGGACGGCAACGGCAAGAACGACACGTACGGCGTGGGTGGTTTCATCAACGGCGTCGGTCTGGGTGATCGTTTCGATTTCATCATGGGCGGGTACGATGTGCCCGGTCTCTGGGACTTGCGCGATCCCGGTAAAATCCAGTTGAACGTGCGTGACCCGAACTATCCCAAGGCGCTTGCGTTCTTTAACAAATTGGTCACCGCCAAAGTGATTGACCCGGATTGGCCCACGCTCAAGCGCGACGATTTCCGCGCCAAGTGGAAACAAGGCAAGTTTGGGATCATGTGGGAAGATTTCTCGGCGTTGGCTAGCCCGTCCAACTATGTCACGTTCGACAAGAATTTCCCGGACGGTGAGTTTGTTGCGTTGCCTGCGCCCAAAGGTCCCGATGGCAAAGCGTGGTACCGCGTAGATACCTCGCTCAGCACCATCTGGGCCGTTTCGAAAAAAGCGATTGATGCCGGCAAAGGTCCTGCCATCGCACGTTTCCTCGAATGGACGGCGACCAAGGAAGGGTACTATCTCTTGGGCTTTGGCGAAGAAGGCAAGCAATACAAATTCGACAAAGACGGGAACATTGTGTTCGATGGTCTCGATCCCAAGCAAGTGTGGACGGCACCCGAATCGCAAATGTACACGCAACTGCGCAACAACTTGATCTTTACCAACACGCCCCAAGAACTCAAGGTGCGCTATCCGGCGTACACCAGTGTCAAGGGGCGCACGGTGGATCAGGTGCAATTCCTCAAATTCTTCCAGTCGCAACCCTGGGTTGCCGGCGCGCATCTCCAAGTCATCAACCCGCATCCCAAAGCCGCCGACTTTAACCGCTACTACAACGAGAACATTATCCAATTCGCGTTGGGGCAAAAACCGCTGAACGATCAAACGTGGGCGGATTTCCTCAAGGGGTTGGATGGCATCGGCGCGAAAGATTGGGAAACCAATGCCAAGAAAGATTTGACCGACGCCGGATTTATGAAGTAAAGTGGCGCACAACTTTCAGGGCAGTCGCAGGACTGCCCTGACTGCTTGCCCGCGAATTTGCAATACCTATGCGTGAAATCGTTGCATAAACAGCAAAGATTTTTTCATCCGCGAATTACGCGAATCGAGAAAAGAAAATTGGCGAAGATTCGCGTTATTCGCGGATAACTGTGTTTGCTCTCGGCTTATCCGAGTTAGGGAGATTAGGAATGGCGAAACTGGCAGTGCAGATGACCGACTCGACGATGGCGCGTTTTCCGGCGCTTGCCGAGGACTGGAACTATCAATGGGGCTTGGTGCTCAAGGGTGTCGAGCAAGTGTGGCGCGCGACCGGCGAACAAAAGTATTTCGCGTACATCCAAGCGAACCTGGATCGGTTCGTCCAGCCCGACGGCACGATTCGGGGTTATCGTTTGGAAGAGTACAATGTGGATCGGCTCAACACCGGCAAGGCGTTGTTTCCGCTGTACGAAAAAACCGGCGACGCGAAATACAAACGCGCACTCGATTTGTTGCACTCGCAACTCGCCACGCATCCACGCACGCCGAGCAACGGTTTGTGGCATAAACAAATTTATCCCAACCAAATGTGGCTCGACGGCATTTACATGGCGGACGCCTTTTCCGCGCAGTACGTCGCCACGTTTCAGCAAGACCCCAAAACATTTGATGACATTGCCCACCAAATTATTCTCATCGAGCAAAAAACGCGCGACGAAAAAACCGGCTTGCTCTATCACGCCTGGGACGAAAGCAAACAACAAAAATGGGCAGACCCGGTGACCGGGCGTTCGCCGCATTTTTGGGGACGCGCAATGGGTTGGTACGGGATGGCGATTGCCGACGTGCTCGACTATATGCCGCACGAACATGCGCAACGCAACACACTCATCGCCATTCTCCAACGCACACTCGACGCGGTTCTGCGCGTGCAAGATCAAAAAACCGGCGTGTGGTACCAAGTGCTCGATCAAGGCGCGCGCACCGGCAACTATCTCGAATCGTCCGCATCGTGCATGTTTGTGTATGCGTTGGCAAAAGCATCGCGCAAAAATTATTTGCCCGCGCAGTACGCGCAAGCGGCGCGGCGCGCGTACGAGGGCGTCCTCGCGCAATTCGTCACGACCAAAGCCGATGGCACGGTCAATTTGCATTTTACCTGCCAAAGCGCCGGACTGGGCGGCAGTCCGTACCGCGATGCGTCGTACGAATATTACGTGAGCGAGCCGATCATCACGAACAATCATCACGGCGTCGGCGCGTTCATCCTCGCCGCCAGCGAAATCGAAAAATTATAGGAGCCGCATGAAAATCGTTGACGTGAGTGTGGATTCGTTCGTTTACAAATCGCGCATCGCGCGCGACAGCGACGGGCACGCGCATCCCGGTCCCGCAGTGGACGCGACGCAAACCATGCTACGCATCACAACGGACGAAGGCATCGAAGGGTACGCCTTTATGGTGAATGCCGATGTCGTCAAAAACATCGTCAAGCCGATGTTGCTGGGGCAAGACCCGTACTATCGCGAGAAAATTTGGCATCAACTGTTCGAGCGTCAACGTTTGCACATGGGCGTTTTGTCCGACAAGGTCTTGTGCGCGGTTGACCTGGCGTTGTGGGATTTGGCGGGACGCGCCCTGAATTTGCCGGTGCACAAACTGATCGGCGCGACGCGCGACAAGGCGCGCGCGTATGCGAGCACAATGTGCGGCGATGATTTGCCCGGCGGTCTGGACACGCCCGAAGCGTACGCCAAGTTTGCGTTGCAATGCCAAGCGCGCGGTTACACCGCGTTCAAAATGCACACCTGGATGCCACCGATTCCCGGCGCGCCCAATCCCAAACGCGATGCCGAGGCGTGCGCGGCTGTGCGTGAAGCCGTTGGTCCCGACATGGTGTTGATGCTCGATGCGTTTCACTATTACAGCCGCGAGCAAGCGTTATACCTGGGACGCGAATTGGAAAAATTGAATTTCTTTTGGATCGAAGAGCCGATGCCCGAACACAGCATCTCGTCGTACGTGTGGCTCACCGAGCAATTGACGATTCCGGTCGTCGGTCCCGAAACGGCCGAAGGCAAAATGTTTACGCGCGCGGAATGGATTTTGCGCGGCGCATCCGATATTAGTCGCGGCGGCGTCGGCGATCTCGGCGGACTCACGCCGCTCATCAAGACCGCGCACCTGTGCGAAGCGTTTGGCGTGCGGATGGAAGTGCACGGCAACGGCGTCGGCAACTTGCACATGCTGGGCGCGATGAATTCGACGGACACCTTTTACGAACGCGGGTTACTGCATCCATTTCTCGATTACGAACAACCGCAACCCTGGCTCAACGAACTCGTTGACCCGATGGACAACGAGGGTTTTGTGCACATCTCGCAGAAACCCGGGTTGGGCATGGATATTAATTTCGATTACATTCAAGCGAACAAGATTGCAAAATAATGCGTAGGACAAATTTGTAAATTTGTCCCACTTGGGTAATGGGAGACCTGATGAATTTCAAACCGCGCGGCGTCATCCCCGCAATGGTCACGCCGCTCAATAACGACGAAACGATTGACGAAGCCGGGTTGCGCCGACTCGTAAATTATTTGATTGACGCCGGTGTGCATGGCTTGTTTGCGGTTGGCACGCAAGGCGAAGCATACGCACTCTCGTTCGAAGAAAAAAAGCGCGTCACCGAAATCGTGGTGGACGAAACGCAAAAGCGCGTCCCAGTTTACATCGGCACCGGCACAATCACGACCAAAGAAGCGATTGCGCTCACGCAAATGGCGGAACATGCCGGCGCGGACGCGGTGAGTCTCATCACGCCGTTTTTCATCACGCCATCGCAGAACGAATTGTACGAACATCACGCGGCGGTTGCGCGCCACACGCGCTTGCCGATTTTGCTCTACCCGAATCCGGCGCGCACGAATGTGACGCTTGCGGTGGACACGGTGGTGCGCCTCGCGCAAATCGAAAATATCGTCGGCATCAAGGACAGTAGCGGCGATTTCACGATGGTCAACGAATTTATTCGCCGCGCGGCAAGCGATAAATTCGATGTGCTTGTCGGACGCGACACGCTGATTTATTCGACGCTCGTGTGTGGCGGCAAGGGCGCGATTGCGGCAACTGCCAACGCCGCGCCGCGCATCGTCGCCGAAATTTACAACGCGTTCAGCGCGGGCGACCTCGAACGTTCGCGCCAAGCGCAAGCGCAACTCGCGCCTCTGCGCCTCGCGTTTGAGTTAGGCACCTTCCCAGTCGTCATCAAAGAGGCGCTCGCGTTGATGGGCATTTGCGGCGCGCGCGCCAAAGCGCCGGTCGGTGCGCTCGCGGACGCGCAACGCGCGCAGTTGAAACAAGTTTTGCATGATATGAAAATCTTGTAATTTCGCCGGAAGGATACCGAACCACTTGGACCAAAGAAAAAAAGTAATTGCCTGCGCCACCGTAATCGAAGAAATGCTCCCCTTGCTGCCACCAAGCATTGGCTATGAAATTTTGGATTTCGGGCTGCATCTTCATCCTCAAAACCTGAAAATGGTTCTCCAAGAGAAAATCGATCAAGCCAGTCAGGATGCTGAAGTGCTTTTGCTTGGCTATGGCTTGTGTTCGATGGCAGTCGTCGGTTTGGTTTCGCAGACCGCGACGCTGGTGATTCCCCGGACGGATGATTGCATTGCCATCTTTCTTGGTTCTTGCCATGCCTACCAGGCGCAAGTCAAAAAAGAGCCGGGCACGTACTATTTCACCAAGGGTTGGATCGAAGCCGGCGATAGCCCGTTTCAAAGTTATCCCCAACTCGTGGCGAAATATGGCGCGGAACGCGCAACGCGAATGATGAAACTCATGTTGAAAAATTATACTCGGCTTGCCTTCATCAATACGGGGCAAGCCAACCTGTCGCACTATCGTGAGTTTACGCGCCAAACCGCCGCGCAATTTGGTCTGCGCTATGAAGAGATCGCTGGCTCGCCCGCGCTAGTTCAAAAATTGATCGAAGGCAATTGGGACGACGATTTTGTGGTCGTGCCGCCGGGTCAAGCCGTGCGGTATGAAGATTTCGCAAATACCAATGTTCCCAAGCCAACGAACGCCAGCGAGCCGACGAAATAGAAATCGCCGAGCAATCGAATTATTATTTGACACCCCGCAAACTTCCCTATATAATTGGCGCGGATAAAGGATAGGCGCTGTTTGTCTAGGTAATTCGTACTCGGTCGCAGATTGGCGCTCCATCACCTCGAGCATCCACCGTCTGATTCAATCCCCGCATTGATATCAATATACCACGCGGACATGTTCCCTGACCGCTGGCTACGCTTCATCAAAGGAGAGGAGGCAATTTTCAAAACCCGTTTTTTCTACTATGCAAAACCTCGTGTGTATGACTTTAGTTGACATTTGATTCGTCGCCGTGTTCAAGCGGCGACAGCGAAAGGACGAGAAAGATGAAACGCGTTATCGTGTTCGTAATCGCCGTGTTGGCGCTTGTGGTTGCCTGTGCCGCACCGACGCCAACGCCGGCACCGACCCAGCCCCCCGTGCCGACCAAACCACCCGCCGCTGCGCCCACGCAAGCGCCAACCGTCGCCGCGACCAAAGCGCCCGAACCCACCAAAGCGCCTGAGCCGACGAAAGCGCCCGCGCCCACGCAAGCGCCAACCGTCGCCGCAACCAAAGCGCCCGAGCCGACGAAAGCCGCGGCAGTCAAGACCGGCGGCACGCTTAATTACTATATTGCAGGTGAACCCACCACGTTGCTGGCATGGGCAACCCGCAACCCGATTGACACTGCCGTTTTGTATTACCTCACCAATGAATTTCTGATGCGCTTTGACAAGAACGGCGTGCCGCAACCCTTTTTGCTCGATTCGATCAAGCCCGATCCGACGGCTTTGACATTTACCCTGGCAGTCAAAAAGGGAATTAAATTCCATGACGGTAGCGACTTGAACGCCGAGGCGGTTGCCTGGAATTTGAATCAGTACAAGGCGAAAGGCGTCTTGACCGGTTCCTTCTATGGCGATTTTGACAGCGCTACGGCAACCGATGCAAGTACGGTTGTGATCAAGATGAAACAATGGAACTCGTTGTTCCCCATTGCGTTAGCGCGTACCGCTCCCATTACCTCCAAAGCGGCATTCGATAAAAACGGCGAAGATTATTTGAAATCGCACCCCGTCGGCACGGGTCCATTCATGTTCGATAAATGGGAACACGATGTTGCCGTGCGTCTCGTCGCATTCAAGGATTATTGGCGGGGTACGCCGCGCTTGGCTGGGATCAACATGACGATTTACACTAATCCCCAGGTAGCCGTTGCCGCCGTCAAGAATAAACAACTCGACGTCTACCCAGTTTCGATCTTTGACCAAGCGGTTGATCTCGCGCAAGCCAAAGGCGTTACAGTTGGCACCGCAAGTCTCACGGGCACCGGTTACACGCTTTGCTACAATGCAACGGATACGGCTGATCCGCTCAGCAACGTCAAAGTTCGCCAAGCGATTAGCTACGCGATTGACAGCGCGGCGATTGCCAAAGCGACCACCAAGGGTTACTACTTTGAAGGCAATCAATGGGCAGTGACCACCGACCCAGTTTATTCACCCCAGGTCACTGGCTTCCCATACAATCCAACCAAAGCGAAACAACTGCTGACTGAAGCCGGCTTTGCCAATGGCTTTTCGACCCGCATCACGCTCCAGGTGGCTACAGGCGAGGACATTGCGCAGATCATCGCTCAGCAACTTGCCGCGGTTGGCATCAAAGCCCAACTCAATGTCGTCGAAGTGGCTAACTATGCCGGTTACATTGGCGGTTGGGGACCAGGTATGCTCCTGCACCCCATGGGTACTGCCAATGGTCAAGCATCGCAGCTTTCCGCAAACTTTGTCCAGGGCTTGAACGCCGGCTTGGGGATCAAGTCATTTACGCACACCGACGAAGTTCACAAATTGATCAAGCAAGCGGTGGCAGCCGATCAACAAACATCGAACAAGCTCTTCCAACAAGTTGCCACCAACGTGTTTGAAGACCAAGCGTTGATGAAAGTCATCGTTTTGACCAAGTTGGTCGTCGCATACTCCAGCGATCTGAAAGACGCCAATCTCTACTTAACGAACAACTATGCCGATGATTGGCACATGGCTTGGCTCGACCGATAACACGGTGAACGACAACCCCTAGCATGGAAGGTATCCTTCGCCTGCACCGTCGGGCGAAGGATACCTCTTCAGAAAAAGGAAACATACCAATGACCGCGAAGATAACTCTCAAAGCATTATTGCAAAACGAGAACGAATGTGTCATGTCACCGTGTGTCTATGATTGCGCGTCGGCGCGCGCCGTGGAGTTGGTCGGTTTCAAGACCATGTTGCTCAGCGGTGGTGAAGTGGGCGAGTCCATGACGGGGATGCTCGAAGCGACTTTGAGCATGGACGAATTGCTCTGGGCGACAACGCGGATTTGTGATTATTCGCCCTTGCCGATGACCGTGGACATTAACGATGGCGGCGGCACACCCTTGAGCGTCCATCGCACTTGCCTCCGCATGGCGAAAGCCGGCGCGATGGGTGTTCAACTCGACGATGGACACGGTGGCTCGCTGACGCGCGAAGCATATCTGTCGAATATCAAAGCCGCCGTATCCGCTTTGCAAGGCAGTCCGTGCATCCTGGTCGCCAGAACTGACGTGAGTCCCAAAACCGATCTGGAAGAGGCGATTGCTCGCGTGTCTGCCGCGGTTGACCTCGGCGCGGATATGACGATGGTCGTAGGGCTAAATAACTTTGAAGATGCCAAGACCGTTGGCACTCGCGTTCCGGGATGGAAAGTCTACCCAGATCAAAATTCCAAGAACGGTATCCCCGAAGTGGTGAATGAGGAAATTTATCCGTACGGCTTTCGGATGATTTCATTTCATTACCTGCTCAAGGTGGCAATGGCGGCAATGTTGGAAGCCGGCGCCCAGAACTTTAAGAATAAGAACAACGTGTACTCGAACGAAATCGCCTTCCCGAATGGTTACAAAGGACATAGCGCCTTACCCATGATGAATATGCAACAGTGGTTTGACCTCGAAGGCAAATTCACCGGCGTCACCCGAATCTTCAAGGTGCCGGGCGAAGATTAGTTTCAGGGGGAAACGATGAAAATTACCGTTCTCGGCGCAGGCGCGATGGGATCGCTATTCGGCGGCTACCTATCCAAGCACAATGATGTTTGGCTGGTGGATGTGGATGCCCAGCGCGTCCAAGCCATCAACGCCCAGGGCATTACCATCGCCGAAAAAGAGGGCGCGGCGGTTTACACACCGAACGCCGTGACGGACACCGCTCCATTAGGCGAGATGGATTTGATGATCGTTTTCGTCAAAGCGATGTTCACCCTGGCGGCGTTGAACCAGAACCGGCATTTGATTGGAAAAAATACGTACGTGCTAACGTTGCAAAACGGTTCAGGACACCAAGCCAAACTTTTGCAATTCGCCGATCCCGATCACGTTTTGATCGGCACAACTCAGCACAACAGCTCGCTCATTGCCAACGGACACATCAACCACGGCGGCGGCGGCAAAACGACGATTGGGATTTTGAACGGCAACAGCGAACGCGTGCAACCCATCGCCGATAATTTTACGCGTTGCGGTTTTGAAACGACCGTTTCCGACAATGTGGCAAAGCAAATTTGGACGAAACTATTTTTGAACACCGCCGCCAGCGCACTGACCGCGATCCTCCAAGTTCCGCTCGGCTTCATCTTAGACGACCCTTACGCCTGCGCACTGATGGAGCGCTTGGCGCGCGAAGCCGTTGCCGTCGCGAATGCCGAAGGCGCGGCGCAGTTCGACGCCGAAGAAATCATCGGCAACATCAAAACGGTGCTGGCGAATGCGCGCGGGGGTTACACCTCCATTTACGCCGATTTGAAAAACGGCGCGCGCACCGAAGTTGACACGATTAGCGGTTCGGTCGTAGAATCGGCAAAGCGGCTGGGCGTTCCCGTGCCGTACCACGAATTTCTAGTTTCGCTGATTCATGCCTTGGAAAACAAGGCGCAACTTAAATAAGGGCATTGCCTCAAGGAGGATTTGATGAGCGTTTACCAAATGGGAAATTTGCGCGTGATTGATTTCTCGAAATTTCTTGACCCTGCCACCGAAACCCGACGTTGCAACCTCTATCGGTTCAACACCGGCGGACCGATTCCCGATTTTCACACCATCGTGGATATTATGAGCCACCTTGGCACGCACGCCGAATGCCCGTATCATCACCGCGAGGATTGGCCCGATGTGTCCGCTTTGCCGTTGACCAGTTTTATGGGACGCGCGGTCTATGTCAATTTTACCGACGCGTCACCGCGCGCCTACATTTCACCGGCAATGCTCGAAAAAGCGTGCGCCGGGAAATTGCGCCCCGCCGACATTATCCTTCTCGATTCGTGCTACAAACTGACGCCCTTTACCAACAAAACCAACACCGCCGAAGACCAGCGCTTGCTCGTCAACAAAGAAACGGCGATTTGGCTCCGCGATCACAAGGTCAAATGCGTCGGCTTTGGCGATGGCGTCTCGATTGAAAATCGCAACGAAGACGTTGCGCCCTTTCACGATGTTTTGCTAGCGGAAAATATTCCCTTCCTCGAAGTGCTGAAGAATTTGGAACTCTTGGAAAAGGACATTTTCTTTATGTCGTACTCGCCGCTCTACATCAAAGGGCTAGATTCCTCCCCCGTGCGCGCGTATGGGATTGAAGGCATCGCCGAGTTTTCGTAACAAAAGACCTTCCAGGTTTCGCGCAAGCGCCTGGAAGGTCTTGATCGAATCGGTCGCGAATGAACAAGAACAAGCCGACGCGAAAAGAGTTGCTGCGCAACGCACGAGTTAGGCGAGGATCAAATGACAATTCCGAAATTAGAGTTTGGACGGTTGGGACATTCCAGCACGCGCACATTGTTCGGGGCGGCGGCGCTGAGCCGGGTTTCGCAGAGCGACGCGGACCGCACCCTGGATTTGTTACTCGAATATGGCGTCAACCACATTGATGTTGCGGCGAGTTACGGCGACGCCGAATTGCGGCTGGCGCCTTGGCTCAAGCGTTACCCGAACCATTTTTTCCTGGCGACGAAAACCGGGCAACGCAAAGCGCCGGGCGCGAAGGAAGAACTCCATCGTTCGCTGGGCCGCCTGGGCGTTGACCATGTTGATTTGTGGCAGTTTCATAATTTGACCGATCCGATTGAATGGGAAACCGCGCTGGGACCCGGCGGCGCAATCGAGGCGGCGCTCGAAGCCAAACAGCAAGGACTGGTGCGGGCGGTTGGCGTAACCGGGCACGGCATCCAAGCGCCGGCAATTCATCGGCGGAGTGTGGAACGCTTCGCGTTCGACTCGGTTTTGTTGCCGTACAATCTGACCACGATGCAAAACGAATATTATGCGGCGAACTTTGAAGCGTTGCACACAACATGTCGAGAGCGCCACATTGCCATGCAGACGATCAAGTCGCTCGCCTACCAACCGTGGTGGGGGCAACCGCGCACAACGACGACGTGGTACAAACCGCTGGAGCAGCAAGCGGAGATTGATCGAGCAATCTGGTGGGTGCTTGCCAAGCCCGGCGTTTTTCTCAACACCCTCGGCGACATCAACTTGTTGCCGCGCGTGTTGGATGCAGCAAACCGGTTCGATGCGGATAATTCCGAAATGTCGCAGACAGACGCGGGCAAATATCTCTCCCAAATTGACATGATTCCGTTGTTCGTTTAAGCAGCTGCCTGTTTGGGTCGCGGCGGCGCAAAATCTGTTCTACAAGGTCTGGGACATGATCAATTTTATTATCAAACGCATCTTGGTTTCGTTCGTGGTCGTGTTCTTGGTCTCGCTGTTCGTCTTTTCCATCATGCACATTTTGCCGGGTGATCCCGTACGGTTGGCAATGGGCTTTGAAGCGACGGAGCAAGACGTGCAGCGCGTCCGCGAACAACTCAACCTGAACAAACCGTTAGTCGAACAATATGTGTTGTGGATTGGCGGTTTGTTCCGTGGCGAGTTTGGCATTTCGATTGCTTATCACCGCACGGTCGCCGCATTGCTCCAAGAACGTTTGCCCCGCACGATCAACCTGGGTATTCCCGCGATGATCTTCGCCATTATCGTCGGCGTCGGCTTTGGCATCATCAGCGCGTTGTGGCGCGGCAAATGGATCGATCAAGTCATCACGCTGATCTCGACGCTGGGCGCGGGCACACCGCAATTCTGGCTGGGCATCGTCGGCATCTATATCTTTGCGATTGGGTTGAATTGGTTTCCGATGCAAGGATATACCGCACCAAACCAAGATTTTGCCCTGTACCTCAAAAAAGCCGTGATGCCCGTCTTTTGTATGGCAATTGTCATGTTTGCTTCGCTGGCACGGCAGACGCGGTCGAGTATGCTCGAAGTGATCAATCAGGATTACATTCGTACGGCGCGCGCGTATGGCATCTCCGAATTCAGCGTCATTTTTCGGCACGCGCTGAAAAATGCCTTGATTCCGGTTATTACCATCATTGGTCTCCAAGTGCGTGTGGTCATCGGCGGTTCATTGTTGGTGGAGCAAGTGTTCAACATTCCCGGCATCGGCACGATGCTCACTTCGGCGGTCAGCAACCGCGATTACTTTGTCGTGCAAAGTTGCGTGCTGATCATTTCCCTGTTCACCGTGGCGGCGAACTTGATCGTGGATGTGCTGTATGGGGTTTTCGATCCGCGCATTCGGTTGGCGAGGGGATGATAGATTTATGATGCAAAATTTCAACGCGGAATCGTTCAAACAATTTTTGCGCGTCTTTTTTGGCCGCGGAATTCTCGTCCAGATCAGTCTGGTAATTATTCTCATTTTTGTGTTTTCCGCACTGCTCGCCCCCATCTTGACACCCTACACGCCATTGGAACAAGATTTGACGCAGATGTTCGCCAATCCCTCAGCCGCGCACTTGCTGGGAACGGACAACATCGGACGCGATTTCTTTACGCGCTTGTTGTATGGCGCGCAAATCTCCCTGGTCGTAAGTTTGCTTTCGAGTGTGTGGGCGGGCGTAGTCGGCATCATCCTAGGTTTGATCGCCGGCTATTTTGAAGGGCTGGCAAGTTCGATCATCATGCGCGTGATTGACGCGCAACTCTCGATTCCGTCGCTGATCTTTTCGATGGTGCTGGGAATGGTGATCGGGCAAAGCATCCCGGGCATGGCAATTGCCATCGGCATCGGCGCCATTCCGTCTTACACGCGCATGGTGTACGGCATGGTCTTGTCGCTCAAGCATAACGATTACATTACCGCCGCGGCGCTCGTCGGACAGAGCGAGACCAAAATTTTACTCAAACACCTGTTGCCGAATTGTTTTGCGCCGCTCATCGTCATCTTCACGATGAGTTTGGGCACGGCGATTATGGTCGAAGCGGGCTTGGCATATTTGGGGGTTGGCATTGCCGCGCCCACACCGGCGTGGGGCGTGATGGTTTCCGAGGGTTATAAATACTTGACGCAACATCCACGCTTGGCGATTCTGCCGGGGTTGTGCGTGATGTTGGTCGTCGTCGCGTTCAACATCGTCGGCGACGGTTTGCGCGATGCGCTCGATCCGCGATTGAGAGGTAAACTGTAATGGAACAGCGGCGCGTGCTCGAAGTTAAAAATCTCAAGACCAGTTTCTTTACGCCGACGGGCGAGGTCAAAGCAGTGGATGATGTTTCGTATCATCTGCACGAACAAGAGATCATCGCCATTGTCGGCGAAAGCGGATGCGGCAAGTCGGTCACGCAAATGTCGGTGCTGCAACTCATTCAATCGCCGCCGGGCAAAATTTTGGGCGGACAGATTTTGTTCGAGGGAAAAAATCTGCTGGACTATGCGCCCAAGTCGCAAGAAATGCGAAGGATTCGCGGCGCGGGCATCGCCATGATTTTCCAAGAGCCGATGACCTCGCTGAATCCGGTGTACACCATCGGCGAACAGCTCACCGAAGTCATTCGCACGCATACCAAGTGCAGTCGCAAAGACGCGTGGCAGATCGGCGTCGCAGCGCTGGAGGCGGTTGGAATTCCCGACGCCCAAGAGCGGATGCGGAACTATCCGTTCCAAATGAGCGGCGGCATGGTGCAGCGGGTGCTAACGGCGACGGCGATTGCCTGCCGCTCCAAGATCATCATCGCCGACGAGCCGACGACCGCGCTCGACGTGACAACCCAGGCGCAGGTGATGGAATTGCTGCTGTCCCTCGTCGAGAAATACAAAACTTCGATCATCGTGGTCACGCACAACCTGGGTCTCGTGACGCGCTATTCGCATCGCGTCTATGTGATGTACGCGGGCAAGATTATCGAAGCGGGCGCGACCGAAGATATCTTGATGCATCCATGGCATCCGTACACGCGCGGCTTGCTGGAATGTGTTCCCAATCTAACCGAAGACAAGGAGCGGGAGCTTGTGCCGATCCAGGGCGCGCCGCCGCGCTTGCAGAATTTGCCGCCGGGCTGCGCGTTCAAGCCGCGCTGTACCTGCGTCTCCGGCTTGTGCCGGGACGAATTTCCAACGCTCCGTCGCATTGGACCGAACGAGCATTGGGTCGCGTGTCACCTGGATGCGGAGGTGAGCCAGGCATGAGCAAGTCTATCCCCAGCCAACCCATCCTGCAAGTCGAAAATCTGAAAATCTATTTTCCCATCCGCAGAGGTTTTTGGGGCAAACAAGTCGGCGAGGTCAAAGCAGTAGACGATATTAGTTTTGCTATCGAAAAAGGCAAGACCCTGGGACTGGTCGGCGAAAGCGGTTGCGGCAAGACGACGACGGGCAAAGGCATTTTGCGGGTTTACCAGCCGACGAGCGGGCGCATTTACTACAAGGGCACCGACATCGCCGAAATGTCCAAAGCGCAAATCCGTCCGTTCCGGCGCCAACTGCAATTGATCTTTCAAGACCCGTACGGTTCGCTCGATCCGCGCCAATCGGTGCAAGCGATTTTGACGGAAGCGATCACAACGGACCGGCAACGGCATTCCGCCGCACAGATCAAGGCGCGGATTGAAGAATTGCTACAGGCGGTCGAGCTCGATCTTTCGATGAGCGACCGCTATCCGCACGAAATGTCGGGCGGGCAACGCCAACGGGTGGGCATCGCCCGCGCATTGGCGTGCGACCCGGAATTGATCGTGTGCGACGAGCCAGTTTCGGCGCTCGATGTTTCGATCCAGGCACAGATCATCAACCTGTTGAAAAAACTTCAGCACAGCCGAGGACTGACGTATCTTTTTGTCGCGCACGATTTGACGGTGGTCTATCACATCGCCGATGTGATCGCCGTGATGTATCTGGGCAAGATCGTCGAACTGATGGATGCGAAAGACATTTACGCGAATCCGCTGCACCCGTACACCAAAGCGTTGCTGTCGGCGGTGCCGATCACGGACTATGCCGTCGAAAGGCAACGCAAGCGCATTATTCTCAAGGGCGAAGTGCCCAGCCCGATCAATGCGCCAGCGGGGTGTCCCTTCCATCCGCGCTGTCGTTTTGCCACCGAAACGTGCCAGCAAGCCATGCCGAAATTAACGGCGGTCGGCGGCGGGCATCAAGTCGCGTGCCACAATTTAAAACAGGTGACGGATTAAATATCATGCCTGGGATGCGGACGAGCGCGGATTAACGCGGCAAAAATTATCTGCGCTCGTCTGCGCTCGTCTACATTCTAGATGCAGGAGAGTTTTTCGATGATTCGACGAAATGCAGAAAAGACAGTGCTCGTGCGCGAAAAACCATTCGGCGGGGAGGGGCACATCACCGTTCGCAATTTGCTGAACGATGAAGCGGAAATGTACCGCAAGGGGCGCGTCTTTGCCCACACGACGATCCAACCTGGGTGTTCGATTGGCTATCACGTCCACACGGGCGAATCCGAAACGTATTACATTTTGAATGGGACAGCCGAGTTCAACGATAATGGTACGGTGACCACCCTTCAGGCGGGCGACGTGACCTTTACGCCCGCGGGGCAAGGGCATGGCATCAAAAACATCGGCGCGGAACCGCTCGACTTGATCGCACTCATCCTCTACCAGTAAAGCGGGCGCGCGCCACCCCATTGTTTTACTGCGCGCAGGAAATTGAAGCGAGTCTTATGACGCGTAAAAGCAAAACGCCTCCGGCGCTCCGAAATGATCGCATTGATCGTAGCTCGTACGAGCCGGCGTACGCGCAACTGGCAAACTTGCTACGCCATCACATGGCGACCGGCGTATTTCATCCGGGCGATCAATTACCTTCCGAATCGCAACTCGTCGGGCGATATGGCGTTAGCCCGATGACGGTGCGCCGCGCCATCAACTTGCTTGCCGATCAAGGCGTGATCAGCACCGCGCAAGGGCGCGGCACGTTTGTGCGCGGCGTCGAGTTGGGCGCGGCAACGTTTGGCTTCAAAGAGTTGCAAAACCTGTTCAGCAACAAGGAACAAACCCAGGTCAAGTTGCTGGAAGCGCGCGTGCGCGCGGCGGACGACCGCACGGCGCGCAAACTAAACTTGGTCAGCGGGCAACGCGTCATCTACTTGCGCCGGCTCTTGTGCATTGACAATCAACCCGCTTTCTATCACCGCGAGTACTTGGTGTACGACCCGGCGCGCCCGGTGGTTGAATCGGAAATGGAAGTGACATCGTTGCAGGGGCTGTTCAGCGGCGTAGGCGAAACCGTCCTGAAACGCGGAGACCTTAGCGTCGAAGCGACGATCCTCAACGCCGAAGAAGCGCGCTTGTTGGGTGCCACGTCTCCGGCCGCCGCGTTTTGCATCGAACATGTTTTTTACGATTTGAAGGATGCGCCGATCAGTTGGGGCTGGTTTGTTTGCCATAGTTCACACTTGCGTTTCACAACCAGCGTGGGCGTTCCGCGCGTCCAACCGACGTAAAGCCCGGGAGAGAAAAAGCGATGGCGACCAACGCTCAACGTGCTGAACTCATTCAATGCGTTGCCAACTTGGAAGAACACACCGCGCTAAAACTAGTCCAACAACGCTTGGCGCACGGCGACGATCCGCTCGAAATTGTCGAGGAATGTCAAGCGGGAATGCAACAAGTCGGGCAACGCTACGAACGCGGCGAATATTACCTGGCGGGCTTGATTATGGCAGGTGAGATTTTCCGCGAAGTGACGGATATTGTCTACCCTTTGCTAGAACATCGGATCACGCAACAAGCCACCGGCAAGATTTTGTTGGGGACGGTGCAAGGCGACATTCACGATATGGGCAAGAATATCTTGGCGATGTTGTTGCGTTGCTACGGCTTCACCGTGATCGATCTCGGGGTAGATGTGCCCGCCGCCGAATTCGTCAAGCAAACGCAGACCCACGCGCCCGATGTGGTCGGCATTTCGGCGTTATTGACTTCGGCACACGCAACCGTCCACGAAACCGTAACCCACCTGCGGCACGAACGCGACCAAACCGGCGGCAAGTTCGCGATCCTCATCGGCGGCGGACAAATTGACGACCAGGTGCGTGCAACGACGGGCGCGGACTATTACGGGAAAGATGCGATGGCTGGCGTGCGGCTATGCCAACACATTATAGCAAAACGCTAGTTGCGATGGGCAGTCGCGTAATCAGCGAATCGGATGGGTGAGGGAGAGCGATGGACATTCATGCGGCAGTCATCTTTAATCCGTCTGGCAAGTTTCAACTCGAACCACTGCAACTCGCCGAGCCGAACGCCGATGAAGTTTTGGTTCACATCGTCGGCGTCGGCATCTGTGGCACCGATTTGGGGGCGCGCGACGGTCACTTGCCGATTCCGCCCCCGCCCAGCGTTTTCGGACACGAAGGCGCAGGCGTGGTCGTCCAAGTTGGCGCGCGCGTGACCAAAGTCAAACCCGGCGATCACGTGATCATGTCTTGGGATTATTGTGGGCGTTGCCCAGCATGTCAAGCCGGCAAGGTGCTCTACTGTCTGAACTTTCACCAACACAATTTTCACGGCGCACGCCCGGACGGCACGCCCACGCTACGTCAAGGCGACCAAGTTGTTCACGGCGCCTTTTTCGCGCAGTCTTCGTTCGCCGATTTCGCACTGGCGAACGAGCGCAATGTGATCAAGGTGCGCGCCGATGTGCCGCTCGAACTACTCGCGCCCCTGGGTTGCGGCATCATGACCGGCGCGGGCGCGGTGATGAATTCGTTTCAGCCGCGCCCAGGATCGAGCATCGCCGTTTTCGGCGTTGGACCGGTTGGCATGAGCGCGATTCTTGCCGCTGTGGTTTGCGGTTGCACCACGATCATCGCCGTAGACATCAGCGCGGAGCGTTTGCAACTGGCGCAGGAATTGGGCGCAACGCATAGCATCAATGCCAGTCAAGTCGATCCGGTCAAGCCCATTATCGAAATTACCGGCGGCGGCGCAGAATTTAGTTTAGAGTGCGTTGGCAATCCCAGCGTGTTGCGCCAGGCGGTGGACGTTCTGCCGCGCCTCGGCGTGTGCGGACTCGTCGGCGTGGTGCCGCCGAATACCCAAGTGGCGCTCAACATGGACCTCATTATGAACGGGCGCACCGTGAAAGGCATTCTCGGCGGCGATGCCATCCCCGATTTGTTTATTCCGAAACTGATCGCGCTGTATGCTCAAGGGCGCTTTCCCTTTGACCGCTTGATCACATTCTATCCGTTCGCCGAAATCAATCAGGCAGTCGAGGATATGGCGCAGGGGCGCGTCATCAAACCGGTGTTACGACCCTAAAATTCAAACGGTGACGGCGGTAGACAATTTTAGGAAGGATAAAAATGTACTCTGGCGGATACACGGGCAAGGTCCTGCGGATCAATCTCACCCACAAGACAACGCGCGCGGAACCGTTGCCGGAAGAACTAGCGCGGAATTTTATCGGCGGGGCTGGCTTTGGCATCAAATACTTGTTCGATGAGGTCAAGCCGGGAACCGACCCGCTCGGGTCGGACAACATCCTCGTTTTTGCGGCAGGTCCTTTTACGGGCGCCGGCATTCCTTGCGCGAGCCGAATGTCCGTGACCGCCAAGTCGCCACTCACCGGCGCGGTGGGCGTGGCATTGTCCGGCGGCGAATTTCCCACCGAACTCAAATTCGCCGGGTGGGATGTCATCATCGTCGAGGGCAAGGCGGACAAGCCGACCTATGTTTCCATCCTGGGACAGGATGTCAAATTTCACGATGCCCGGCACACGTGGGGTACGCTCACCTTCGATTGCCAGCAACTCGTCAAAAACGAATTGCGCGATCAAAACGTGCGCGTGTGTTGCATCGGGCCCGCCGGCGAACACTTGAGCAAGATGGCGTGCTTGGTCAACGAACGCCGCGCGGTGGGGCGCAAGGGCTTGGGCGCGGTGATGGGATCGAAAAACCTCAAAGCGCTTGCCGTTCGGGGAACGGATACCGTTGCAATTGACTCCGCGCAAAAATACAAAGTCGGGCGCAGTGAGCTACTCCAAGCGTTCAAAGCCAGCCCCGTGCTCTATCCCGAATTTTCGCATCACGGCACGCCGATGGTGACGGATCTCGCCGGCGCGCTGGGCGTCCTCCCCGCCAAGAACTGGACTGCCACCGGCGCGTTTGTGCCGGTTGAAGGCATCGGGCGCGACGCGCAAGCCACGCGCATCGTCGGCAGAGAACACTGCCACGATTGCCCCGTCGGGTGTAGCCAACTCAAAGTCGCCCAAACGGGCGAGTATGCCGGCATCCTCACGGAAGGACCCGACTTTGAAACGGTCTATTCGCTGGGGA
Organism: uncultured Anaerolineales bacterium; assembly: GCA_903825565.1. Taxonomy (GTDB): domain Bacteria; phylum Chloroflexota; class Anaerolineae; order UBA4142; family UBA4142; genus CAIKBD01. The sequence continues at coordinate 29,094 of CAIKBD010000187.1, read as the reverse complement.
GCGGCGTCGGCGTGGATCGCGTAGACCCCATCATCGCCGCGGATCGCTTGTGCGATGAACTGGGACTCGACACCATTTCCGCCGGCGTGACCATTTCGTTTGCAATGGAACTTTATGAGAAAGGGCTGTTCACGCGCGCGGATACCGACGGCATTGATTTGCGTTTCGGCAACGACCAAGCCATGTTGCAAGTTCTCCGCAAGATCGCGTATCGGGACGGCGTCGGCGACCTCCTTGCCGATGGCAGTCGCGCGGCGGCAAAGCGCATCGGCGAGGGCACGGAAAAATATGCGATGCACGTCAAAGGGTTGGAGCTTCCCGGCTACGACGTGCGCGCGCTCAAGGGGCATGGACTGGGCTTTGCGACCGCGTACACCGGCGCGGATCATTGTCGCGGTTATGCGTTTCAAGAAGTTTTCGGCGTGCCCGTACCCTGGCACGTGGATCGCCTGTCAACCGATGGCAAGGGCAAACTGACGATCTGGAATCAGGATGTTCGAACAGCAACCTTGGACTGCGCCCCCATGTGCGCGTTCCTCCTCGACATGGCGGTGCCCGCCACGGCGTGCCAGAACACGGCGACGCTGATGGAAGCGGTAACGGGTTTGTCATTCACACCGGAGCAAGTCCTGCAAGTGGGCGAACGCGTCAACAACCTCGCCAAAGCATTTAACGTCCGCGAGGGCTTGACGCGCGCGGATGACACCTTGCCCGAAAGATTGCTGACCGAGCCGCTCCCCGCCGGCGCGTCCAAAGGCAACGTGCTCAGCCGAGCCGACCTGAACAAGATGCTCGACGAGTATTATGCGTTGCGCGGCTGGGATGTTCGGACTGGCGTGCCCACGCGGCAAAAGTTGACCGACCTGGGATTGGCATACGTTGCGGATCAGTTGGGCGTGTAGGTTCGCCGGCGATGCAGATCACGCTTCACACCATCCTGGGATTCAAAGACATTATCGGTCAGCGGCAGACCGAGCTCGAACTCCCGGATGCCGCAACCGTTCAAGACCTCTTGAACTATGTGAGAGCCAGGTGGGGTGACCAACTCGCCGCGCGCCTGTTCGAGCCAAATAGCAACGCGGTTCTGCCGTACATACAAATCCTGATCAACGGCAGGGCAATTCATTTTTTGCAGGGGGTCGAAACACCGCTCCATGAAGGAGCGCAAGTGTTGATCCTGCCGCCCGTCTCCGGCGGATAACCAAACGCGGTTCGGTTTTTACGCGGGGATGATTTCGATGGCGTCGCCGACGCGCAACTCGCCGCCCTGGATCACGCGCGCCAACATGCCGCGCTTGCCCTCCATCGCTTCGCGCAATCCCGGGCGAATGTCGTCAATAAAGCCGCACGGATCGCATGGCTTGGTGATTTCAAACACGGCGGCGCCCGCGCGCACGCGCGCCCCTGCCGCCAGCGTTTGCAGAGCAATACCGCGCGTTGTAATGTTTTCGCGCACGCGTCCGTTCGGCAACTCGAACGCTGCCAGCGTTTCCTCGTCCATAAACAAAACCTGTCGCGCGCTCCCTGCGCGCGCGTTCACATCGCCGTCCAATCCCAGGTCAGCGACAGCGTGTAACACATCGCGCGCTTGCATCGGCGCGTCGCGCGCCACCTTGATCTGCAAGTGACTGATCGTTCCGCCCGAATGACTCATCTCCGCCTCCCGCGTGCGTAATCAATGGCTTGCCCCAGACAACCGTTCCCCAATGTCCGATCACTTGACGCCTACATAGACTGCCATCGCGCCGAGCGCCCAGCGTTGAAACGCCGCGTCTCGAAAACCCAGGTCGCGCATCACCGCGACAACCTGTTCCGGTTTGAGAAACGCGTGCACCGATTGCGGCAAGTAGCGATACGCCGCCGGCTGTCCGCTCAACCAACCGCCGAGACGCGGCATGAGATGATCGAAATAAATCCCAAAAACATTTTTCCAGATCGGCGTGCGCGGCGAAGTGATTTCCAAACTGATCGCGCGCCCGCCCGGTTTGAGCACGCGGCGCATCTCGGCGAACGCCACGCGCACATCGGCGACGTTCCGCAGCACAAACCCGTTGACCGCGCAATCAAAAGTGTCAGCGGGCAGAGGCAAGCGCAACATATCGCCCGCCGCAAACATTACACGCCCGTGGTATTTCGTTTGCCCCAGGCGCATCATCTCAAGCGCAAAATCCACGCCGACCACGCGACACGTCGGCTCCGCCTCGCGCAAGGCGCTGGCGAAATCGCCCGTGCCGGTCGCCAGGTCGAGCGCCAAGCCGTTGCGCGGCGGCAACGCCAACTTGGCGGCGGCGCGGCGCAGCTGCTGATGTTGCCCAAACGTCATCACCGCGTTCATCAAATCGTAACGCGGCGCAATCGCGTCGAACATGGTTTGCACAAAAGTCGCTTTATCCATTTTCAATTTCAACGGGACGAACCGAAAATTCATTTGGCGAACAGATACGGACACAATTTCCGTTCGAGAAAATCCACGACGAAATACAACAACAAACCGAGCACGCTCATCGCCACGATGCCGGCGTACATTTCGGGAAAGGCGATCCGCTGGAACGTGTCCGTGACCACGTAATAGCCCAAACCCGAAGTTGTCGCAAACGTTTCGGCAAAGAACAACACGGCAACCGCCGTGCCGATACTGAGCCGGATCGAGGTGAGCACAGCAGGCAACGTCGCCGGCAAGTAGACGAAACGCAACAGCGCGCGTCGTCCCGCGCCAAGCGAACGCACCGAGTAGATCAACTCGGCGCGGATCGCCAACGCCTGATCGCGCACGATCACCAGAATTTGAAAGAACAAGATCAAAAAGATGACGAAAATTTTCGATGCGTCGCCGATGCCGAGAAACAAGATCACAATCGGCAGAAACACGATTTTCGGAATCGGGTACGTCAGGTAGATCACCGGCGCAAAGAACCGATTGGCGCGCGGATACTGCGCGAGCGCCAAGCCCGCCGGCGTCGCCAACAAAATCGCCAGCGCGATGCTCGCAATGACGCGCCACGCGCTCACGGCAAAGTGCGCGCCGAGCGAGCGCGGCAATTGCGTAACGAGCGCGCCCAACACGACGGTCGGCGCGGGCAAAATTTCGCGGTGTAAGATCAGCGCGGCAATTTCCCAAACGACGAGGATCGCCAGCGCGGCGAGAAGAATGTCACGGTTTCGCATAATGCCCTCACTCGCGCTTGAGCAACTCGCGCAACACGCGCGCTTGGGCGGCGAACGCCGGCTCGTTACGATACTCGCCGCGCCCCGCGCCCGGATTATCCACGACGCGCGCCGGCGAGCGATGCGGCGGCGATCCCAGGATCAGGATTTTGCGTCCCAGGAACACCGCCTCTTCGATGCTGTGCGTGACGAACACGGTCGTCGTTTGGGTTTCGGCTTGCAAGTTCAGCGTGAGCATTTCGAGGTCTTCGCGCGTTGGCGCGTCGAGCGCGGAAAACGGCTCGTCCATCAGTAGCACGTCCGGCTCGATCACGAGCGTGCGCGCGATTGCCGCGCGCTGGCGTTGTCCGCCGGACAATTGCGCCGGATATTTTTTGGCGTGCGCGGCAAGCCCGAACCGCTCCAGCCAAAATTCGACCGCCGCCCGGTTTCCATCGCCTTGCCCGTAAAATTCACGAATCCGCAAACCCAGTTCGACATTTTCGCGCACCGTTGCCCAGGGTAGCAAGCCGTAATCTTGCAACACCAGCCCGGTCTTGCCGCGATTTTTTTTACGCGGCACGCTTTCGGCGTTGACGGTGAGCGCGCCACGGTTCGCCGCGCGCACGCCGACAATGAGATGCAACAACGTGGACTTGCCGCAACCGGACGCGCCGAGCACCGACCAAAATTCGCCGCGCGCGACGCGCCAGGTGAACGCGTCGAACAGCGGCGTGGTTTGACCGGGATAGGTAAAGGTGATCTCGCGAATGTCAATCATGGCGATTTAGGATTGCAGATTTATGATTTACGAAAATCTGCAATCTGCAATCTGCAATTACTTGATAAACCCTGCGTCCACGGACGACTCGAACGTTACCGCCGCCGCGATCAATTTTTTGTCGAGCGCCCATTTCACCACATCGTCCCACTGGGCTTTGGACGGAATGCCGGGATCGGGAAACGGCGGAAACTGGTACTTGTCCTTCAATTGGTCGGGCACACGTCCGCGTTCGATCAGCGTGTTGCGGAATTGCTCCGGCTTGCTCCGAATGTCGTTTACCGCTTTGTCGTACGCGGTGAGGAATTTTTTCACGTCGCCGGCGCGTTGCGTCAAAATTTCGTTGCGGAAACTGAGCACGCTCATGCTGAACTGGGGGTACTTGCTGTCATCCACGACGATGCGCGCGCCGTTCAGAATCGCCAGCGACGCCAAGGGATCGGGCAACGTCGCCGCGGCAACTTGGTTTTGCTCCAGCAATTGCAAGCGCGTCGGAATCGCCGGCACGTTCGTCGTCTTGATGTCGGCAACGCTCAGCCCCTCCGCTTCGAGCAACCGTTGCGTGACGTACTCGATCACCGAATTTTGCGAAATGGCGATCTCTTTGCCCTTCAAGTCCTGCGCCGTCTTGATCGCGCTGTCCTTCGGCGCGAGAATCCAATATTCGGGCGCGTTCTTGAAAGCGATGCGCGCCGTGCGCACGATCTTGATTTTAGATTCTTTGGCGTTGAACAGAACCGTCGAGACGAGATCGTTCAATTGTCCGTCAATTTGCCCGGTCAAGAGCATCTGATCGCGCTCCGCCGCACTGCCCGCCGGCACCAACTCGACGCTGAGACCTTGCTCGAGAAAATAGCGTTGTTGCTCCGCGACGTACATCGGCACGACATCGGTGATCGGCAGCACGCCGATTCGCAACAGCACCGGTTGTTGCGCCGCGGGCGCGAGCGGCGCGGCGCACGCACCGAGCGCGATCAGGAGCACGATGCCCAAAACCATTCGCTTGATCATTTTTCCTCCTACCTGGGAAACGGAAAATATATGCCGAGCAATGCGCTAACAAAAACAATGACGCTGATGTAGCCGTTCACGTTGAAGAAAGCGAGATTGACGCGCGACAGATCATCCGGTTTGACGATGGCGTTTTCGTATGCGAGCAGTGCAACGACGGCGAGCACACCCAGCCAAAATGGAATGCCGAGCGCGGCGACGCTGCCGACGATTGCCAGCGCAATCACCGTGAGCGCGTGATGGATGCGCGCGCAAGTGAGCGCGCGGGCAATGCCAAAGCGCGCGGGAAACGAGTGCAACCCCTCGCGCCGATCCACGTCCACGTCCTGGCACGCGTAGATCAAATCGAATCCCGCCATCCACACGACGACGACGAACCAGAGCCAGTACGCGAGCGGGTCTAATGTCGCGGTCACGGCGACCCAGCCGCCCGCCGCGGCGATGCCATCGGTAAAGCCAAGCACCCAATGGCACAGCCACGTAAACCGTTTGGCGTAATGATAACCGACGAGGAAGATCAGCGCGAGCGGCGACAGCGCCAGACAAACTGGGTTGAGTTGCCACGCCGCAAATTCGAAAAGGACGAACGCCACGAACGAAATGCCGGCAACCGCCCGCGGCGAGATCAAACCGCGCGGCAGAGGACGGTTCCGCGTGCGTGGATTGCGCGCGTCCAACTCGCGATCAATCAGCCGGTTGAGCGACATGGCGAGCGTCCGTGCCGCCGCCATCGCCACGGTGATCCAAACGAACTGGTGCCACGTCGGCAAGCCGCGCGCCGCCAACACCATTCCCAGGTACGCAAACGGCAACGCGAAAATGGTGTGTTCGAATCGGATGTTATCGAGAAGAATTTTGATGGTTCGCAATCTCGTTTCCTGCGCCTCTTTGAGAACGATTCGCAACTTGTGCAAAAAGTCTTCCGTAGATTCAGCGGCTTTGGCTATTTGAAATACTCCTGCCACCGCGCATCCACCAGCGCCTTGATCGCCGGCGCCATTTCCACTTCGGGGGGCCATGTCTGGTGGGGACCCGGATCGCGGTCGGTTTTGCGCGTCGCATCAATGCCTAGCTTGCCGCCGAAATTCTTTTCGAGCGCGGCGTGATCCAAATCGTCGGCGGGCCCGCTGACGATCTGTACATCACGGAGCGGATCATAGTTGGCGAGCACCTCGAACGCGACCTGCGATAAATTGTGCACGTCCACGTCGGCATCCACCACAATGATCGTTTTCGTCAACATCATCAACGCCATGCTCCAGATGCCATACATCACTTTGCGCGCTTGACCGGGATAGCGTTTCTGGATACTCACGATCACCAGATTGTGAAACGTGCCTTCCGCCGGCATGTTCACATCCACAATCTCGCTTTGGAACAATTTCATCAGCGGCAGAAACAGTCGCTCGGTCGCCTTGCCCATCCACACATCTTCCATCGGCGGCTTGCCCACAATCGTCGTCGGATAGATTGCGTCGCGCCGATGCGTGATCGCGGTGACGTGCATCACCGGGTAGTAATCGGCGAGCGAGTAATAGCCGGTGTGATCGCCAAACGGACCTTCGATTTTTTGCTCGCGCGGATCGACATAGCCCTCGATGATGATTTCCGCATCCGCCGGCACCTCCAACGGCTGCGACACACATTTGACGAGATCAACCGCTTTGCCGCGCAACCAGCCCGCCAGCATCATTTCGTCAATATTCGGCGGCAACGGCGCAGACCCCGCCCAGATGATCGCCGGATCGCCGCCGAGCGAAACCGCAACCGGAATTTTTTCCGCGCCGAGTTCGCGCGCGACGCGTTCGTGTTCCGCACCACCCTTGTGCCTTTGCCAATGCATCCCCAGCGTTTGCGCGTCCATCACTTGGAGCCGGTACATTCCGACATTGCGTTTGCCGGTTTTCGGATCGCGACTGAACACGGACGGGAGCGTGATGTACCGCCCCGCATCCAGGGGCCAGCACTGGAGAATGGGCAGAGCGTTGAGGTTGGGTGATGCCATCACCACTTCTTGGCACGCGCCGCGCGAAACGTAACGCGGCTCGGTCACGCGCAAACCATTCAACATTTCAAGACCGCGTTGCGCTTTTTCGAGCAAGCCGCGGGGCATATCCAACGAAATAAATTCCGCGAGTTTTGCGTTGAGGTCATCCAATTTTTCGACGCCAAGCGCGTGCGCCATCCGTTGTTCCGTGCCAAACAAGCCGATGGCAACAGGGAATGTTTGCTCGCGCACGTTTTCAAACAACAGCGCGACGTTTTTCGCCGACGCACCCTTCATCACCCGATCGGCGATCTCGGTAATTTCCAAATCTTGACTGACCGGCGCGGTGACGCGCACGAGTTGTCCCTGCTGTTCGAGGCGCGCGAGAAATTCGCGCAAATCACGATACGCCATTTTTCCTCCGCGCGGGATAATAGCAGAAAACGAAACGCTTGGCAAACGAAAAAAAGCCGTCGCCCCGTCGCACGCGGGGGTATGTCAAATTTTTGGTTGACGATGTAGGGCATGCTCGCCGGAGCGTGCGATACCGCCGGCACGGAACGGCGTCTGTGTGCTACTGCGATGATCCAAAACTTGACGTACCCCCGTCGCCCCGTTGCCCCGTCCACGGCTTTTCAAAAGTCGCTTGACATCACCCCTCACCCCGCTAGCGCGACATCCGTGCGGCGTCCCGCCGCGTTACGGACGCGCTAGCGCCTCTCCCCACAGGGGCGAGGGAATTTACCCCTTCTCCCTTTGAGGGAGAAGGTTGGGATGAGGGTCGCCTGACTTTTGAAAAGCCCCGTGTGCCCCGTCGCACCCCGGTCGCACCCCGGTTGACAAATACGCCATTTTTGCGTAATATATGCATTGCATATAGCATGAGTGACACGTTCACACCGTTGTCCGTGCGAACGTGTCCTCCAATTTCATATCCTTGTGAAGAATGCCCAGTTCCTCCTGATTAGCGTGGTACGGTTGAGGGGCCGTTAAACGCTAGCGAGTCCTGCTACAGCCTGGCGCAATCTTCACAAGGATTTTTTGTGCGGTGGACGCCCGGCGGCGCAACGGTTTTTTGACAAGTTGGGTCTTTCAGGATAACATATGTATTGCATATAGCCAGGAGGAGAGACCCATGTCACCAACCCATGCTTTGTTGGGCTTGCTCGTGCAAGGCGAGCGGCACGGTTACGATCTCAAGCGCGCGATTGAGCAGGGGTTTGCGCCATTCTGGCGAATTGATTTCGCGCAACTTTACCGGTCGCTGGCAAAGATGACGCGCCATGGCTGGATCAAGGTGCGCGTCGTGCCCGGCTCCAACGGACCCGATCGCAAAATGTACACGCTCACCGCGCGCGGGCGGCAGGCATTTGAAACATGGTTGCAGGAACCCAACACCGCGCGCGACGAATTTTTTGTCAAACTCCGGTTGGCGAACACCGCCGGTATCTTGCTCGACCAAGCCGTGCAAGACCAACGCCGCGCACTGGAAACGGAACGCGCGGCGCGCCAGGATGCACTCCGCACGGCGCGCGCCGCGGGCGATGCGGCGCGCATCATCCTTGCCGATGCCGCGCTCCGCGAAACCGAAGCCGCGCTCGCGGCGTTGACCTTGTGGACGAGTACGCCTTCCACGGCAAAAGGGCTGACTAGTCAGGCGCAGTCCAATGCGCTCGTGATCACCGGTAGCGACGATCCGCTCCTCGCGTTTCTCGCGCAACTCGCCGCCACCTCCACCTCGCCCATCGGCAGTCTCGGCGGCTTACTCGCACTCTCGCGCCACGAGGCAGACATCGCCGGCATCCATCTGCTCGATCTGGAAACCGGCAAATACAATGTGCCGTTCATCAAACATATTTTGCCGGAAGAACACACGGTACTGATCAACCTGGCATCGCGCCAAAACGGTTTGCTGATCGCGCGTGGCAATCCCAAAAACATTCGCGGCGTACGCGATCTGGCGCGCGCGGATGTGCGCTTGATCAATCGTCAGCGCGGCGCAGGCACGCGCTTGTTACTGTTCGCCAAATTGCGCGCGGCCAAGATCGATCCGTTGGCGTTACCCGGCTGGGAACGCGTGGCGTGGACGCACGACGCCATTGCGACGGCGATTGCGAGCGACGCGGCGGACGCGGGTCCAGGACTCGCCGCGGTTGCCGCTGACTGGGGACTCGATTTCATTCCGCTCGGCGAAGAGCAGTACGATTTGGTAATGCCGCAGGCGGTGTACGAATCACCGCGCGCCCAGCCCCTGCTCAAGGGCTTGCAGAGTTCTGCGCTACGGCGCAAAGGCGAGCAACTGCAAGGTTATGATCTCGCGCACGCCGGCACGGTGGCGGCGCGCTTGAAATAAATTCGCTGGAGATTTTACGATGAAACACTTTTTCCTATTGATGGTCATCCTGTTATCGGCGCTACTGGCAGCAGCGTGCGCGCCCGCGCCCACGGCAACGCCAATGCCGCCCACCGCTGTGCCGGCGGCAAAGCCAACCGACGCGCCCAAGCCAACAGTTGCGCCAACAACTGCGCCCGCGCCCACGGCGATTCCTGCGCCGGTGGCGCTCAAATTGGAAGGCGCAAGTGGTAGTAAATCATTGACACTGGATGATCTCAAAACCTTGCCGGCGACCGAGGGCTGGGCGGGGATCAAAAGCAGTACCGGGCGCATCTCCATTCCCGAACCGTACAAAGGCATTGCCGTCACCGAATTGGGCAAACTCGTCGGCGGCCTCACCGCCGAAATGGGCGTCACGCTAACCGCGAAAGACGGCTACGCGATGACGATTTCGTACGATCAGATCACCAAGAGCGATTTCATCACCTACGACCCAGGCACCGGTGACGAAATCAAGATCAAGGATCCGCTCACCGTGATCATCGCCTACGAAAAAGCCGGCAAGCCCCTGCCGCCGGACAGCGAGGGACCCCTGAAACTCGTCGTGGTCAGCGCGAAGAACAACCAAATCGTGGACGGGCATTGGGCAGTCAAGTGGATCAACCAAATCGTGATCAAGAAATTAGCGGCGGAATGGAAACTGCCAATGGCAGGCGCGATCAGCGAGGAAATGGATCGCGGCACGTTCCAATCGTGCGCCGCGCCGGCGTGTCACGGTAAAACGTGGACGGACACTAAAGCCCAAGTGTGGAGCGGCGTGCCGCTGTGGTTGCTCGCCGGGCGCATTGATGACGACAACAAACACGGCGACAATGCGTACAACCAAGCCGTCGCCGACAAAAAGTACCAAGTGCACGTCGTCGCGGCGGACGGCACGAAAGTAGTTTTCGACAGCGCGCGCTTTAATCGCAACAGCAATATTCTCGTGGCGTATTTGGTGAACGGCAATCCCCTCGACGAAAAAGACGCGCCGCTCCGGCTCGTCGGCGCGGATCTGAAACCGGATGAAATGCTGGGGCGCATCGCCAAGATCAACGCGACGTTGAGCGCCGCGCCCACTGTCGCCCCCACCGCCGCGCCCAAGCCCACCGTTGCGCCAACCACCGCACCTAAACCCACCGTCGCGCCAACCGCCGCGCCCGCCGGCAACTCGGCGTTGAGCATTACCGGCGCGGTGGACAAACCACTCGCGCTGACGCTCGACGCGTTGAAAGGAATGACCGTCGTCAAGATCACGGCGGAGCATCCCAAGCAAGGAATGCAAACCTACGAAGGCGTGCGCCTCATCGTTCTGCTCGACCAAGCCAAACTGAAAGACAGCGCGACCAAATTGATGATGACCTCGGCGGATGGCTACGCCTCCGAAGTGGCGTTCGCGGACGTGAAGAAATGCGCCGATTGCCTCATCGCGTTCAACGGCAACAAACTCGACGTGGCGATGCCGGGAATGGCGAGCAACTTTTGGGCGAAGGATGTCGTCAAGATCGAGGTCAAGTAGGCGCGATGGCAAATCGCTTTTGGGTCGGCTTGAATTTGCTCCTGACACTTGGAATGCTTGCGGCGTGCAACGGCGGTGTGGCTTCCCCCGTTACGAAAACGCCGATGCGGATTTTGATCGCCGGCAGTTTGATGATTCCGTTCGACGCGCTCGAAAAAGCATACGAGGCAGAGCACCCCGACATTGATCTGGAAATGGAAGCGCACGGAAGCATCCAGGTGATCCGCCACGTTGCCGAGGTACACGAACTCGCCGACATGGTCGTGTCCGCCGACGCCGCGTTGATCCCAATGTTGATGTACGCCGCCAAGTCGCCGGAGACCGGCAAGCCGTATGCCGATTGGCACATTCGGTTTGCGACGAACAACCTGGGGCTGGCGTACACCGCCAAAAGCAAATTCGCCGACGAGATCACCCCGGACAACTGGTACAAGATCATCGCGCGCGCCGGCGTCAAGGTCGGCATCGCCGATCCGCGCTTCGATGCGGCGGGGTATCGCGCGTTGATGGCGTTGCAATTGGCAAAGGCGGCGTACCGCAAACCGACCATCTTTGAAGACGTGATCCTGGGCCAATTCAAAACACCGATCACGTTGCAAACCGAACCGAGCCGCGCTGTCATTCACGTGCCGGAAATTCTCGAAACCAAGCCGGCTTCCAACATCGTCATTCGCGGCGCGAGCATCCAACTGATCGCGCTCCTTGAATCCGGCGATCTCGATTACGCGTTCGAGTACGCCAGCGTGATCCAGCAACACAAACTCCAACTCGTCGCGTTGCCGGACGCGGTGAACTTGGGCGCGGAGCAACTCGCCGCGCAGTACGCCCAAGTCCAAGTGCAATTGGATTTTCAGCGCTTCGCCTCCGTCAAGCCGGTGTTCGACGGACAGGTGATTCAGTACGGCTTGACGATTCCCAGCAACGCGCCGCATCCCCAGCAAGCCGAAGCGTTCGCGGCGTATGTGCTTGGCGCAAAGGGGCAAGCCGTTTTGCGCGCCCAGCAACAACCGCTGATTACGCCGCCGCGCGCAGATCGCCTCGACGCGCTACCGGCAGCGCTCAAGCCGCTCTGCGCGCCGATGTAAGCGAGTTTGCGTTATGCCGATTTTTGGCGCGCGCCATCGCCCGCGCAAACGCTTCGATCTGTTCACGTTCGTGTTTGCCGCCGCCGCATCGTCGCTCTTGCTGTTCGTCCTGTTGCCGCTCGTGAACACGCTCGCGCAAACGCCGCTTGCCGCGTTGTGGGACGCGTTGACCGACGGACAAGTTCTCGCGTCGCTCGCGCTCACATTTTACGCGGCGGCATGGGCGACTGCGCTCGCGTTGCTCACCGGCGTCCCGCTGGCGTACTTGCTCGCGCGGCACGAGTTTGCCGGCAAACGCTGGGTCGAAGGTATCGTCAACTTGCCCATCGTCGTTCCGCACACGGCGGCGGGCATCGCCCTGTTGACGGTTTTTGGGCGGCACGGTTTCGCCGGCAAAGCGTTCGGCGCGTTCAACGTGCGCTTTACGGACGATGTACCTGGGATCGTCGTCGGGATGTTGTTCGTCAGTCTGCCGTTTCTCGTGAACGCGGCGCGCGAAGCGTTCGCGCAGATCGATCCGGAATTGGAAGGCGTCGCGCAAACGATGGGCGCGTCGCGCTGGCAAGCGTTTCGCTACGTGACCTTGCCGTTGGCGTGGCGCGGCATTATCGCGGGCGCGGTGATGATGTGGGGGCGCGGCATCAGCGAGTTCGGCGCGGTCGTGATCCTCGCATATCATCCGCGCATCATTCCGGTGCTGACATACGAGCGCTTCGCCGGGTTTGGTTTAGCCGCCGCGCAACCGGTCGCCGTCATTTTGATCGTGGCGTCGCTCGGAGTATTCGTGTTGTTGCAAGCACTGTTAATTCCCAAGACAGAATCTACGCTGGGCGAGTAGCGAGCGCGCCATTCGATCCAACGTATCTATTTTCAAAAATTCTCTAGGAGGAGAAAAGATGTCCAGTTCGTCATTCATTCGTGGTTTGCTCTTGATCGTGATCGTGCTGGGGTTTGCGGCGGCGTGCGCGCCCGCGCCCACCGCCACGCCAGTGCCGCCCACCGCGGTGCCGGCGGCAAAGCCAACCGATGCGCCCAAGCCAACGGTTGCGCCGACCACTGCACCTGCGCCGACCAAAGCGCCGGAGCCGACGAAAGCGCCAGAACCGACGAAAGCGCCCGCGCCGACAACTGCGCCCACTGCCGCGCCGACGCCCACCTCGATTCGCGCGGCAATCGGCACGAGCGGCTGTCATCTGATTCTTTCGACGACGACCAGCACCGCCGATTCCGGTTTGCTCGCGGCGATTTTGCCGGACTATGAAAAGAAATTCAATTGCAAGGTGGATGTCGTGGCAGTCGGCACCGGGCAAGCCATTGCCATCGGGCAAAAAGGTGACGCCGACGTTTTGCTCGTGCATGATCGCCCGAGTGAAGACAAGTTCGTTGCCGACAAGAACGCGCGCGAACGGTTCGACGTGATGTACAACGATTTCATTATCGTAGGTCCCAAGAACGATCCCGCCAAAATCACGGGCATGAAATTGGCGAAGGATGCGTTCAAAGCGATTGTGGACACCAAATCGGCGTTTGCCAGTCGCGGCGACAAGAGCGGCACGAACAGCAAAGAGTTGAGCATTTGGGCGACGCTGAACATCACGCCAACCAAAGAAATGGCGTGGTATAATGCGCTCGGACAAGGAATGGGTGATACGCTGATTTTTGCGAATGAAAAAGGCGCGTATACGCTGGCGGATCGCGCGACTTGGCTCGCGCAACAAGCCAAACTCACCGGTCTCACTGTGCTCGTCGGCGGCGCGAACATCAGCCAAAATGCGGACAAGGATTTGTTCAATCCCTACGGCGTGATGGCGGTCAACCCGGACAAGTTCCCCGGCGTCAAGTCCGATCTGGCGACGAGTTTCGTGAAATGGATCACCTCCGTCGAGCAGCAAAAAGTGATCGGCAATTTCGGCGTGGATAAATTCGGCTCGCCGTTGTTCTATGCCGACTCGCAAGAGTGGCGCAACCAAGCGCAAGCGCCTACCAGCGGCGCACCCGCGTTGACGGTGACCGGCGCAGTCGGCAAGGAACTCAAGCTGACGCTCGATGCACTCAAGGGGATGAACGTCGTCAAACTCAACCTCGAACACCCCAAGACCGGCAAGCAAGATTATCAAGGCGTGCGGTTGAGCGCGCTCCTCGATCAAGCGCAGGTCAAAGCCGAGGCGACGAAATTGCTCTTGACGGCAAGCGACGGTTTTACCACCGAGGTCGCGTTGGCTGACGCGCGCAAATGCGCGGACTGCTTGGTGGCGATCAACGCAGACGGCACGCTGGCAACCGCGATGGCGGGCATGGCGAGCAATACCTGGGTCAAGAATTTCGTCAAACTCGAAATCAAATAGCGCTCAGTTCCAACGCACACGCAGAGGTTCGTGGGACAGATTTGTACATTTGTCCCACCTGTCAAAGGAGGCAGTATGCTTAGCGCACGCAATCAACTCGTCGGCAAAGTCAAGTCTGTCAAACTCGGCGCAGTAATGGCGCAAGTCATCGTTCAGGTTGGCGAGTTTGAAGTCGTCGCGGCGATCACCGCCGACTCGGCGAAAAAGATGAAACTGAAAAAAGGCGACCAGGTTGCGGCAGTCATCAAAGCAACCGAAGTGATGATCGCCAAAGATTGAAAGGCAAGCCCCGCCGGGCGGACTGACCCGGCGGGGCTAGATGATTTATGGAAGAACTCGCTCGCGGATTCGTTCAAGCATTCAATTTGATTTTCTCGTTCGAGCCGGCGCTGTACGAAATCATCTGGCTGTCGTTGCGCGTGACCGGCTTGGCGTTGGCGATCAGCGTCATCGTCGGCGTGCCGATTGGCGCGGCGCTGGGCTTGTCGCGCTTGCGCCTGCGCGGCTTGATCACGGCGTTGCTCTACACCGGGATGGGCTTGCCGCCGGTCGTCGTCGGCTTGTTCGTCTACTTGTTTCTCTCGCGCTCGGGACCCCTCGGCGGCTTGGGTTGGTTGTTCACGCCCAGCGCGATGGTCGTCGCGCAAGTGATCATCGCATTTCCGCTCGTCGCCGGGTTGACGATGACGACGGTGCAAGGCATTGACCCGGCGTTGCGCCTCCAAGTGCGTTCGCTCGGCGCAACCCCCTGGCAAGAAATTTGGGCGGTCTTGCGCGAAGCGCGCATCGGCGTCATCGCCGCGATTGTCGCGGCGTTCGGCGGCATCATTTCCGAAGTCGGCGCGGTGATGCTCGTCGGCGGCAACATCGAAGGCAAGACGCGCGTGTTGACGACGGCGATTGTGTTGAACACGCGCACCGGCTCGTTCGACCTGGCGCTCGCGCTTGGCGTGATTTTACTCTCGCTGGCATTCCTGGCAAACGTGGCGATGTTGCAATTGCAACGCCGTGCGGGGGACTAATGGACGCCGTATATCAACTGAGCGATTTGCGAAAAGAGTACGGCGCGCGCACCATCCTCGATATTGCCGCGTTGGAGATTCACGCTGGCGAAATTTTCGCGCTGGTCGGTCCGAGCGGTGCGGGCAAGTCTACGCTCCTGCGCCTACTCAATTTTCTCGAACCGCCTTCGAGCGGGCGCATTGTGTACCGCGCGCAAACGCTGAACGGCAATGTGCCGATTGAGACGCGACGACAGGTGACGACGGTGTTTCAGCGGCCCGTACTGTTGCGCGCGACTGTGCGCGCGAACGTCGCGTACGGTTTGGCGTTGCGCGGCGAACGCGCGGATCGGCGCGTGGATGAAATGCTAGAGCGCGTGGGCTTACAGTCGCTCGCCCATGCGTTCGCGCACAAATTATCCGGCGGCGAAATGCAACGCGTCGCGTTAGCACGCGCGCTCGTGATCGATCCCCAGGTCTTGTTGCTTGACGAACCGACGGCGAATCTCGATCCGTACAATGTCGGCTTGATCGAACAAATCGTGCGCGAGCACAACCGCGCGCGCGGCACGACAGTCGTGCTCATCACGCACAACGTGTTCCAAGCAAAACGGCTTGCGAATCGCGTCGGCTTGATGCTGGGTGGTCGCCTCGTCGAGGTGCAGGCAACGCCGGCGTTCTTCGATGCGCCGCGCGATCCGCGCACGGCGGCGTTCGTGCGCGGTGAAATGGTGTACTAAATCGAACGGGGCAGCCAGTGGCTGCCCCGTTGCTTAGCGAAACAAATCTTGCGCTTTGGTGCGCGCGATTTCCTGCGCCGAACCGGCGCATGGCGTAAACGGCGCGCCGCGCACATGCACGATGGGACAGCCCTCGTCGGCTTGCCCTTGCAACAACGACGCCGCCGACGCAATTTGATCCGCCAGCCCAATCGTCGTCACTTGCAGTTGATAGCCGAACAAGTCCGCCTTGCCGCGCAAGTCCTCCACACCGGGCAAACCCGCCACGCCAATCGCCACGCCGACCGCGCCGTTACGCCACGCGCGCCCGTGCGAATCGTTGATGACGATACCAATCTCGCGCTCGGTCAACGCGCGCAACCGCTCGCGCAATTCGCGCGCCGAGCGATCCGCGTCCGCCGGCAAACGCAACACCCATTCGTTCGCATCGTGCGGCGCGACGTTCGAGCGATCAATCCCGGCGTTTGCGCACACCCAGCCCTGGGTCGTTTCGACGATAATCAGCCCCTCGCGCACCCGAACAATCTCGCGCGTGTCCCACAAGACAACCTGGCAAAAGCGCGCATCCTTGCCGGACTGGCGTGCCAGTTCGTACGCTTGCGGCGACGGCGTGACCTCGCTCAAGCGCACCATGCGCCCCTCGGCTTTGCTGACGATTTTTTGCGCAAGCACAAGCACGTCGCCGTTTTGCAATTCGAGCCGCGCACCGTACAAGCCGCGCAAAATCAGCGCGGCGAGATCGTCGCCGCGCATCACGAGCGGAATATCGGGCAGAGTAGTCAGCGTAAGTTGTGGCATAGAACCTTGTGAATGAGCCGGTTGCACAAAAGCAAAAAATTTTAGGACGCGGATATTTTTTGTCTGCGCTTGGCTGCGTTTGTCCGCGTCCGATAAAATGAATTTGCTTTCGGCTGGTCCGAGTTCGGAATTACCGCGGCACGCCGACGATTCGAATGCCCGCGCCCTTGGTTTTGTAGCGAAGATTGATCGCGATCAAAGCGGCAGTCAACGCCTCCACCGCCACGGCGTTCGCCAGCATCCCGGCGTCGAACGCGTCCACCCCGATTCGCCGGATCAATTCGATCACTTGCGCGCGCGTGTCCTTGTCTGCGCCGCACACAAGCACGTCCGAATCAATTTTTTCTTCGACCGATTCGAGTTTTTCCGGCGAAATGTTTTGAAACGCACAGACAACGCGCGTCGCGTCGCCGAAAAATTGTTGCACCTCTGCCGTCACCGAACCCGCCGCCGGTGGTTTCGCGCGGCTCTTTTTTTCCGGGTCGAGCGACGCCGCAATGTTGATCACGATCTTGTTTTGCGCCGCCGCGCGCACATCGGCAAGGATCGGTTGCATCCCGGCATACGGCACGGAGAGGAGGAGCACCTCCGCGCGTTCCGCCGCTTCGCGGTTGGTGTACCCTTCCACGCGCGCCGCGCCGATACGCGTGTTCAAGTCTTGCGCGGCGGCTTGCGCTTTTGCCGCATCGCGCGAGCCGATCAAGACCCGCACGCCGGCTTGCGCGAAACGCCGCGCCAACGCATTGCCTTCCTTGCCCGTGCCGCCGATAATCGCCAAACTCACATCCGCCATGCCTGCTTCTCCCGTAGTGGTTTATTTGATCACGCCGACGCGCACGTTGCGAAAACGCGCAGGCGCCGTGCCATGCCCGGTGTGCGCGACCTGCGGCGGTTGCCCCTTGCCGCAGTTGGGCGTGCCCCACATCACCCAGGATTTTTCGTTGCCAATCGCATCGCACGCGTTCCAAAATTCCGGCGTGATGCCGGTATAGGTCGCGTTTTTCAACATGCGCGTTTTCTTGCCGCCTTTGATCTCCCACGCCATTTCCGTGCCAAACTGGAAATTAAGCCGGCGGTCGTCAATGCTCCACGACCGATTCGTCTCCATCCAAATCCCGTCGTCCGTGTCCGTGACCAACGCGTCCACATCCCAGGTTCCCGGCAACAGACTGATATTCGTCATCCGAATGATCGGCGTGCGATTCCAATTGTCCGCGCGCATCGTGCCGTTCGACGCGCCGAGTTTTTGTTGGTGCGCCGTTTCGCGGCTCGTCAAATAGCCGACGAAAATTCCGTTGCGGATCACGTCGGTTTTTTGCGCGGGCACACCTTCGTCGTCGTACCCGAACGTGCCCAGCCCGTACGGCAACGTGGCGTCGGCGGTAATATTGACCAGTTCGGAGCCGTAGCGAAAACGCCCCAACTTTTCCGGCGTCAAGAACGAAGTGCCCGCAAACGCCGCTTCACTGCCCAGCACGCGATCCAACTCAACGGGGTGTCCGCACGACTCGTGAATTTGCAACGCCATCTGCGAACCGTCGAGGATGATCGTCATCGCGTCGTAACTGGGACATTGCGCGGCAGTGAGAAGCGCGACTGCTTCTTCGGCGACGCGCGGCGCATTCTCCGCTAATTTTTGTTCGAGAATAAATTCGTACCCGCGCGCTTGTTGATGCCGCCCGCCGGCGTTCGGATACGAGCGCACCTGCACTTCGCCGGTTCGTAAATCGCTCGCCAGCGCGACAATGCCGCATCCGCACTCGACAATCTCTTGCTTGACTTCGCTCCCTTCCGTCGAAGCGAAAGTTTTATTTTCCTGCAAAAAGCCGAGTTCGCCGCGCGCGACCTTGACGCCCTTGACGCGCCGCATCGCTTCGTCCACTTTGAGCAACAAACCGATTTTTTCGTCCAGCGAGACGGTGAACGGATTGATCTTGACCGGCGTTTCGTACACGCCTTGCGACACAATCGGCTCGCCGAGATTCACGTCGCGCGTTTTGGTCGCCGCGCTCGCCTTGGCGATGGCAACCGCTTGCGTCACCACACGTTCGATTTCGAGCGGTTCGAGTCGCGAACTGGACGCAAAGCCCCACGCGCCGTGCGCGATCACGCGCACGCCAAACCCGATAGATTCGCTTTGCTCCAACGCTTCGACCTGCCCGTTTTTCACGGCGACGCGCTGATTGAGTCGCTCGACCACGCGAATATCCGCGTACGTCGCGCCGCGCAATTGCGCAATGTTCAGCGCGCGGGCGGTAATGTCTTTCATCCTGCCTCCTACGACCGGATTTTCTTTTCGACCTTGTCCTTGAAACGCGCCGCGTCCACGATGACGCGCGTGTGCGTGCCTTCGCCGATTTTTTCTTTCGGATCCCAAGCTTCGACTTTGAACAACACGCGGCGACCCTCCAGCGCGATCACTTCGGCACGCGCGCGCACACGCACCCCTACCGGCGTTGCGGCGATGTGCTGAATGTGCGCCTCGACGCCGACCGAGGTGTTGCCTTTGCCGAGGCATTTTTGGATCGCGGCGACGCTGGCGTTTTCCATCAACGCCATCATTGCCGGCGTGGCATACGCCGAAACTAAACCGCTCCGCACCGAAACGGCAGTCAATTGCTCCGTCACAAATTCGCTGACCTCGGCACTTTGCCCGATGTGGACTTCGTCCATCGTGAACCTCCGTTGCAAACGCAAATGGCTAGGCGTCATCGCCCAGCCAATGCCTTCCGTTTTCGTGCGTCTATTTGCGCGGTGGCAGCGGTGGTTGCACGCCGCCCCCGCTCGGCAGTGCCGGCAACGACTTGGCTGATTGTTCGAGCGCACCCAGGTTACCTTTGGCTTTGGGCGCTTCGCCGCGCGCGAGTTGCTTGGTCATGCCGTTGATCGTGTCGGCGAGTTGTTGCCCCTGCGTGCCGCCAAATTGTTTCAACCCCGCCGAGGCATTCGCGCCGGCTTGACTGATCGCCTGCAAATCCTTCTGCGAAATCTTATTGTCGCCGAGCGCGCCCTTGACCGTATCGAGGTAGGTGTTGACGCTTTGCACCGTGCCGCGCAAATCGGTGGGCGTTGCATTCGGCGCGACAGCGAGCGCGGCGTTGGCGCGTTTCGTGAGATCGGCTTGCACCGTCGTGCTCCACGTTTTGACTTTGGTCTGCGCTTGTTGCGCCACTTGGCTCGCCTTCGTCGCGGTCGCTTGCAATTGCGTCACCGTGCTTTGCGCGAGCGTCAACCCTTGCGCCAGCGTCGTGTTGATCTGCGCGAGCGATTGCGCCATCGCATTCATGCTTGTGGACACGCTGTTCAAATCTTGCTCGATCAATTTCAGCGTGTTGACTGCTTCGGTGGCAAGTTCGGCGTAGAGATCATAGTACGCGGTGATCGCGGATTGCGCCTCGGCGATCTCGGTTTGCGCGGTCAGCACGGCTTTGGTCATCGCCGCGGCTTCTTGCGCGGTGATCGTGCCGTCCGCCGTATAACTCGCCGTGGTTGTCGTCGCCGCGTTCGAAGCGGTCAGCGCCTCGGTGACGGCTTTATCAATCAGCGCGGCAAGTTCTTCTTCGGTCAACGTCGTGTAATTCACGGCGACGGTTGGCGCGGCGGCAACCGGCGCGGGCGAGGCGGGCGGCTTGGTCGCGGTGGGCGCGGCGGCGACGGGCGCGCTTGTCGGCGTTGCCGCAACTTTGGGCGCGGCTACGGCTTGCGCGGTGGCAGTCGCCTTGATCGCGGCGTCCACCGTGGCTTGCACATGGGCTTGCGCGGTCGCCGTGGCTTGGATGCCCGCGGCGACAGTCGCGGCAACATCCGGCGTAACCTTTTCCGTTTGGCACCCGACGAGCGCAAGCGTCACCAGCAACAGTAAACTGATCCACCCGGCAATTTGGATTGGCGCTGTTTTCACGTGCGACCTCCTGCGAACACAAATTGATTTTCGATTGCGATTGCCTGGATTATAACATTCGCCAATCCGCGGCGACAGTGCACGCGGTCATTGCCGCGCGTGACGCCGGTCACGAAAGACAAAACGCGTTGCCTGACAGTTTCGCAGGCAACGCGTCGAGTTCAAGCATTACGCCGGACTGGGCGCTGGCATCGGCGCAAGTATCGGCGCGTCCGCGTCGCCGCGCAGGGAAGCGGGTTGCTCGCTCGCCGGCGCAGGTTTCGGCGGGTGCACCGAGGGCACGTCCGAAAACAGCGCTTCGAATTCTGTGCCTTCGATGGTTTCGTGTTGGATCAAGTGATGGGCGATGGTGTCGAGTTTGTTGCGGTACTGCGTCAGCAGTTCGCGCGCCTTGGCGTACGCGCCGTTGATGATCTCTTTCACTTCATTGTCAATATCTTCGGCGACTTGCTCGCTGTAATTCCGTTGCTCCGAAATTTCGCGGCCCAGGAAAACCAGTTCTTCGCGGTTGCCGAACGTGCGCGGGCCCAACTTGGCGCTCATCCCGTACCGCGTGACCATCGCGCGCGAAATTTCAGTGACGCGTTCCAGATCGTTTGCCGCGCCGGTCGTCACATCGCCAAACACGATTTCTTCCGCGACGCGGCCGCCGAGCAAGCCGGACAAATCGTCCACGAATTTAGCGCGCCGACCCAGGTACCGGTCATCGTCCGGCAAGGCGAGGGTGTACCCGCCCATCATGCCGCGCGAGATGATCGAAACCTTGTGCACCGGATCGCAGTTCGGCAACATCCGCATCACAAGCGCGTGCCCGGCTTCGTGGTACGCGACGATCCGTTTTTCCTCGCCGCTGATCAACCGACTCTTGCGTTCGGGTCCCGCGATTACCTTTTCGATGGACTCTTGCAGTTCGGCGGTATTGATCTCTTTCTTGTTGCGCCGCGCGGCGAGAATTGCCGCCTCGTTCACCAGGTTCTCAATGTCCGCGCCGGAAAAACCGGGTGTCTGCTTGGCGATCAATTCAAAGTTCAAATCTTTCGCCATCGGCTTGCCCTTGACGTGGACTTGGAGAATTTGCTTGCGCCCGTTCATATCCGGGCGATCCAAAATCACGCGGCGGTCGAAACGTCCGGGGCGAAGCAACGCGGGATCGAGAATGTCCGGGCGGTTGGTCGCGGCGACGATGATCACGTTCGTGTCCGTGTCGAACCCGTCCATCTCGACCAGAATTTGGTTGAGCGTTTGCTCGCGCTCGTCGTGCGAACCGCCCAGCCCCGCGCCGCGATGCCGCCCGACCGCGTCAATTTCATCCACGAACACGATGCACGGCGAGTTGCGTTTCGCCTGATCGAACAAATCGCGCACGCGCGACGCGCCCACGCCGACGAACATTTCGACGAACTCGGAGCCGCTGATCGAAAAGAACGGCACATTCGCTTCGCCAGCGACCGCGCGCGCGAGCAAGGTCTTGCCCGTGCCGGGCGGTCCCACGAGAAGCACGCCTTTGGGGATGCGCGCGCCGAGCGACGTAAATTTTTCCGGCTCTTTGAGAAATTCGACGACCTCTTGCAATTCGGCTTTGGCTTCATCCACGCCGGCAACATCGGCGAACGTCACGGTCGGCTTGTCGCCGGAGAACATGCGCGCGCGCGATTTGCCGAACGACATCGCTTGGTTGTTGCCGGTTTGCGCTTGGCGCATCAAGAAAAAGAACAGCGCGGCGACAAAGATCAGCGGCAGGATGGTACCGGCAAGCGTGAGCAAATTGTCCCACTGCGGCGGTTGCTCGTAGACAATGTCCACTGCCGCAACTTTATCCGGCGCGACGCCAAAATTTTTCAGCGTTTCTTCGAGACTGCCGCTCGCCTTGTTCGAGGTGGCGGTGAGACCGTCTTTGTACACAACATTCAAAACCGTGCCATTGACCGAAATCTTTTTGACGTTGCCCAGTTGCACGTCTTGTTGCAATTTGCTGATCGGAATCGTATTGGGTGGCTGAGGTTTCTGGAAAATTTGAAAGAACAGCGCGACGACGGCGACCAAAATCAGCACGTAGATCAGCGCGTTCCGAAGCCATTGGTTGGAATTCATTTTCTCTTTTCACTCTACTTTCTGGCAGACGCAGACGCTCTGCAGGATCGGGCGGTATTATACCAGAATTTAGACAAAAGATAAAGTTAATTTTTCATTGTAAGGATAAGCATTTTTCGTCCCGCGCGCAGGACGAAAAATGCTCTTACTAGCCCGCCCCCAAAAACTCTGCCATCAACCGATTCACTACGGCGGGACATTCATTCTGCGGGATGTGTCCCGCCCCGGCGAGGATGATCACTTGGGCGTTGGGCAAGACACGCGCGTGGCGTGCGGCGTGCGCGACCGGCACGGCGAGGTCCTTGTCGCCCCACACGATCAAGGTCGGCGCGGTCACGCGCGCCAACTCGCGCGGCAGATCGCTGTGGTACGGCGAAGCGAGCATCGCCACGAGCGCGGCGGTGGTGCCTTTGAGATGTAGCGGGCGCGTGCGTAGCTCGGCTTCGCGCGGATCGATCCGGTTGGGGTCGCCGAGTGCGATGCGCCACGCAGACATTCGCGCGTGCGAGTTGGTGAGCGAGTAGCCGATCACGGCGTGCGGCAGGAGTGGCACGCGCGCGAACCAGCGCAAGGCGGGGGGCAAACTCGCCAGCAAAAAAGTTGCCGGCGCAATCGCGATCAACCGGGCGACGCGGGCGGGAAAATCGTGGGCGAATTCGAGCGCGACCGCGCCGCCAAGCGAATGTCCGACGAGGTGCGCGCGCGTAATCTGATGCGCGTCCATAAATTCGCGGAGGTGCCGCGCATACTGTTTGAGCGAATAGGTGGGCGTGGCGACACGCGTCGAATAGCCAAAGCCCACAAGGTCGAGCGCCCACACGCGGTGCGTTTGCGCGAGCGCGTCCACATTCTTGAGCCAGTTCCGCGCCGAGTCGAGCACGCCGTGGATCAAGATCACGTCGGCAGTGTCC
Organism: uncultured Anaerolineales bacterium; assembly: GCA_903825565.1. Lineage (GTDB taxonomy): Bacteria > Chloroflexota > Anaerolineae > UBA4142 > UBA4142 > CAIKBD01. The sequence goes on along the minus strand of CAIKBD010000187.1, from coordinate 5,406 downwards.
GCCGTTGGCGGCGTTGCCGGATCGCGGCGCACATAGTGCAACTGCGCGCCGTCGGACAGCGTGACAAAATCGCCGGCGTCCGCGTCGGCGAGATCCAAATTTTCCCAGCGTTGCGTGCGCCGTTGCTCCCGCCAAATCAAGGCGGCAGTCATGCTTGCCGCGATACCCAGCCCCACGCCCAAAATTTTTTTCACGCGTGTTCCACCATTCCCAGTTGGTTGGCAAGTTCGCGCACGCGTTCCGCCGCGCCAAAGACGTACGGCGCGTGATGCGCGGAACAGACAACTTGGAAATCGAATTGGGTGATTGCGCGGATGCTCATGCGCGAGGTGGGCACGTCGGCGGTAAAGACGTGCGGTGTTTCGCTGAACGCGCCGGCATTTGCCTGGAAGAGATCGCCGGTGAACAGGTACTCGTTCCACAGCAAGCAGATGTGCCCCGGCGTGTGCCCCGGCGTGTGGATGATGGTAAATCCGCCGATACGATCCCCATCGTTCAAACGCCGGTCTACTTCGACGCTGGGCACGTTGCGGACGCCGAACAGATTGATCAGCGAGAACATGATTCGCCCGGACAATTGGCGCGGCGGTCGGCGCACGCGTTTGCCGGCGATGTACTCCGCGTCGCGGTGATGCGCGAACACCGGCGCGCCGGTGCGCCGCTTGAGTTCCCACACACTGCCGACGTGATCGTAATGATGGTGTGTGAGTATGATCCGTTTGACTTGCAACGGTTGCACGCCGATATTCGCCAGCGCGCTGATGATTTTGTCGGCTTTGCCCGGCAAGCCGGCGTCAATCAGCGTGGCTTCAGGCGCAACGTAATACACGCGCGCGCTCCCCGCGTTTTCGATGCAATAGACGCCGCTCTTGTCGCCCACTTGAAAAATCATATCAGCCCAATTCCACCGCCGCCACTTGGGTATACACGCTGCCCGTCGGGCGCAGATCGCTCTGCATCAAACTGACGCGTTCGACGCGCAACATGCCGAGCGTGGCAATGTGCGCGCGTTCGATCTCTTCGCCCACCGCGCGCCGTTCCGTCGGCGCGGCGTCGCGCTTGAGGCGCCCCAGCGTGAGGTGCGGCGTAAAGGGGCGCGCCTCGCGCGCCAAGCCGAGCGCGGCGCACGCGTCTTCAATCTGCCGCGCGAGTTGCGCCGCGACGTGCGCCTGCCCGGTGACGCCGATCCACACGACGTTGGGCTTGCGCGTGTTGGGGAACGCGCCCGCGCCGGCAAGCGTCAGCGTGAACGGCGCGACGCCGACGCACGCGGCGCGCAACGCGTCCGTCAACGCGGGAATTTGCGCGACCGGTGTATCGCCGAGAAATTTCAGCGTGAGGTGGATGCTGGCAGGTGCGACCCAGCGCACGGCTTGCGCGGCGCGTTCGCGTTGGAACTGGGCTTGCGTGCGCGCTAAAGCGCGGCGCAGGTCGTCGTTCAATTCAATGGCAATAAATGTGCGAATCGTTTCCATCACGTTCATTTTATCCGGGACGGGGCAATCTGGCAAACGCGTGTTTGCCGGCAAGCATGCGGCTATCTTTTTGGCTTTGGCGAGCGTTATCACCAGTGAGGCAGGACAAATTTGCCCGCCCTATTAACCCTCGCTTCGAAAGGAAAACCGAACATGCCAACCCTCCGCTCTGTCGTGCTTTTGCTCTTGGCGTTAAACTTGATCGCGTGTGCATCGCTTGCACCAGCCGCGCCAGCCACGCCAACGTTGCCCGCCAAACCGCCGCTCGTGACCAAACCCACGCTCGTCCCGCCGCCAGCCGTTTCGCCGACCGCTGTCGCGCAACCGCCGATCACGACGAATCCGCCGGCAAAATCTTCGCCCGGCATCGCTACGCCCGCGGCAACGCCGGCACCGGGAACGAGTCTCGCGCTCACCGCGTTGCCCGACGGCAAAACGGGTTTGCGCGGCGACGCCGCCATGCTCACGCAAAAGGGTGGCGCGGCAAACGTCACAGCCAAGCAAGCGAATGTCGCGTTCATTCTCGACGCGTCCGGCTCGATGACGGCAAAACTGCCGAACAGTTCGCAAACGAAAATCCAAGTCGCCAAGCAAGTGATGGCGGAACTCGTAACCCAAGTTCCCGCCAACGTCAAAGCCGCGCTGTGGTTTTACGGGCATCGCTATCCCCAGGAACCCAAAGCGCAGTCGTGCAAAGACATCGAGCGCGTGTTTCCGCTCGGCACGGTCAACACGTCCGCCTACACCCAGGCGATTCAACGCGTCAACACGCTCGGTTACACGCCGATTGCCGACAGTTTGACACAAGCCGCGAAGGATTTGCCGGCGGGCGATAATCAAAGCAACAGCATTATTTTGGTGAGCGATGGCGAAGAAACGTGCGGCGGCGATCCCTGTAAAGTTGCCGCCGCGTTGAAAGCGAGCAACAGCCGCGTAACGATCCACGTTGTCGGCTACAACGTCGAAGATGTGGCGCGCAAGCAGTTGCAGTGCATCGCCGATACGTCGGGCGGTATGTACCGCGACGCGGCAAGCGCGGATTTACTGCGCGAGGCGTTGACCAGCGCGCTCAAAGCGGCGGACGCCAAAACCGTGTTGCGGCTTGAAGTGGTGGGACCCGGCAACGCACAGGTCAAGCGGCGCGTGTTGCTGTACAAACCTGGGTCGAAAGATTTGATCGCGGGGATGAATAGTTGGGCGGACAACCCGGTGACGCCGGGCACGTATGACATCGTGGTGGATACCGTGCCGCAAGTTTTGTACGCCAGCGTGAATTTGTCGGAAGGCAGTTCGACATTGATTCGGCTGTCCGCCAGCGCGTTTGAATTTGCGTCCTTTGCGGGTGAAACGCCCGATCCGTATTCGGTCCAAGTAGTGGAGCCGGGAAAAAAGACTGACCTGGGATATTTGCTCGACCCGGGCAAGGAGCCGTACTATGTTCTGCCCGGCGTGTTCGATTTGCAACTCTATCCCTCAGTCAGCCAGGGCACGCCGAACGCCGTGTTTCCGCGCGTGGAACTCAAGCCGCTAGAAAAAATCACGTTGCGGCTCGGCGCGTTCGATTTGCGCGGCGTGAACAACGAGCCGGTACGTCCGTACGAGATCAAGTATTTTGACGCGACGAGTAATCAACTCGTCACGTCGTTCAGCGGCGGCACGCCAAAACTGTACTATATCGCGCCCGGCGCGTACCGCATCGAATTGTATTTTGGAATCTCGGCGTACCCGCGCGGCGCTTTGGAAAACGTGATCATCAAGCCGAATGAAACGAACACGATCACGCTCGGCGCGTACATTTTGAAAGATGCGAGCGGCAAGGTGGTGCATCCCGATTACACCGTGATGGACACAAGCGGAAAACCGGTTGCCAGTTTCGGCGGCTATTCGCCCACACGCTACTATTTACCGGCGGGCACGTACAACTTTAAATTTCAAAACAGCGAGGTCAAGAACGTGACACTGGAGAGCGGCAAAGAGATCGTCGTGCAAATTCCAAAATGAGTTGAACGGGGCACAGCGACGCGGTGCCCCGCCACACGCGCGGCGTTTTTCAAAAAAGAAACGTGGTGCCCACCACCGCTTGCGTAAACGCGTCCGGCATTTGCCGCGCAAACTCGGCGGTCGCGGCCAAGCCACTGCAATGCGTGGGCGCGATCACACTGGGATCGAGTTGGCGGATCGCGGCGACGGTGCGCGCCAGGTCGCCGGCTTGGGCGCTGGCAAGGTGAAACCCGCCGATGACGGCGAGCACGCGCTCCACGCCGCTAATCGCGCGCGCGTAATTTACAGTGTTGACGATGCCGGCATGCGCGCACCCGGACAGCACGATCAATCCCTTGTCTTTCAGATTGATCACAATCGCCTGATCGTCTTCGATGTAATCGCGCGCGAAGGTATCGCCGTCGCGAAAGCCCATCGTCGGCGCGATGCCGGCCGTTTCGAAACTGGCGCGTGGGATTGTCCCAGTCGTCCAGCAACCTGGGGCGAGCGCGTACGGCGCATCCGCGAGAATGACCTGCGCGCCAAGCGCTTCCCACTCGGCGCGCGGCGGCGGCGGGTACGGTCCGACGCGCGTGCCATCCTCGTTGAGTTTCCACCGTTCCCGAAACGCCGCGGGGTGCGCGATGATCGGCAACCGCCGCCCGGTAGCCCAGGTGCGGATCGCTTCCGGCGCGGCGTTCGCTTGCCACTCGCGCGCTTCAGGTTTCAGGTTCAGCGCCTTGAGCAGTTCCGTCAACGCGGCGGTGTGATCGCCGTGCCCGTGACTAAGCGCGATTTGTTGGATGGAGGTCGGATCGATCTTCATCCGTTTCAAATTTTCCGGCAACGCGATGGGCGTGTGCCCGGCGTCCCACAAAATGCGCGTCCCCGCCGTGGGCAAATCGATCAGCGCGGCGAAACCGTGTTCGGCGAGCAAGGGCGTGTCGGTGAAACGTTTGACGGTGGCAGTGGCGGGGACGAGCAGATCGGCGTGATTATCCACCAGAATCGTGAGCGCGACCTCTGCAGTCGCGCCGAAATCAGGGATGCGAGTTGGCATCGGGTTTTCTCCGTTCGTGAATTGGCAAATCGTAAACGAGCAAACGGCTAGGCGTTTGCTCGTTTAATTTTGCCTGGATCAATTTTGGGTATGCAATCGGCGACAGCCGGAACCGTTATGCTTTGCCAATTTCGAAATTGGCAAGTTTTTCGAGCATCGTCACGAACGCCGAGTGATCGAGGTCGCCGCCACCGTTGGCAATCAAGCCGTTCATCAACTCGGCAACCTGGGACGACATGGGCAGAGACACGCCGCACTCGCGCGCGGTGTTCAGGACGATGTTCATGTCTTTGCGATGCAATTTGATTTTGAATCCCGGTGCAAACGTGCGTTGAATCATGCGCGGACCGTGTACTTCGAGGATGCGCGACGACGCGAATCCGCCCATCAACGCCTCGCGCACTTTAGCCGGATCTGCGCCGGCTTTCGCGGCGAGAAGCAACGCCTCGCTCACCGCCGCAATCGTCACGCCGACGATGATTTGATTCGCCGCTTTGGTAATTTGCCCCGCGCCCGCTTGTCCGACAAGCGTAATGTTCTTGCCCATCTTTTCAAAGATCGGTTTCGCGCGGTCGAACGCCGCTTGTGAACCGCCGACCATGATCGTCAGCGAGGCGTTCTTTGCGCCGACCTCGCCGCCGGACACCGGCGCGTCGAGCGCATCCGCGCCTTTGGCGCGAGTTGCCTCGGTCACCTTGCGCGCGACCGAGGGCATGATCGTGCTCATATCAATCACGAGCATCCCGGCGCGCATGCCTTCGAGCAAACCGTTTGCGCCGAACACCACCTCTTCAACCTGGGGTGAGTCGGGCAACATGGTGATGACGACATCACTTTGTGCGGCAACCTCTTTCGGCGATGCAACGGATTTCGCGCCGAGCGCCACCAACT
>CAIKBD010000186.1 GCA_903825565.1 uncultured Anaerolineales bacterium | reverse complement strand
GCTCATCGCCAAGCGCGTGACGAACGCCGAACTGGGATTGTATACCGTGCCCGCCGATCTGTTCAACCTGGGTTGGATCGCCGCGCTGTTCATCCTGGGAATCGTCGGCGGGCTGTTGGATCCGTCGCTCGCTGGCTACCGCGCGTACATCGCCAGCGTGTTGACGTTCACGCCGACGCCGGTGCCGCTGATCGTCGCGGCGCATTTTCTCGCGCTCGAACTTTTTTTGATTTACATGCCGTTCACCAAAATCATTCATTACATCGGCAAGTATTTTACGTTCGAGCAAACCTTGTGGGACGACGCGTTCAAAACGCAAAACTCTGCCGCCGATAAACAGGTGCAACGGCAGTTGGGCTATGCCGTGACGTGGGGCGCGCCGCACATCGTGCCCGGCAAAACCTGGCTGGAGCAAGCGCAATTGACCGCAACGGAGGACGCCAAGAAATGAGCCAGCGACTGACGCAATTCAAAGAGATTGCCTCGCTCTCGAGCGAGCCGATTGCGAAAATCACCGCCGATGATCTGCCGCCGTTGCCCGGCATTGCCCAGCCGCCGATTCCCGCGCCGCGCCAACGCTGGCTCGACACGTACGATTTTTCGCTCGACGGGTTTAGCGATTTTGAAATTCCCGCGCCGAAAACCGACGAGGACAAGCGCCGGCTCGTCGAAGGGTTTTTTCGCGGACTCGAAAAATTATTCGATCCCGAAAACAACTGGACGTTTGTCAAAGCGTTTCGGCTTTCGATAGATTACTGCGTGCGCTGTCAAACCTGCTCGGACGCGTGCCACACGTACGTCGGGAGCGGCTATCAAGAAATCTATCGCCCGACGTTTCGCTCCGAAATTTTGCGGCGCATCTACCAGCGCTATTACACGACGAGCGGCAAACTGTTGCCGGCGTTTTACGGCGCGGACATTGAGGTCAATTTCAAAACCGTGTGGCGTTTGCTCGAACTCGCGTACCGTTGCAACCTGTGCCGCCGCTGTGTGATGATGTGCCCGGTCGGCGTGGACAATGCGCTGATCGCGCGCGAGATTCGCAAACTGTTTTCGCAAGAACTCGGCATCGCGCCGGTCGAACTGCTCAAAAAAGGGACGCGGCAACATTTGCAAACCGGCTCGACGACCGGGATGCGCCCGAACGCAATGAAAGCGCTCGTCGCCGACATGGAAGATCAAATCGAAGAAAAAATCGGACGGCGCATCGAAATCCCGGTGGATAAAAAAGGCGCGGACATTTTGCTGATTCACAACGCCGGCGAATTTTTGGCGTGGCCCGAAAACCCCGCGGCGTTTGCGATTCTGTTCGACGCTGCCGGCATCAACTGGACGCTGTCCAGCGAGATGCTGGGGTACGATGGCGTGAATTACGGCGTGTGGTTCGACGATGTGGAATTGGCGCGCGTCGCGTTGCGGCATTTGCAGATCGCCAAGGACCTCGGCGTGAAAAAAGTCGTCGTTGGCGAATGCGGGCACGCGCACAAGGCGATGATGGTCATTGCCGACCGGGTCTTTCCCGGCGAACTCAGCACGAACGCGTTGCCGCGCGAAAGTTGTTTGCCGTTGCTGTACCAGATCGCCAAGAGCGGCAAGCTCAAGTTCGATCCGACGCGCAACAATTTCCCGATCACGCTTCACGATTCGTGCAACGTCGTGCGCTTGATGGGGATCGTCAAGCCGCAACGCGAAATCATCAAACTGATTTGCGCGCAACCGGTGCGCGAAATGGCGCCGCACGGCGTGCACAATTATTGTTGCGGCGGCGGCAGTGGTTTTGCGATTATGAACTCGCTCAACTTTGCCGAGTGGCGCAAGAACGTGTCGAGCCGAATGAAGGTGCAGCAAATTCTCGCCGCGTTCAACGACGTGCTCGATCCCAGCATCAACAAGTACGTCATCGCCGCGTGCTCGAACTGCAAGGGCACGATCCGCGACGCGCAGGCGCATTACGGCTTGTGGGATCAGCATCACATTCATTACGGCGGCTTGGTGGACTTGATGGTGAACGCGATGGCAGAGTTGCCCAAGCCCTACCTCGAATGGCCCGAATAAAAACAGAGGAGATAAAAATGTACATCGTAACGGTTGACATCGAAAAATGCAAGGGTTGCGGCGATTGCGTGGACGCGTGCCCCGGTCAGCAACTCGCGCTCGTCGAAGAGGACGGCAAAAAATACGCAATGTTCAAGGGTAGTCCCGACGATTGCTTGGGCTGTCTTGCTTGCCAAGAAGGTTGCGCCGATGGCGCGATCACGGTGACGGAACTCTGATCGGCTTGACATGGCGAACGTGAACCCGTTTCCGCCGCGCGTGGTGATCGCCGCGCCGCAGGGGCGTTCCGGCAAAACGACCGTCACGCTGGGGCTGTGCGCCGCGCTCGCTGCGCGCGGGTTGCATGTTCAGCCGTTCAAAAAAGGTCCCGACTATATCGATCCTTCGTGGCTCTCGGAAGCCGCGCGCCGTCCCTGCCGCAACCTCGATCCCTTTTTGATGGGCGAGGCAACGGCGGTGACGGCTTTTCTGCGCGGTGCGCGCGGCGCGGATGTTGCGATCATCGAAGGCGCGATGGGGTTGTACGATGGACTCGATCTCGACGGGAGCGGCAGTACGGCGATGCTTGCGCGCTGGCTCGATGCGCCGATCCTGCTCGTGGTCAACGCGCAACGGATCACGCGTTCCGTCGCCGCGCTCGTGCAGGGCTATCAGCATTTCGAGTCGGGCACGCGCATCGCGGGCGTGATCCTCAATAATGTGGCGCGCAGTCGCCAGCAAGATTTGATGACGCAAGCCATCGAAAGATATTGCGGCATCCCGGTCGTCGGTGTTCTGCCGCGCGATGACGCGCTCGCGATTCCGGATCGCCACCTGGGGCTGGTGCCGCGCGGCGAAAACGAATTGCTCGTGCCGGCAATTGTTGCAGCGCGTGATGCGGCGCTGGCGAATTTTGATCTTGATGCGATTTTGAAGATTGCTGGAGCGACGAAGAGACAAGGAGACGGGGAGACAAGGGGACAAGGAGACGGGGAGACCGGGAGACCGGGAGAAACTGATTCGCAATTCGCAATTCACAATTCGCCATTCGCAATTCACAATTCGCCATTGAAAATTGGCGTCATTCGCGGTCGCGCGTTCAGTTTCTACTATCCGGAAAATTTCGAAGCGTTGCAAGACGCGGGCGCGGAATTGGTGTTTGTGGACGCGTTGCGTGACGCGCGATTGCCGGCGGTGCACGCGCTCTACATCGGCGGCGGGTTCCCCGAAATGTTTCTCGACGAATTGGAGGCGAACGTTTCTCTGCGCGCCGACATTCGCGCCGCGATTGAAAATGATCTGCCGGTCTACGCCGAGTGCGGCGGCTTGATGTACCTCGCGCGCGCGATCTCGTTTGCCGGCAAGCGCGGTGAAATGGTCGGCGCGTTGCCGGTCGAAATCGCCATGACCGGCAAACCGCAGGGGCATGGCTACATCAGCGCAGATGTGGTCGCGGCGAATCCGTTTTTCCCTATCGGCGCGACTTTGCGCGGGCACGAGTTTCACAATTCAAAAATAAATCTGGAAGGTTTTGCAGACCTGCCAGGTTTGACCTGTGCGTACCGCCTCACGCGCGGGCGTGGCCTGGACGGCGCGCGCGATGGCATCGTCTACAAAAATGTGCTGGCGGCGTACATGCACGTGCACGCGCTTGCCACGCCGGAATGGGCGCACGCGTTTGTCGCGCGCGCACGTGGGACAGATTTGTAAATTTGTCCTACGTGTTTGTCGCGCGCGCACGTGGGACAAATTTATAAATCTGTCCTACGCGTTTGTCGCGTGTGCATGTGGGACAAATTTATAAATTTGTCCTACGCGTTTGTCGCGCGTGCATGTGGGACAAATTTGTAAATTTGTCCTACGCGTTTGTCGCGCGCGCACGCGGGACAAATTGATAAATTTGTCCTACGCGTTTGTCGCGCACGCACGTGGGACAGATTTGTAAATTTGTCCTACGCGTTTGTCGCGCGTGCATGTGGGACAAATTTATAAATTTGTCCTACGCGTTTGAGGTTTGCGGACGGATGGAACTGATCCAAATTGGCTTGAATCATAAAACCGCGCCGGTGCCGGTGCGCGAGCGTTTGGCGATTTCTGCCGGCAACTTGCCGGCGGTGTTGCGCGCTCTGCGTGATTTGCGCGGCGTGGACGAGCTCGCCATTCT
>CAIKBD010000185.1 GCA_903825565.1 uncultured Anaerolineales bacterium | reverse complement strand
TGCATCGAAAATGATTTGGGCGTTGTGCTCGTGCCGACCGTCGTCCCAAGAATCAACGCGGACAACCTCGGCGATATTTTGCGATTCGCGTTGCAGTATGCCCCTGGTGTGCGCGGCGTGCATTTTCAACCCATCAGTTATTTCGGTCGCTACCCACAACCGCCGAGCGACGCGAGCCGCATCACGATTCCCGAAATCATCAGTGCGTTGGCGGTGCAAAGCAATGGTGTGGTCAAGCGCGAACAATTCGTTCCACCTGGCGGCGAGAACGCGCTCTGTTCGTTTCACGGAAATTTTGTAGCGATGCCTGACGGCGCGCTCAAGCCGCTCACCACGCACAACCCAGCAAGTTGTTGTTCGCCCACGCCCGCCGACCTGGGTGCGGCAAAATCGTGCGAATTTGTGGCGCGGCAGTGGGCATCGCGCAAAAATTTAATCGCGCTCGATGTAAGCCCCAGTCTCGGCGAGTGGGACACGTTCATCGCGCGCGCCAAGACGCACACGTTTTGCATTTCGGGGATGGCGTTTCAGGATGCGTGGAATCTCGACCTGGAACGTCTGCGCGATTGCTACATTCACAATGTCAGCGGCGATGCGAAACTGGTTCCGTTCTGCGCGTACAATCTCACCGATTCAAACGGGCGCGCGTTGTATCGCCGATGAAACTCACACCCCTCGAACCTTGGATTGCGCGCAAGATTGGTCAAACGCAATTTGCGCGCGCCGACCTCAAACGCTATCAACTCGAAAAATTGCGCGAGACGATTCAACTCGCACGCACAAAATCTTTATTCTATCGCCAGCATTTTGCGAATGCGCCGCACGACCTTGCCACACTCGATGACCTCGCACAATTTCCATTCACCACCGCGCAAGATATTCGCGCACTTCCTCTGCTGTTTCTTTGCACATCCCAGGACGACATTCACCGCGTCGTCACACTCGACACGTCGGGCACGACAGGCAACCCCAAACGAATATATTTCACGCGCGACGACCAGGAATTGACGATTGATTTTTTCTGCGTCGGAATGTCCACGTTCACCGACCCAGGCGATATGGTGCTGATTTTGTTGCCGTGCGAACGACCTGGCAGTGTGGGCGATTTACTTGCACTCGCGCTCGGACGAATCGGCGTACGAGCCATCGAATACGGACATGGGAAAGATGAACGCGCTACGCTCGATGTGCTTGCGCGCGAAAAGGTGACGGGTATCGTCGGCACACCGACCCAGGTTCTCGCGCTCGCACGCCAGCCGAACGCATCGGCGTTGCGCTTGAAAAGTGTTTTGCTTTCGACCGACCACATGCCGAATGCGATTGTCAACGCGATTGAGCGCGCGTGGAATTGCACGGTTTATAATCATTACGGAATGACCGAGATGGGGCTGGGTGGCGGCGTCGAGTGCGAAGCGCGACGGGGTTATCATCTGCGCGAAGCGGATATGTTTTTTGAAATCGTGAATCCGCAAACGGGCAAACCCGTTGCCGAGGGCGAAACGGGCGAGGTCGTGTTCACGACACTGACGCGGCGCGGAATGCCGCTGATTCGGTATCGCACAGGCGACCTCAGCCGATTCATCCCGGGTTCGTGCCCGTGCGGCACAACGCTCAAATCGCTCGCGCGTATCACCACGCGCCTTGACGGATTCGTGCGCCTTGGCGAATCGTTCATCACAATGGCAGACCTCGACGAAGCGATTTTCCCCATCGAAGGCGTACTGAATTTTGCGGCGACGCTCACGGACGAAGAATTTAAAATCACGACACGTGTGGTTCCAGGTCTAGAAACGCACGCCATTCCGGCAATTCATATCGCGCTCGAATCTATTCCAGCAATTGCACGCGCTCACCTGAACATCAATGTTTTGGCACAAATGCCCCAAGGTAATTGGGGTAAGCGAACAATAGTAGATCGACGTTCTGGTGCAAACAGATAAAAATCAGGCGCAGTGGATTTTGACAAAAGAGGTTCTTTTACTATACCGTGTACGGTCACAAACTGCGGTTTTGCGCGGGGATGTGGATTCGACGCTTTAACAGTGCTTACATGGGAAAAATCGTATAAACGCTCGAATCCAAAAGCGTAATCAGTGCCCGTGACCAGGATATTACTACCTTGCCATTGGGAAGATTTTAGCTCGGATTAGATTTTTGACTAGGACCAGTGAACGATCACTTTCTATCGGAAAAATTGACCCGCCAATCAATATCTGCTAGAATATAGTTAAGCGGTTACGTAACCGCTTAACTCAGCCGAACAAATGTGGTTCAAAGATGCCCACAATTCGCGATGTCGCAAAAATGGCTGGCGTTTCCACTGCCACCGTTTCGCATATCCTCAACAACTCACGTCCTGTTCTCCCTAAAACTCGACAGCGTGTCCTGCGCGCTATCGAGCGATTGAATTATCGTCCCAGTGCCATTGCCCGCAGTCTCACCACCAATATCACGCGTTCCGTTGCCGTCATGGTTGCCGATCTGACCAATCCATTTTTCGCGGCGATTGTGCGTGGCATCGAAGACCGCATCGAACCACACGGATATAATTTGATTGTCTGCAACACCGACGAACAAGCCGCTCGCGAAGCGCGTTATCTTGAAATGTTACTCACCCGTCGCGTGGATGGTCTCATCATCGCGCCGACAGGCGAAACACAACCGCTCCTGGGTGAATTTGCTCATCACCAGATTCCACTCGTTTTCATTGATCGCAAGCCGCCCGAATCGTACGGTCCTGTAATCGCCGTTGATAATTTTTCGATCGGGCGCAAGGCAACCGAATATCTCATTCGACTGGGTCATCAGCGCATCGCGATCCTTGCGCGCAAGCCCATGCTCTCGACCGTCCTGGGACGACTAGGTGGTTATCGCCAAGCTCTCGCCAATCATCATCTGCCGATTGATGACTCACTGATCTGTATCACCGAACACGACCTTGACGCGGTCGCCGTTTCAGCACGGCGATTGCTGGCATCGCCGAATCGCCCAAGCGCGATCATTGCAACAAATCAAATTATGACGGTTGGCGTTTTGCAAGCAATGCAAGAGCAGAAACTGAAATACCCTGACGATATATCGCTCGTTTGTTTTGATGACAATCCCTGGGTCGCCTTGTTCGATCCCCCGCTTACTGCCGTGCGCCAGCCCATTACGCAATTGTGTGATGTCGCGATAGATACGCTCCAGCAAGCGATGAAGCGCAAATCCGAAAAAGTATCTCCTACTCCCGATCTTTTCCTGCAAGCCGAGTTGATCGAGCGAGCGAGTTGCAAATCAATTTAAGAGGAACCGATGAAAATTTCCGCATTCCCCAAGTGCTACCTCGACACGATTTGTGTCGAAAAAAAATTCACGGTGTTTGATTGGATCGAGATGGCGAAACCGCTTGGCGCGGAAGGTCTCGAAATGTACGAAGGTTTTTTTGAATCACTCGATACGGCGTACATTGACCGATTGGCAGACGCGATTCGGAGCGCGGGCTATGAAATGCCCATGCTGTGCGTCTCGCCAAATTTCACCAACCCGGACGCCGATGCGCGCAAACGCGAAATCGAACGTCAATGCACAATGATTCGCATCACACGCCAACTCGGTGGACGTGGCGCCGCATGTCGAGTACTGAGTGGGCAAGCGTACCCCGACGTGAGCATCGAGCAAGGGGTCGAGTGGGTGATCGAGTGCATCAACGCGTGCTTGCCCATTGCGCACGAGTACGACATTGTGCTCGCAATGGAAAACCACTTTAAGGATGGCTATTGGAAGTATCGCGAATTCGCGCAAAAGATGGATGTATTTCTCCGCATCGTCAATGCGATTCCCGAAGAAAAATATTTCGGCGTTCAGTTCGATCCGTCGAACGCGCTCGTCGCGGGCGATGATCCCGTCGAATTGCTACAAGCCGTCAAGTCCCGCGTCAAGACGATGCATGCGAGTGACCGCTATTTGGAACCTGGGTTCAAGATCGAAGACATGCGCCAAGTCGACGGGACACTGGGTTATCCCAAGGGATTGACACATGGTGTCACTGGCAAAGGCGCGAACGATTATCACAAAATTTTCCAGATCCTCAAAAGCGTCAATTACCAGGGCTGGATTAGCATCGAAGATGGCATGAACGGCATGGGCGAGATGAAAGAGTCCATCGAATTTTTGAAACGAATGCGCGATCACTATTTTAGTTGACCGAGGAGCGAAGACGGGAAACCGGTTGATATTTTCCGTCATTCGTCTTCCATCCTCCGTCTTTCGTTGAGGAGTTAAAATGCAAGCAGTCGTCAAGTACGGTCGTCAAGATGGAAATGTGCGTGTAGAAGATGTCGCGGAGCCGCAAGGCATTTCACCCGATCAAGTTTTGCTTGAGGTTCAAGCCGTGGGCGTTTGCGGAAGCGACATTCACATGTGGCACGAGAATCAATCGTGGCAAATCAAATTGCCCGTGGTGCTCGGGCATGAATTTTGCGGTTACGTCGCCAAGGTGGGCGAACGAGTTAAAGGATTCAAGGTCGGCGATCGCGTTGCGTGCGAAACTGCCGCCGAAGTGTGCGGTCAGTGCGTGTATTGCTTGAGCGGCAATTACAATCTGTGCCCGCATCGTAAAGGGTATGGCAATTTAATTGACGGAGCCATGACGCGCTTTGCCGTCGCGCGTCCGCAAATTTTGCATCGCATTCCCGATAACGTAACGTTCGAGCAAGCCTCGCTCACCGAGCCAGTTTGTGTGGCGTACAACGCACTCGTCGAAAAGACGATCATCAAGCCAGGAGAGACTGTGGTCATTCAAGGTGTCGGCGCAATTGGCATTATGGCTTTGCAAATTGCGAAACTGCGCGGCGCGGGAATCATCATCGCACTCGGCACAGACATTGACGCGCACCGATTGCAAGTAGCCAAGCAACTCGGTGCGACGCACGCGATCAACATTCAACACCAAGACCCAGTTCAGTTCGTCAAAGCGTCGGGCGACGGATTTGGCGCCGACCTGGTCGTTGATGCGACCGGCGTGAGCAAAGCCCTCAAACAATCCATGGACATGGTGCGGCCCAACGGCAAGATCACCAAAATCGGCTGGGGACCGCAACCGCTCGATTTCAGTCTCGATCCGCTTGTCGGTAAAGCGGTAACGATGCAAGGTTCGTTCAGCCACACGTACACAACCTGGGAGCGTGTACTCGGTTTGCTCGCGACGGGTCAAGTTGATTTGAAACCCGTTATTGGCGGCGCGTACCCCTTGACCGAATGGCGCGAAGCGTTCGAAAGAATGGAAAAGGGCGACAATATCAAATCGGTCATAAAAATCTGATGGAGCAAAAAATGGAACCCCTCGTTCAAATATCACTCGATCTCACAACGCTTGACGAAGCGCTGAGCGTCGCGCACGCGGCGATGAAAGCAGGCGTGGATTG
>CAIKBD010000184.1 GCA_903825565.1 uncultured Anaerolineales bacterium | reverse complement strand
GTGTCGCCGGCTTGGACCTCCTGAATCGGCACCAGTCCGCGCGTCGTGTATACGCGCGTATCGCCGCTCAAACATTCATACTGCGCGCCCACACCCGCGAGAAATTTCTTTTCCGCTTCCGGGATGCCGAGCCGATCAAACGTGTTCTTGATGTCGGCGGGCACGTCGTCCCAGGATTGTTCGGAGCGGTCGGTCGCGCGGAGAAAATAGTAAATGTTGTCAAAGTCAATGTCGTTGAGGTTGCCCCCCCACTGCGGCATCGGCTTTTGCAAAAAGAGGTCGAGCGCGCGCAGACGATAATCGCGCATCCACTCGGGCTCGTTCTTCATCCACGAAATCTCTTCGACGACTTCGCGGCTCAAGCCCTTTTTCGCTTTGAAAACATATTTCTCCGGATCGTAGAATCCGTATTTCTCTTTATAGATCGAACTTGATGCGCCGATGTCAAACGTCGTTTTATCTTGATCTGTCATGCGTGCCTCCGAATAGTCAGTGGGTCAAACGGGCGGATAGTCACAAGTCTTGGCAAACGCTCATTGGGTTGGAGCGCTGTGACGAGATGACCAATTGGCGATTGACTAACTGACCTGGGTTTTCTCGATGATCCAGTCGTACCCTTTTTCTTCCAATTCCAGCGCCAATTCGGGCCCGCCTGAAAGCGCGATCTTGCCGCTCACCAAAACGTGAATGAATTGCGGCTTGATGTAATTCAAAATGCGCTGATAGTGTGTGATCAACAGCACGCCCAGATTTGGACCCGCTAGCGCGTTCACGCCTTCGGAGACGATGCGGAGCGCGTCAATGTCCAAGCCGGAATCGGTCTCGTCGAGTACGGCAAACTCCGGATTGAGCACCGCCATCTGCAAAATCTCGACGCGTTTCTTCTCGCCGCCGGAAAAGCCATCGTTGAGGTACCGTGTGGCAAACGCCTGATCGAGTTTGAGCAGTTGCATTTTCGCCAGCATCAACTTGCGAAATTCCGGGATGCTGATGGATTTAGCGTTGCCGTTTGCGCCAGCCGCTTTGCGCTTGGCGTTAAGCGCGGTGCGGAGAAAATTGGCGACGGTCACGCCCGGAATTGCCATCGGATATTGGAATGCGAGAAACATGCCTTTTTGCGCACGTTCGTCGGGTCCCCACGCAACCATGTTCTCGCCCTTGTAAATAATTTCACCGTGCGTCACCACGTACTTGGGATGCCCCGCGAGTGTGTTTGCCAGTGTAGACTTGCCCGATCCGTTGGGCCCCATAATCGCGTGTGTCTCGCCCTTGCGAATCGTCAGGTTGATGCCTTTGAGGATTTCTTTGCCTTCGACTTGAACATGCAAGTCCTTGATCACGAGTTCGTCAGCCATAAAAATTCCGTCGCTCCTTGAAGAGTAATTGAGCCATGCCGCGCGCTTTTTTCCGCGCGCATCTTAAAGCATTTTCATTCTATTTGCAAACTATAAGAGGCGTATAAGAAACCGAAACTGCCGGTAAAGAAATCGTTAAAAACGGATTTGATTGACAGCCATTGGATTGTATGCTACAGTCGCCGCAATTGTAGGGCAAGTTTGAAAACTGTCCCATGAGGAACTAATGAAAACCCAATTGATCATCAACCCCATCGCCGGACACGGCACGATGCTCCGCCGCTGGGGGCAGATCGAAACGCTGTTACAGGCGGAGCATTTCGCGTGCGACGCCGTGTTCACCGAACGGCACGAGCACGGCATCGAATTGGCGCGCCGCGCGGTGGAAGCGGGGTATGGTCTCGTCGTCGCCGTCGGCGGCGACGGCACGCTCAACGAAGTGGTCAATGGGATGATGGTGGACGGCAAGCCGCTCAATCCGGCGGCGGCGCTCGGCGTGATCACCAGCGGCACCGGCGGCGATTTCGCGCGCACCGCCGGCATCTCGCGCGATCCGCTCGCGGCGGCGCGGCAACTGGCGCGCGCGACGACGACGCGCCCGATTGATCTCGGTGAAATGATCTTGACCCGCGAAGGTAAAGAAGCGCGCCGCTATTTTGCGAACATCGCCGGCATGGGCTTTGACGCCGAGGTGGCGGAACGTATCGAAACGCAGGGCAAGTACGGCGGCGGCACAATTCCCTACCTCTCGACGCTTGTCAGCACGATCTCGACGTACCAGAACAAGGACGTGGATTT
>CAIKBD010000183.1 GCA_903825565.1 uncultured Anaerolineales bacterium | reverse complement strand
CGGTATACTTTGTCATCGTCCCAAACCCTCCAGCGAACCGAATCGTTTCCACCCACCGCGCGCGCCGCTCGTCGGCGGCGGGATCGTGAGCGCGTGTTGCCGACGATCATGGGTGAGCAACGCCGCGACAATCACGGCGACTTGATCGCTGGGCCGCCCGGCGTCCTGCTCCATCGTAAACCGGTCGTCGAGAAAGGTCGTGTCGAATTGCCCGCCGATGAAACTGGTGCTTTGCAATAATTTTTGGTGGAACGGAATCGTCGTGTGGATGCCCAAAATTTTGTATTCGGACAGCGCACGCTTCATCCGCATAATGACCGCCGCGCGATCCGGTCCCCACACGCACAACTTGGCGATTAGCGGATCGTAGTACAGCGACACCTCGAACCCTTCGTACAACGCGCTCTCCAAACGCACTCCCGGTCCCGTCGGCTCGTGCAAACTGAGCAGTTTGCCGGTCGAGGGGAGAAAGCCGTTGTACGGATCCTCGGCGGTGATGCGACATTCCATCGCCGCGCCGCGCAACTGAATGTCGCTCTGCGTCCACGACAGGGAGCGGCCCGAAGCGATCCGCAATTGTTCCTTCACCAGATCGATCCCAGTCACCAGTTCGGTGATCGGATGCTCCACTTGCAGGCGCGTGTTCATTTCGAGAAAATAAAAATGGCGATGCTTGTCGAGCAAAAACTCAATCGTCCCGGCATTGGCATAGCCCGCCGCTTGCGCCGCCGCGACTGCCGCTTTGCCCATCTGGTCGCGCAGTTCGTCGTCGAGCGCAATCGAAGGCGATTCTTCGACCAGCTTTTGATGACGGCGTTGGATCGAACATTCCCGCTCGCCGAGATGAATCACATTGCCGCGCCCATCCGCCAAAATTTGAAACTCGATATGCCGCGCCGGACTAATGATCCGTTCGAGATAAATCGTGCCATCGCCGAACGCGGCTTCGGCTTCGCTACGCGCGCGCGCCATCGCGCTCGGCAACTCGGCGAGCGTTTCCACACGGCGCATCCCTTTGCCGCCGCCGCCCGCGCTCGCTTTGACGAACAGCGGAAAACCAACCTGGGTTGCCGCCGCCACCATCTCCTCGTCGCGCAACGGTTCGTACGTGCCGGGCACAACCGGCACGCCTTGCTGCGACACCGTGCGCCGCGATTGAATCTTGTCGCCCATCGCTGCCATTGCGCTGGGCGACGGGCCCACAAACACCAGCCCCGCCTCGGCGCAGGCGCGCGCAAAGTGATCGTTCTCCGCGAGAAAGCCATAGCCCGGATGAATCGCGTCGGCTTTGGCGCGCACTGCCACGTCGAGGATGCGATCAATCCGCAAGTACGATTCGCGCGCAGGCGCGGGTCCGATGCAATACGCTTCGTCCGCGTAACGCACGTGCAACGCGTGGCGATCCACTTCGGAATAGACCGCGACCGATTGCAAGCCCAACTCGCGGCACGCGCGCAAAACGCGCACCGCGATTTCGCCGCGATTGGCAACCAAAACTTTTTTGAACATTCCACACTCCTGCCCAAAGATGAACGATCCGCGACGGAAACGCGCCATCCGTGTGCCGTCGCTTGCCCGCGTCACTTTTCGATAATTTCGATTTCGTCCGATCCGCACGTGAGTCGTTTGCCGCCGCGCGCCGTCACCACAAATGTATTTTCGATCCCTACCGTGCCGATGCCGGCAAACGACACCTTTGGCTCAATCGCGATGACCATCCCGGCTGCGAGCGGCGTCGTTTGCCCTTTCGCCAAAATTGGATACTCGTCGAGTTCCAAGCCAACGCCGTGCCCGATGAACGAGACGCGATCCATTCCCAGCCCGCCGAAATTTTCGGCGTAACCGGCTTGGTGCGCGCGTTCAACTGCCAGCGCGTACAACGCGTCGCCGGTGATCCCAGGTTGCGCCGCGTCCGCCACCGCCGCTTGAATTTCGAGCATCGCCGCGTGCGCGCGCAACAACTTGGGCGAGAGCGAGCCGAGCGCAAAGATGCGCGTCTGATCGGCGAGATAGCCGCCAGCGGCGAAGACGTAATCGAACAGCACCGGCTCGCCGCACCGAATTTTCCGGTGGCTCGCGCTCTGCGAAAATGCCGGACTCGTGCCCGCGCCGCCGGTTGGCGACGCGAGATAACTGGGCATCGCGGCGCGTCTGCCCGCCATCAAATGTCCGTAGAACATTTCATTGTTCCACGCGCGAAATTTGATCAAGCCCTGATGTCCCGCCGCGCGCGCGACGGCTTCCAACTTGCCGGCAAGTTCGATCTCGCGGATGCCTTCCACAAGCAAGGCGCGCATCGCGCGCAGCGTCGTCGC
This sequence comes from uncultured Anaerolineales bacterium, assembly GCA_903825565.1. Lineage (GTDB taxonomy): Bacteria > Chloroflexota > Anaerolineae > UBA4142 > UBA4142 > CAIKBD01. The sequence continues at coordinate 4,672 of CAIKBD010000183.1, read as the reverse complement.
GCCGATTTTTGCCGCGCGCCGGATCGCCGCGAGTTCGTGCGGCGATTTGATCGCGCGCACGGTGCGGATCAGCGGTGACGCGTCGCGCAGTTCGCAAGCACGGAAAATTTGTTGATAGCCCAAATAGGTGTTTGCCGGTAGCACGTCGAGTTCCAAACCCAGGCGGCGCGGCGGCGCGTAGCCGGCATCGCCAAACAGGCGCGGCAAATCGCGGAGCGAGGTGAGCGGGGCGATACGCTCCAATGCGGATTCGGCTTGCGCGCGCGGAAAACTTTTGCGCGCCAACAGCAACGGCTTGCCCTCGCGCGGAATGTACAGATGCGCTTGCTGAATCGTGCCGGCGAAATAAAACAAATCGGCGTTCTGGACAATCAGCGCGCCGTCGAGATCGCTTTGCGCGAGCAACGCTTGGAGTTTCCGCGCGCGCGCGTCTAGTTCGGATTTCGGCGTGGCGGTCATCGCTTATCTTTGCTCCGCGAGAAATTTTTCCAGCCGCGCTCGCACGGTCTGCCATTCCGTGTCAATGATGCTGTACATCGCGGTGTTGCGCTGGTAGCCGTCGAAGCGCGCCTGGTATTTTCGCAGGATGCCTTCGGGCACTGCGCCGAGGCGTTCAATCGCGCGGCGCGAGCGCGTGTTGCGCTCGTCGGTTTTCAATTGCACGCGGCGGCAACCCAGGTTTTCGAACGCGTGGCGGAGCAACAGGTATTTGCACTCGGTGTTGATCGGCGTGCGCCACGCGGCGGGCGTGAGCCACGTGCCGCCGATTTCGAGCGTGTGATCGCCGCGCGCGATGTTCAGGTACGCGGTGACGCCGATGGCGCACGCGTCGGCGCGGTGCAGGATCGCAAACCACACTTGGGCGCCGGCGGCAACTTGCGCGAGTGCGCTGTCAACCCACGCGCGCATTTGCTCGCGCGTGGCGGGGCGCGGCTGGAGAAAATATTCCCAGATTTCGTCGAACTGCGCGGCGGCGAACAGGTCGTCCGCGTGCGCGCGCGCGAGCGGCTCCAGCCGAACGTGCGTGCCTTCGAGGGTTACGGGGATGGGGTTCATTAACGCCTCAATCAAAAATCAGAAATCAGAAATCGAAAATCCGCACTCGCGCCTCACAGTGGAATATTGCCGTGTTTCTTCGGCGGGTTGGTGTCGCGCTTGTTTTGCAACATGCCCAAGCCGGCGATCAGCTTGGCGCGCGTTTGGTGCGGCTCGATCACGTCGTCCACGTACCCGCGCCCCGCCGCGATGTACGGGTTCGCAAAGTGATCGCGGTACTCTTGCACGAGTTTTTGCTTCAGCGCGTCCGGGTCGTCCGCTTTGGTGAGCTCTTCGCGCGAGAGAATGTTCACCGCGCCGTCGGGCCCCATCACCGCGATCTCGGCGGTGGGCCAGGCAAAGTTGAGATCGCCGCGAATGTGTTTGCTACTCATCACGTCGTATGCGCCGCCGTATGCCTTGCGCGTAATCACGGTGATCTTGGGCACGGTCGCTTCACAGTACGCGTACAACAATTTCGCGCCGTGCCGAATAATCCCGCCGTGCTCCTGCGTCAAGCCCGGCAAAAAGCCCGGCACGTCTTCAAACGTAATGATCGGAATGTTGAAGCAATCGCAAAAACGCACGAACCGCGCGCCCTTGTCCGACGAATTAATGTCGAGGCACCCGGCGAGCACCATCGGTTGTTGCGCGACGATGCCAACCGCGCGCCCGTTCAAGCGCGCGAACCCGACGAGGATGTTTTGCGCGAAATGCTCGTGGATTTCGAGAAACTCGCCGTCGTCCACGATCCGCGTAATGATCTCTTTCATATCGTACGGCTTGGTCGGCACATCGGGCACGAGCGTATCGAGCGCCTCGTCCGCGCGCAACGGATCGTCAGCGGCGCGCACGAGCGGCGGTTCTTCCAAATTATTCTGCGGCAAGTACGAGAGGAGTTTGCGAATCGTCGCAATCGCGTGCTCTTCATTGTTCACGGCGAAATGCGCGACGCCGGATTTTTCATTGTGCACGACTGCGCCGCCGAGTTGTTCGAACGTCACGTCTTCGTGCGTCACGGTTCGCACGACATCGGGTCCCGTGACGAACATATAACTCGTGTCCTTGACCATCACGATAAAATCGGTGAGCGCGGGCGAATAGACCGCGCCGCCGGCGCACGGTCCCATAATCACGCTGATTTGCGGGACGACGCCGCTCGCCATCGTGTTGCGGAGAAAAATATCCGCATAGCCGCCAAGCGAGACGACGCCTTCCTGAATGCGCGCGCCGCCGGAATCGTTCAAGCCGATCACCGGCGCGCCGTTTTTGATCGCGAGGTCCATCAAGCGGCAAATCTTTTCCGCGTGCGCTTCGCCGAGCGAGCCGCCAAACACGGTGAAATCTTGCGAGAACACGTAGACGAGCCGACCGTTGATCGTGCCGTACCCGGTGACGACGCCGTCGCCGTACACCACTTGCTTGTCCGCGCCAAACCCGGCGGTGCGTTGCGTGACAAAGACGCCGAGTTCCTGGAACGATCCTTCGTCGAGCAAAAGATCGATCCGTTCGCGCGCCGTCAGTTTGCCTTTGGCGTGTTGCTGGTCAATCCGTTTTGGGCCGCCGCCGAGCCGCGCATCTTCACGGCGTTGGCGGAGTTGCAGAATTTTTGGATCAAGGGACATTGGGTTTGCCTCGTGTTTGGATTTTTGGGCGCGCCATTATTTCGCATCCAACGCGGCGCGCGCGATGACGAGCCGCTGAATCTCGCTCGTGCCTTCGTAAATCTCGGTGATCTTGGCGTCGCGGAAATAGCGTTCGACCGGCAACTCTTTGCTGTACCCCGCGCCGCCGTGCACCTGGATCGCTTTGGTCGTGACCCACATGGCTGTTTCGCTCGCGAACAATTTCGCCATCGCCGCTTCGCGCGTAAATTTTTCGTGCGCGCTTTTCTTGAGCGCGGCGTTATAGATCAACAGGCGCGACGCTTCGATGCGCGTGGACATGTCGGCGATCATCCATTGGATCGCTTGAAACTCGGCGATCTTGCTCCCGAACGCGGAACGCTCTTTCGCGTACGCGACGCTCGCTTCGTATGCCGCTTCCGCGATGCCGAGCGCCTGCGCCGCAATGCCGATGCGCCCCGCGTCGAGCACACTCATCGCAATCTTAAACCCGTCACCCGCGTTGCCGATGCGGTGCGACACCGGCAGTTCGTAATTTTCGTACGTGCACTCGCACGTCGCGCTTGCGCGAATGCCCAATTTCGGCTCCTTTTTGCCGCGCGCGAATCCTGGCAAGGAGGTATCCGCGATGAAACACGCCGTGCCCTTGTGTTTCAACTCCGGTTGCGTCGCCGCGAACAGCACGATTAAATCCGCGACGGGTCCGCTCGTGATCCACGACTTGCGCCCGTTGATCACGTACGTGTCGCCGCGCAACACCGCGCGCGTTTTCATATTGCCGGCGTCGCTCCCCGATTGCGGCTCGGTCAGCGAGAACGCGCCGATCTTTTTGCCAGCCGCGGCGGGCGCGAGAAATTTTTCCTTTTGTTCCGCCGTGCCGAACTGGTTGATGCCGTAGCAATACAGCGAATTGTTCACGCTCATAATCACCGCGTGCGATGCGCACACCTTGGCGATCTCTTCGATGGCGAGCACGTACGCCAACGTGTCCAATCCCGCGCCGCCGTACTCTTCGGAGATTTCAATCCCCATCAAACCCAGTTCGCCCATTTTTTTGATGGTCGCGTACGGAAATTCGCCGGACTCGTCAATCGCCGCCGCAATCGGGGCGATTTCGTTGCGCGCAAAATCGCGCGCGAGATCGCGAATCGCGCGTTGTTCTTCGGAAAGTTGGAAATCCATTTTCATCGCTCCCAGGTTAGTTGGATAGTTGAGTAGTTGGGTAGTCAGATAGTTGGGGAGTCGCGTCGCCGGATAGTCTGTTGACCCGGCGACTATTTGACGACCAAACTAGCCAACTACTCAACTACCCAACTTGTTCGATTGCCATTGCCACCGCTTCGCCGCCGCCGAGGCAGAGCGCGGCGACGCCGCGTTTCGCGCCACGCTCACCGAGCGCGTGGATCAGTGTGACGAGGACGCGCACGCCGCTCGCGCCAATCGGATGTCCCAGCGCAATCGCGCCGCCGTGCACGTTGACGCGCGCGAAATCGAGACCCAGTTCTTTGCCGTCTGCGAGCACCTGCGCGGCGAACGCTTCATTGATCTCGAACAGATCCACCGCGGCGAGTTGCCAGCCGGCTTTTGCCAAAACTTGATGCACCGCGTCAATCGGCGCCCAAAAAATGTGTTTCGGATCTGTGCCGGCTTGGGCAAAGGCGACGACGCGTGCCAAGGGCTTGAGGTTGTCGCGCGCGACGATGTCTTCGCCGACGAGGACGACTGCCGCCGCGCCGTCGCTCAACGGCGGCGCATTGCCGGCAGTGACGGTGCCGCCGGCTTCAAACGCCGGTTTCAGTTTGCCGAGCGCATCGAGCGAGGTGTCCGCGCGGGGCGTTTCGTCGGCGTCGAAGAGGGTGACGCCTTTTTTCGAGGGGATTTCGACCGGCGCAATTTCGGTTTTGAATTTGCCGGCGGCAATCGCGGCTAAGCCTGTATTCCAGGGTTGACCAAATTCAATTGACTTCACGATAGCCTCAAGGTTTGTTGGGGCGTCGGCAAACCCAGGTCTT
>CAIKBD010000182.1 GCA_903825565.1 uncultured Anaerolineales bacterium | reverse complement strand
TCAAGCACCACTTTATCTCGTGGTATTACCGTACGATCCGATTTCGCCCGATGATCGTGTACGCGGTCAAGTGCTTTTGACGGCGGATAAATTTCAACGCGGAATCGAAGAGCTCAAACAACGGGGTGATCAGGTGATTCGCGGTCTCACGCGCATTGGGCTGGGTAGCCGACGACTCACTGATCAAGAACTCGTCGCCGTACTCCATCGCGCCTATCATCCCTCCATTCCTGATTATCGCGTACCGCCCACCCTTCGCGTCAAGAGTTTAATTGCGTCCACCGATGGTGACATACCACTTCATGGAGAAGACAACGGTGAATAACTGGTTGAGTGGCTTGGATCGATTACTGGGCGGAGATGGTAACACTTTTAGCAAAGGTGCAGAGGAGCAAAAGAGCAAGGGTGAGAGTTCTGCTCCGCCGCCTTCCAACGTATCAGCTCCATTGCATACCGGCGCGCGCGACCTGGTTGATCATCTCGCACCAGCCGCGATGAAGATTGAATCAGATCGTATCCACCTTGTTGGCGAAGGATGGGTGCGTGTGTGGTTTGTCGAGGACTTGCCGCCGCAGATCGGACGCGGTTCGCTCGACACCATCTACGATTTTCCAGGCGAAGTGCGCGTTAGTTTGTTGACGCGACCGCTGGATAAATCTGCCGTGCGCGAGCATTTGCGCCAACGCCGCACGACGCTCTACGCCGAAAATATGACGCGCGCGCAACAAGGACGCCTGCCCGATTTCACCGCGCAAGATGAACTCGCCGAGACGGAATCCACGTTGCGCGATATTGAATCGAGTCACCTGCCGCCGCTCGAACTCTTGTGGACGATTGCACTGTACGGGCGGACCGAAGAAGAACTGGAAGAATTATCTCGGCGGCTCGAAGACTATTTGCTCGATGCGAACTTGCGCTTTTATCGTGCCTCACTCCGCCAAGAGGACGGCTTGTATAGCGTCCAACCGTTCGGTGTGAACTACCTGGGACACGGTCGCAACATCACGACATCGGCACTCGCGGGCTTGTTTCCTTTCGCGCGCCGATTGCAAGCCGATGCCACCGGCATTCCGTATGGGATTGATCGAACGACGGGAGCCTGGGTCATTGTCAATGATTTCGCTCTGCCCAATTCCAACTTGCTGATTGTCGGCGAACAAGGGTCAGGCAAGAGTATGTTCTTGAAATACAAGGCGACGTGGGCCGTGCTCCTGGGAATGCGCTGCTACATCCTCGACCTCGAAGGTGAGTTCGAGCCGATGTGTCGCGCGCTCAACGGCACCTACCTTGATATGGCGCTTACGTCGCCGCATCATATGAACATTCTCGACCTGAATCCCGAAGACCCCGATGCGTGGTTTAACGGAATGCAAGATGTGCTCGCGTGGTTAGAGATCGCGCTAGGGACGCTTACGCACAAGGAACGGAATGTCATTCTGATTCCCGCGTACGAACGCATTATGAAAGAGGCAGGAATCAAGCCTGACGAGCCTGGGACGTGGCGCAACAAACCGCCCGTGCTGAGTGATTTGTATGCCGTGCTGCATACCGATGAACGACGCGAGGCGCAAGACCTGGCGGATCGTTTGCAGACACTCGCCGAAGGCGTCTATGCCTCGGCATTCAGCCAACCCACGAATGTGAATCCCAGGTCATCGCTCGTGGTGTTTGGACTCAAGAATGTGCATTCCGATATGCAAGCATTGCGAATGCGTCAAGTGCATACGTTCATTTGGGCGAATGTGTTATCGAAACTACAGCCGACCTTGGTGGTTGTCGATGAAGCGTGGAGATGGTTAGAGCATCCAGGGGCATCGCAGGATTTGGCGGAGATGGCGCGCCGCTTTCGCAAACGTAATGCGGGCGTGCATTTGGCGACGCAACACGGCGGAGATTTGAGCGCGTCGCAACAAGCGGTGGTTATCCGCGATACGGCGGCGCTCACCGTGCTCTTTCGACAAACCGCCGCATCGGTTCCGAGTGTGGCGAGCTTGTTCGGCTTGAATGAAGTCGAGGCGCGTGAACTCTTGACTCTGGATCGCGGCGAGAGTGTTTTGTTGCTGGGACCAAATCACATTCCGCTCTATACCGTGATTCCACCCGAGTGGTATCCTTTGTGGACGACCGATCCGCGAGACCAAAAAACATCGCGCGGCAATTCATAACTTGCCAAGCACCCAATAAATCAACGTGTTCTTTAAAAACAAAACCTGGGTGACACCCACTCACCCAAGTTACATCGACCAGATCAATCCCGCCTACTCACATCACTATCCGGTGCAGACTTGATCAAGGCGTGGACAAAGCAACCCACCATAAAAGCCAGGCACTCGAAGTCCAAAAAGGACAGTGCAGATTTGTCGAGCTTGATTTGGATATCGACGGGGAACTCGTCATCCGCTTCATAGTAGACAATTTCGATTGGGATTTTGGGAAGCACACTGAACTTCCAGCGATGTTTCCCGGATGATGACTCTAGTTCGTGTCCATCCAGTTGGGTTGCCGCCGCGCGAAATTTAGCATAGTCATTTCTAAAATGCTTTTCGAGTGGAGCATTCATCAATTGGGTCTGGGTGTTCAGCCCACTAATCATTCTGGGAAAGTTCTCAAACAAGATGTAGTCGTCGCCTGGGTCTCCTCGCCCTTTGGAGAGAAGGTAATAGAGTAGAACACTGCGGTTGTTGACATGAACAGGTTTGCCATCTAGCGGCTCGACACCCTCGCGCGTAATCCGATAGTCACGGTTGAGAAAACGCACGAGCACAGTATTGTCCCCATAGTCCAAGCCCAGTCGTTCAGCGCGTTCCTGAAAATCACAGTCCGCTAACCTGGGAATCAATCCCAGGTAGATCGAATCATAGCCGCTAGTCATGTGAAGTTACCGCTCGCATTGGATTATCCATACCTATTTCGTATGCCACGATCCAGTTGATAGAATAGTTGATCGATTCTCTTGGTTCCGATTTTTTGCGCGGGCATTTTGTTGAGTAACCCGACGATCTCACGAGTTACACTATCGATAGCGAGTTCGATTTCTCGATCCCCAATTTTGTGATCCGACGGGTTGTTTAATTCAATAGACAATGCGGAATATACCGCAGATCCAAGAATATGCTTGCTTTGGTTGATGTCTGTGAAGGGATGGGTGTAAGCACTCGCCGCGGCCAGACTCGCAGATTGTGCGGCGGCTGATGCGGCTGGATCTTTAGTTTCAATCGAAGCCCGATAGGCGTCCATGGCAAGTTTTCGCAGCTGCTGAGTTCGTTTGCCACTCTGGGCAAAGTACCTAATCCCATTGATAGCATTTCGCGGACGAAGGTCTTCACTCGCGACGTGCTCGTAGATGGATAATGCTCTTTCGGCACAATCAGCGGCCCAAGCGCCTAGACTGCAAAGTTCTTCGATTTTAATTTCAAAGTACTCTTTTTTCTTACCATGGCTTGGACCTAAAAGAAACTCGCCTGAGGTTTTCACTCAAGGCAACTTGATTATCTTGCCGCGTTCGCTCAGATATATTGCCGAACGTGGATTAGACAGCGGGTTGTACCAAGTTAATGAGATTACCGCAAGTATCCTCAAAGACAACGGCAGTGATTGGTCCTGTGCTCTTGGGCTCGCCACGAAAT
>CAIKBD010000181.1 GCA_903825565.1 uncultured Anaerolineales bacterium | reverse complement strand
GTGATGTTACAAAAAGCGCGCGAGTCGGATGGACTCGTCACCTTGCTCACCGATAAAGTGGACGGCGAGTTGATGGATGTGAATCCGCGCCTCAAAGTTATTTCCAATTACGCCGTCGGCTTTGATAACATCAACATTCCCGCCGCGACCGAACGCGGCATTCCCATCGGCAACACACCCGGCGTCCTCACCGACACGACCGCCGATCTCGCGTTCACGTTGTTGACAGCGGTTGCACGCCGCATCCAAGAATCCATTGATTACGTGCGCGCGGACAAATGGAAAACCTGGGGTCCCATGTTGTTGCGCGGCATTGACATTCACGGCGCGACGCTCGGCATCGTCGGCTTTGGGCGCATCGGGCAAGGGATGGCGAAACGCGCGAGCGGTTTCGGAATGCGCGTGTTGTACTTCGATGTGTATCGCCGCGAGGATTTGGAAAAGACGATGGGCGTGACGTACTGCGATCTCGACACGCTCTATCGTGAGTCCGATTTCGTTTCAGTGCATACCGATCTCAACGATACAACGCGGCACATGCTCAACGCGAGCGCGTTCGCCAAAATGAAAAAGACCGCGATTGTCGTCAACACCGCGCGCGGTCCGATCATTGACCCGCACGATTTGTACGCCGCGCTCAAGGACGGCGTCATCGGCGGCGCAGGTCTCGACGTAACCGAACCCGAACCGCTTCCGCTTTCGAGTCCGCTGTACTCATTGCCGAATTGTCTCATCGTTCCGCATATTGCGAGTGCATCCGTCGCCACGCGCGCGAAAATGTCCGAGATGGCGGCGGCGAATTTGCTCGCCGGTTTGCGCGGCGAAAAATTGCCGACGTGCGTCAATCCGCAAGTGTATGAACGCGGCATCCGCAAGTGAGTTTCAGGTCTCAAGTTGAACCTGAAACCTGAAACCTGAAACCATGAAACGACTCTGGACTCCCTGGCGTATGGCGTACATCAAACCGGCGAAAAAAGCAAAACCCGGCGGCTGTATCTTTTGCGTCAAGTTAAACGTCAAACGATCCCAGGATCGCAAGAACCTGGTGCTGTGGCGCGGACAGCGCGCGTTCATCGTGATGAATCTGTACCCGTACACGAACGGGCATTTGATGGTTGCGCCGTACCAGCACACCGGCGAGTTGGAATCGCTCGACGCCGAAACGCTGCAAGAGATGATGCTCCTCGTCGGCAAAAGCATTCGCGCGCTGAAACGTGTGATGAACCCGCACGGCTTTAACGTCGGCGTGAATCTGGGGCGCGTTGCCGGCGCGGGCGTGGAGGATCATGTCCACATGCACATTGTGCCGCGCTGGAATGGCGATACGAATTTTATGCCGGCGCTCGCGGACGTGCGCCTAATCCCGGAATTGTTACCGCAGACGTACGATCATCTGCGCGCCGCGCTTGAGGCGGAAACTGTCGCGCCGGGCAAGCGCGCCAAACGCGCTCCTGCCAAAAAATCGTGAACCTGGGCGCACGCGAGTGCGCCCTTTTATTCGTGCTGGTCAAATGAGTTGGATTTTACGCGCGCGCGCACGCGCGCATCGTCTTTTCGTTCCGCGTCCGAACCTGGAGGCGCAAAATATTCGCAACTTGTACGCCGAGATCGGGTGGTTCGGTATCTTGTCCGGAATCACCACCTCGTTTCTCTCCGTCTACACGTTGCGCGTTGGCGGCAGTGACACGCACATCGGTTTGCTGTCGTCGTTGCCGGCGTTGATCATTAGTCTCGCCTCGTTGCCCGGCAGTCGCTTGGTCGAGCGCGAAAAAAAGCCGCTCTCGGTGATGATGCTCAGCGCGACGTTGCATCGTTTTGGCTACCTGGCAATTGCGCTCGTGCCGTTTTTTTTCACGACGTCGCGCGCCGATGTGATCGTGGCGTTGGTCGCCTTGCTGACGATCCCGCAAGCGATTGCCAGCGTGGCGTTCACGACGATGTTCGCGCGCGCGGTGCCGCCGGACAAGCGCGCGCGCGTCGTCAGCGTTCGCAACGTTTGGATCGGTATCACGACGACGCTCGCCGCATTTTTCGGCGGCAAGTTTCTCGACTGGGTGATCTTTCCGATCAACTATCAAATTTTGTTCGCGCTCGGTTTTGCGACCGCGCTCGTCAATCTCTACTATCTCGCGCGCATCCGTTTGCCCGCCGCGCCCGTCGAGCCGCGGCGCAGCGAAACACCGCAAGGCGTGCGCGCGCTACTTGCCATGTTGCGCGCCCAGCGCGGTTTCGTGCGCTTTACCGTTAGTTCGTTCGTTTTTCACTGGGGCATGTTTTTTGTGGGTCCGCTGTATACGATCTACTGGGTGCGCAACCTACAGGCGACCGAAGGTTGGATCGGTTTGTTCAGCGTCATTGCGAACGCGACGACGATTTTCTTTTTTCCGATTTGGGCGCGCATCGCCACGCGCTTTGGCAATCGCGCCGTGATGATCGGCTCGGCGGCGGGGCTGGCGCTGTATCCGTTCTGCACCGCGTTCGCGCCCACCGTCGAGTGGATCCTGGGAGTTTCGCTGTTGGGCGGCGTCTTTACCGCCGGTTTCAGTCTTTCGTTTTTCAACGGCTTGCTCGAAATTTCGCCCGAACAAAATCGCGCGAGTTATATCGCCGCGTACAATTCGTTCGTCAACCTTGCGGCGTTCGCCAGCCCGAT
>CAIKBD010000180.1 GCA_903825565.1 uncultured Anaerolineales bacterium | reverse complement strand
TTCTATCGCCGGCGCGATCACCAGCGGCGCGCGCGTAGCCAGCGCGGCGGCGCTGATTGGATCGTCGGCAAAGCCGTGCGCGAGTTTGGCGAGAATCGGCGCAGTAGCCGGCGCAATCACAAACACATCCGCCCGCTTCGCCAGAGCGATATGAGCGATAGACGAATCGGGTAACAAACTCAGCGTGTCCGTGACCACGGGGCGGTGCGTGATCGTCTCAAAGGTCAGCGCGCCGATAAACTGGGTCGCCTCGTGCGTCATCACCACGTCCACGTGCGCGCCGGCTTGCGCCAAATGACTCGCCAACGTCGCGGCATGGTGCGCGGCAACCGAGCCGGCAACTCCCAAGAGAATTGTTTTACCTTGCAAGATAAAAGCCATACGTGCCCCTTACGCTAAACCGGCAGCAATTGCGAAATCGCTTGCCGAGAATGTGAAACACATTATTTTGAATAATCGCGCGAACGGCTAGGGCGCAATACTCAACGATTCCCAACCCCACAAATCCGGTTCCGGTGGAACATTGTCGAGGATTTTGCGCGGGCCAGTGCCGTCTGCCACCATTACATAGATCGCCCAAGCGGTGCCGTTTTGATCGCTCCGCCAAAAAATATGATTGCCATCGCGCGACCAAATCGGTTGCCCGTCGTTGCTCTTGCCGTGCGTCAACTGCCGGCGGTTCGAGCCATCCGGGTTGATGACAAACACCTGGATCGCGTTGGCGTTGTCGCGCGCTTGGTACACGATGCGGCGACCATCCGGCGACCATTGGGCATTCCCGCCGTTATCCGTGGTGATTTGCCGCGGCGTGCCGCCATCCGCCGAAACAATCATCAAGCCCAACCGATCTTGATTCGGAAAACTGCCAGAGTAGACAACCTGTTTGCTGTCCGGCGAAAACGCGGGTCCGTTGCCCATCACCTTGAGATCTACGCGAGTTTGATAAACGCCATCCACCTTGACTTTCCAAATCGGACCGCCCGGTTGGTTCGGTCTGCCGGATAACGCGTACACGATCCATTGCCCGTCGCGCGACCAATCGAGACAGCACACGCCGGGGCTGATCACGGCGAGCACCGGATTATTGCCGCCGCTGTCCGCCACATACAACCCTTCCGATTTGCCTTCGGGGCGACCGTAATAGGCGATGCGCGATCCGTCCGGCGAAAAGGCGGGCCATTGCGCGTGCGTCAAAATTTGGTGCGCGTTCGCGCCATTCGCATCCGCCACCCAGATCGTATGAAATTTCGGTTCGCGCCCGGTGACGACGCTGTATGCCACTTTGCCGGTTGCGCCCGCAGGTCGCGGCTGTGCCGCACCGCCGGTCGGCGAGGGTCGCGGCGCGGTCGCGCCAGTCGGGGAGGGCGCAACCGTCGGCGTGAGTGTTGCCACCGCCACAGCCACCGGCGGAATGGGGCTAGGCGTCGCCGTAGCCGCCGGCAGAGTCGCCGTTGGGGTGGGAGTACTCGCCGTTTGTGAGCCGCATGCGGATAGGAGCACGACAAGTAGCGCGCCCAGGGTAAATTGCCACAAGCGTACACGCTGTTCCAGTAACGAATGAGTGAACATTCTATTTCCTCCGAAGAAAACTGGGGCGAAACACGAATGTTTCGCCCGGGGCATCAACGAAATACAGCGAGTTTTTCAAACGCCCAATCTACCGGCTGGGCATTGTCGAAAATCTTGATGCGATTTGATCCGTCTGCGTTCATCCGCCAGATTGCCCATTTGCCGCCATCTTCCGGCGAGCGATAAAAGATCGCCGTGCCGTCCAACGACCAGGCGGCGTCCACGTGCATCGAAGCGCCGAACGTCAATTGGCGAATGCCCAAACCGTCAATCCCCACTTGAAAGAGTTGCGGCGCACCGTCCACTTCGCGCTGATAGAGAATCAGCCGACCGTTGGGCGACAAGGATGGCAGACTACCGTTATCGGCGACGACCAAGATCGGATCGCCGACAGCGGCATTCGCCTTAAAGATGCCGCAATTGTCGCGGCACGCTTGGAAAACGAGCACGTTATCGTCGGGCGACCAACTGGGCGATGAGCCACCGCGTAACACGATGGGGCGACGCGGCGGCGTTTCGCCGGGCAACACGCTCGATGGTACGGCGTCAATACCGTTGAACGCGATCTGCCGCCCGTCGTGCGACCAAGCCGGGTTGCGTGCTTTGGTGTCGCCAACCCACTTGCGGCTGTTCGTTCCGTCAATGCTTGCCAGATACATTCCGTCGGTCCAGTGATAGTACGCGATCCGGGTTCCATCGGGCGAGATGGCTGGATCGGACGCGAGATCGAGAATCTTGTGCGCGTTGCTTCCGTCGGCATTCATCACCCAGATTGATTTTTTCTCGTTGATGTCGCACACGTCTTCGCACCGGCTAAACGCAATTTTGCCGGTTGGCGCAATGACGCGCGTGGGCGTGACGCCGGGCGGACGCAAGGTTGCACTCGGTACACTCGGCAATGGCGTCGGCAAAGCCGGCGGGTTGCCCAGCGTCGGCGAAGGCACGATCAGCGGCAAGGTTGGGAGGGCGAACGCTGTGGCAGTCGCCGGCGGCGAAGGCATCGTCAAAATGATGGTCGGCGCGACACGCGCGCCGGGATTGGTGAACCCAGGTGTGCCAAACACAAAGTACGCGCTAACGCCAATCAAGGCAAGCAAAAGGCAGAGGACCAAACAGCCCAGAACGCCGGCAATAATCCACGGCGTGCGATTGGCTTTTGCGACTGGCTCGGTTGCCATACGATTTTTCCTCCTTTGGCAAACGCTGAACTAGTAATATTATAGCACACCCAAATTCGCGGGCGCAAGAGGCGGCAAATGCCGATTTACCAACACCACGCGTTTTGTGCGCTATGACCCTAGTCCTATTGCCGCGCCGACAATTCTTTGTGGGCGGCACGGCTTTTCAAAAGTCGCTTGACATCACCCCTCACCCCGCTAGCGCGTCCATAACGCGGCAGAATGCCGCACAGACGACGCGCTATCGCCTCTCCCCAATAGGGGCGAGGGAATTTACCTCTTCTCCCTTTGAGGGAGAAGGTTGGGATGAGGGTCGCCTGACTTTTGAAAAGCCCTGTTGTGGGCGGCATGCAAGGTAGCCAAAATCGCGGACTTGATATACTATAAGCGCCAAATTCGCACGGAGAGGAGCAAAGTGGAATGGAATATGATTTTGATCGCGTGATTGATCGCCGGCAAACGGATTCAGTCAAATGGGGCTTGAACGCCAAGTTGTTTGGCGACGCAGACGTGATTTCCGCTTGGGTGGCGGATATGGATTTCGAGTCGCCCGCGCCGGTCATCGAGGCGATCCTGGCACGCGCGCGGCACGGCATTTACGGCTACGGCGTGCGCCCAGCCGCCTACACAGACTCGATGGTTGCTTGGATGCAAACCCGGTTCGGTTGGACGACGGCGAGCGAGTGGTACGCCTTCAGCCCGGGCGTTGTCCCCGCGCTGGCGCTTGCCGTGCATGCCTTTACTCAACCGGGCGACAAGATCATTATTCAACCGCCGGTTTATCCGCCGTTCTTTTCCATCGTCAAGAACAATGGACGGCAACTGGTGTTCAACCCGTTGAAATTTCACGACGGGAAATTTCAAATGGATTTGGAAAACCTGGAACGGCAGATTGACCCGCGAACCAAAATGCTAATCCTGTGCAGTCCGCACAACCCGGTGGGGCGCGTGTGGTCGCGCGAGGAATTAACCGCCCTGGGCGAGGTGTGCTTGCGCCACAACCTCTTGATCATTTCGGATGAAATTCACGCCGACCTCGTTTTGCGCGGACACACGCATACGCCGCTGGCAATGCTGTCGGACGCGTTCGCGCAGAATACGCTCACCTGCATCGCGCCGTCCAAAACCTTCAATATTGCCGGCTTGTACACAGCGGCGACCATCATTCCAAACGCCCGGCTACGCGCACAGTTCAACCACACGCGCGAGAATCTCGGCTTGGAGGGTGGCAACGTATTCGGCATTGCCGCGCTCGAAGCGGCGTACCGCACTGGCGGCGAATGGCTAACACAGTTGTTGGATTACCTGCAAGGCAACGCCGATTTCTTGATGTCATATTTCGCCGAACGCATCCCGCGCATCAAACCTATTCGCCCCGAAGGCACATACCTGGTTTGGCTCGACTGCCGCGAAATGGGCTTGGATGACGCCGCGCTGAAAGAGTGGATGCTGAAACGGGCACGCGTGGCAATGAACGAGGGGCACACGTTTGGCGAGCAAGGGCGCGGTTTTCTGCGTCTGAACTTTGGCTGTCCCCGCGCAACGCTCGTCGAGATCCTACAGCGAATTGAACAAGCTGCGCGTTCGTAAAAAAAAGTGGCGATAGGGGCGCAACACCGCTACCGCCGCTTGCCGAAAAAAACGCCCCGTTTTTCTACCAATGGCAGGAAAACGGGGCGGTAAGTTTTAGCGAGCAGATGCAACTGCATTTCCCCAAGCAGGCAGGGAAGCCGGTTTGGCAAACGGCGGGTCGAAGAAAATTTGCTTCTGGATGAGAAATGCCAAATCGTTACCCATCAACGCCGTATGTTGGCGCGAGGACAAGACCACAACTTTGCCGGTGGCGCGTTCGACGCCAATCAACATCCGCCCTGGATTCGCCATCAGGAACGGAATCGCAAACTCGAAGTTGGCGCGCGCCGTGTCTAACACAATCGCATCCGGAGAAATTTCGCGGATGCGCCGCGGCGCATCGGTTTCGCCCTCCAGAATATATTCGGCGCGCAGCTTGGGAAGACTTTTCAGGCATGAACCAAGCGCTTCAAGGAACTGCGTGTTGCCATACACTACGATTCGGGAACGATTTTCCATTGCGTTTCTCCTTCCAGATTTCAGGTGCAACCCTGTTCACGAGACCGCTCTACGGTGGAAAGGTAGATTTCGGTTCAAGCGTGTGTCCAAGCCCAAGAACCAAAGTTAGTTTGACTTCTACTAATAAGAGGCGTCACATACATAAAAAAATACCTAAATCGCAAAAATTCCCCAAAACTCGTTTTGATGGCGGAAAAATCGGTAGAAAGGCGATTCGGGGGTTTTGAGGCACAACCGAGTAAAAAAACGGTCTTGGCTATTCACTCGAACACGCCGAGGGTAACATTGGCATGTAATAGCGCGCTTATCTCATCGTAAAATATTTGTAAATTACTGAGACAAGCCCCTCCGCCGGACTCGATGAGTGCGGCGGAGGGGCTTGCACTGCACGATTCGTTTCGCTCCCCGCCTCGTCGAGATACAGCGGGGGCGTTCGGCGCGTCGCTTGGGGAGCACGACATTCGCGCGCGGTTTAGACGTTGCTCCACGCCGGCGTCTTTAACGCCAATGGACGCGCCGGGTGTGGAAAAATGTTCTTCTGCACCAAATTTGCCAAATCACTGCCCAGCATCACGGCGAATTGCTGGCAGGACAAGACGTTGACTTTGCTGTTCTTGAGGTCCACCCCAATGACCAAATGGTTCGGACGCGTGCGGAGAAAGGGGAGCACAAAATCAACGTGCGGCGCATAGAGATCAAAGATGACCGCATCGGGACGCAAGCGGCTCAACTGCTCGGCGAGATCGGGGCTATCGCTACCCAGCATTTCCAAACGCAAACTCTTCACGCCGCGTAAACTTGTCGTTACGGCATCCTGAAACACGCTATCACCCACCAGAACCACACGCCATTGATCTTCCACGTTGCCTCCTGATTTGCTGCGAATACCTCAACACTTTTGAAATTATACGCGCGTTCCCGGCGCTTGTAATTAGGACGATCGGGTGAGACACTGCGGTACTGGGTGCTGTGCCGCACACTTTCGTATCGCTCCAAAATTTCGACGCACACCTTGTTTGGCATTTTTGCGGGACTGCGTTATACTTAAGACGAGACGATGAATCACCACACTCAACGCACGCTTTAATGAACCCACGCACCTGTTGCCCGCAACTTGCCGGGTGGCAGGTGTTTTGCGTTGAACTGCTCATCCAAAGGAGATTGAAATGCCGCAAACCGTTCCACTGCGCCAAGACATTCCGCGCGAACACACTTGGAATGTTGAATCTATTTTTCCGACGGACGCCGCGTGGGAAGACGAATTGCGCGCGCTCGGCGAACAACTGCCGACACTCGCGCGCTTTCGCGGGCATCTCGCGGACAGCGCGACGACGCTTGCCGATTGGTTCGCGCTTGCCGAACAAATCGAAACGCGCTTGGGCAAGGTCGTGCTGTACGCCAGCATGAAGCACACCGTTGACACCGCCGATCAGAGCGCCGTCGCGCTGAATGATCGCGCGCGCGGGCTGGCGGCACGCGTCGCCGCCGCCGCATCGTTCGCCGAGCCGGAAATGATCGCGCTGGGGTTCGCCACGTTGCGCGCGTGGCTACACACCGAGCCGCGCTTGGCGATCTACGCGCATTACTTCGAACGCCTCGAACAGCGCGCGGCGCACGTGCGCTCCGCCGAAGTCGAACAAGTATTGAGCCAAACGGGCGACGCGTTTCGCACAGCCGCCGCGACGCACGGCGTTCTCACCGATGCCGATTTGAAATGCGCGCCGGCACGCAACGCCGCCGGCGAAACCTTCGAGATCACGCCCGGCACGATCAACGCGCTCCGCACGCATCCCGACCGCGAGGTGCGCCGCACCGCGTTCGAGAATTACGCCGACGCGCATCTCGCGTTCAAAAACACGATGGCGCAATGCCTCGCCGCCGGCGTCAAGCAAGATGTGTTCCGCGCGCGCGCGCGCCAGTACGCGTCGTCGCTCGAAGCCGCGCTCTCGCTGAATCACATTCCGCTTCAAGTATTTCCAAACTTGATCCAAACGTTCCGCGCGAACCTTCCGATCTGGCATCGCTACTGGGCGATTCGCAAACGCGCGCTCGGTTGCGACCCGCTGTTTACGTACGACGAAAAAGCGCCGCTGACGAACGCCAAGCCGCGCGTGGAATTTTCGCAAGCGGTGGATTGGATTTGCGAGGGGATGCAACCGTTGGGCGACGAGTACGTGACTGTTGCCCGGCGCGGCATGACCGAACAACGCTGGGTAGACAAGTACCCGAATCAGGGCAAACGCGCCGGCGCATTTTCGACCGGCGTGCCGGGGACGCAACCGTTTATCCTGATGAGTTACAACGACGATCTGTTTTCGTTGAGCACACTCGCGCACGAACTGGGGCACTCGATGCACAAGCATTTCACGCAAAAGACTCAGCCGTTCGCGTACAGCCGGTACGGCATCTTTCTCGCCGAGTGCGCGTCGAATTTCAACCAGGCGTTGGTGCGCGCGCACTTGCTCGCCACATTCGCCGATCCCGAATTTCAGATCGCGGTGATCGAAGAAGCGATGGCAAATTTCCACCGCTACTTTTTCATTATGCCGACCCTCGCGCGGTTTGAACTCGAAATTCACGAGCGGGTTGAACGCGGGCAAGCGCTAACCGCGCAAACCCTGATCGATCTGCTCGCCGATCTGTTCAGCGAGGGGTACGGCGGCGAGGTGGTCGTGGATCGCGCGCGGGTTGGGATCACCTGGGCGCAATTCGCCACGCACCTCTACTCTAACTTTTACGTGTACCAGTACGCCACCGGCATTAGCGCGGCGCACGCGCTCGCGCAAAATATTTTAGAAAGCAAGCCGCACGCCGTCGAAAACTATCTCGGCTTTTTGAGCGCCGGCGGATCCGATTTTCCGCTTGCCATTCTCCAACGCGCTGGCGTGGACCTCACGACACCCGCGCCGGTTGAAACGACGTTCGGCGTGATGGCGCGGTACGTGGATCGCCTGGAAGAATTGACGCGTGCGCGAAAAAAATAAGGAGACCCTATGTCCAAACATCCAATCACGATTGACCATCTGTTCGAGCTCCAACTCGTGTCCGATCCGCAAATTTCGCCGGACGGCAAAACGATTGCGTTCGTCTTGACGACGCCCGATCTTGCCGGCAACCAGTACGGCGCGCACATCTGGCTCGTGCCCAGCAACGGCGCCGCGCCCGCACGCCAATTCACGTTCGGCGACAGTAAAGACCGCGCGCCACGGTGGTCGCCCGACGGCAAATGGCTCGCGTTCGCCTCGGATCGCGACAAGGAGAAAAAAGATCAACTCTATGTCATTGCGCTCGCCGGCGGCGAAGCGCACCGGCTCACCGATGACGCGCTACGCCCCAGCGCACCGGTCTGGTCGCCGGACGGAACCCAGATCGCGTACACCGCCAAAGTGATCACCCAAGAATCGCGCGCGGCGAACAATGTGCGCGCCGAATCTGACGTGAAGGCGTACACGCGGCTCAACTATAAATCGAACGACGAAGGATTCTGGGATTACGCGTGGCGGCACATTTTTATCGCGCCGGTCGCGGGCGGCAAAGCGCGCCAACTCACGCGCGGCGATTACAATCACGGTGCGCCGGCGTGGTCGCCCGACAGCCGGACGCTCGTCTTTGCCGCGAATCGCACGGCGCACGCCGACGCACAAAATCGAAACGATCTCTGGGCAGTGCCGACAAAAGGCGGCGCATTGCAATGCCTGGCGCGCCGCAAAGGTCCCGCCGTCGCGCCGACTTTTTCGCCGGACGGCAAGTGGCTCGCGTTTGTCGGGCACGAAAGCGAGTACGCGCACGTCACCGAAGCCGGCGTGTACGTAATGCCGGCGCGCGGCGGTCAAGCGCGCAAGCTCACGACTGGGTTTGATCGCTCGTACGGCGGCGCGCTCGCCGGCGATCTGCGGACGCCGGATCACGCGCCCGCCGCGCCGGCTTGGTCGAAGGATGGCAAGACGATCTATTTTCTGGCGACAGACAGCGGCAATTGCAATCTCTACTCTGTGCCGGTGAACGGCGGCGCGGTCAAGCCGATCACGCGCGGCGAACAACACATCCTGGGTTTCTCGTTTGCGCGCGCGGTCAACCGGTTTGCGTTTGCCATCGGCGACGCGTTGCGCCCGAATGATGTTTTCGTCGGCGGCGTAAACGGCGCGCTCAAGCGGGTGACGCGCGTGAACGACGCCATGCTCGCAGACATGCAACTCGCCAAGCCCGAACGCTTTGCCGCGCCCAACGGCGACGGCGGCTGGGTCGAGGGCTGGGTGATGAAACCGGTAAATTGGAAAGCCGGGCGCAAATATCCGGCGGTGCTCGAAATTCACGGCGGACCGCACAGCGCGTACGGCGCGACGTTCTTCCACGAATTTCAGGTTTTGTGCGCGCACGGATACGCCGTCGTCTTTTGCAATCCGCGCGGCAGCGCCGGCTACGGGCAAGAATTCGCGCACTGCGTCGGCAAGGATTGGGGCGGCAAGGATTACCGCGACGTGATGGCGGCGTTCGATTTCGCGCTCGAAAAATATCCTTGGATCGATCCGAAACGGTGCGGCGTTGGCGGCGGATCGTACGGCGGCTTTATGACGAGTTGGATCGTCACGCACACGGATCGCTTTCGCGCGGCAGTCTCGATGCGCGCGCTAAACAACTGGTACTCGTTTTACGGCACGAGCGACATCGGACATTTTTTTGCGTCCGATTGGTACGTCGGCGGCGAGCCGTGGAACAACGCCGAGGAATATCTCGCGCACTCGCCCATCGCGCACGTTGCCAACTGCACCACGCCGACGCTGATCCTGCACAGCGAAAAGGATTTTCGCTGTCCCATCGAACAGGGCGAACAGTTTTACATCGCGCTGAAAAAGCTGGGTGTGCCGACCGAGTTCGTGCGCTTTCCCGATGAAACGCATGAACTCTCGCGGAGCGGCAAGCCCAAGCATCGCCGAGAACGCCTCGAACGGATCGTCGCCTGGTTCGCCCAATATCTGAAATGAAACGCGCGGCGCGCAAATCGAAATTGCGCGCCGCGCTATTTATCGCGGAGAAATTAGTGCGCCGCGAGCCAGGTTCGCAACGGCTCGTCCACGCGAATATCGGTGAGACGCGCCGGCTCGAGCGCGCGCTCTTCGTACGTAAAACACACGAGATCGTTCAGCGCACGCGCGCGGCGGTCGGCGGGAATGGTCGCGTGCACATTGTAGGGATAGT
>CAIKBD010000179.1 GCA_903825565.1 uncultured Anaerolineales bacterium | reverse complement strand
GGTGGAGGTCGGAACCTCAAACGCCGCAATCGCGAATCTGGATCAATACATCTTCGGGTCCAACTTCGGGATCGGGAATCTCTTGAACTTTGATGCGGGTGTTGCGCCAAACGCTACTACCTCGCCGGGCGATCCCGGTTGCCCGTTCCGTTTCGCTTACCGCGTAATCGGGCCGCGGATCGAAATCTCCATCCAATACGAGAGCTTTCATGTTCGCTTCATCCTTTCCTTTGAATAATTTTTGCCCCGTGTGTATTTTGGAAATGTCAGATTAACGCGGGGCGACGTCTTGTCGCCCTGGGATCAAGGCGGGATGACCCCGCCCCTACAAAAAATCGAATGGGACATTGCCAAAGTATTCATCGCCAGCCGACGGCGGAGAGCCACGCGGCGACGCGTGCGCCTGCGGCTATGCGCTCGGCTTTGGCTTTGCCGAGGGATTGAATCCCATTGCCTGCGAAACTTGCGCCGCCGCCGCCATCACACGTGTTGCGTACTCGGATACTTTATCGTCGGTTAAACGAATCGTGGGACCGGAAAGCGTGATGGCGGCAACCACTTTGCCGGTCGCATCAAATATCGGCGCGGAGATGCAGGATGCGCCGGCGACGCGTTCGCCGCGACTCAGCGCATAACCCTGGCTGTTGATCCGTTCCAAGTCTGCGAGCAATTCCGCGCGGCTTTGAGTCACCGAGGGCATGTATTTTTTGGACACCTGTGAGATAATTTGCTTTCTTAATTCGAGCGAGACGAAAGCCAGGAATACCTTCCCGGAGGCTTCGATATGGATGGGCATGCGTTCGCCGATCCGCGTTGTCATGCGGAGACTTTCCGGGCTTTCAATTCTCTCCACGCACATCCGCTCGATGCCATCGAGAATATACAAACTGACGGTCTCGCGCGTGTCGCGGTGAAGTTCCTCCATCGCGGAGCGTGCTTTACTCCGAATGTCCAAGCCGCCGGTGTAGATCGCGCTCCAGGCAAGGACTTTGGAACCCAGCATATAGCCGCGTGTGACCGGATCTTGGCTCAACACGCCAGCCGCCTGCAACGTTCCCAGCAAGCGCCCCACAGTACTGCGCGAAATTTGCGTTCGGCGCGCAATCTCCCGCACGCCGAGTTGTGGGTTATCAACATCAAAGCAGTCGAGAATGGCTAGCGCGCGGCTGAGTGTTTGCGTTTGATTTATAGACATACTTGATCCTTAGTGTCCCAATATGTGGGACTATGTCCCACATTCTAGATGCCAAAATTAAAGACCCGCTTCAAAGTGGGTCAAAGCCCGCCAATACACCGGCAAGTTTTGGACTGGGCGCTTTACCGGATTTTTCCCCAAGGCACGCTCTGGCGCGATGGATCGCCTAGCCCGCCGACACAATTTCCTGGGCGATTCTATCCGCCGTGATTTTAACTGATTTGCCAATCAGCATGATTCGCTCTTTGGGCAACCGAAACGTGGGACCCACCACAGCAATCGCGGCAATCGGGTGTTGGTTGGTATCAAGAATCGGCGCGGCGACCGCGCTAATGCCATCCTCGTATTCGCCTAATGAGAGAGCATAGCCCCGACTACGGGTCGCCTGCAAAGACTGAGATAGCGCCGTAAAAGAAAGCTGGGTGTGATCGGTGTACTTGCGCCGGTTTTTTTTCAAGATCTCGCGCACCTGATCCTCGGGCATAAATGCCAAGAACACCTTTCCCGTGGCAGTGCAAAAGGCAGGCAAACGTTCCCCGGGCGCGGCGGCAATCTTCATTCGCTGGGAGCTTTCAATGACTTTTAGATAGACGACCTCAGAGCCATCGAAAATCGCCAAGTCTACCGTTTCGCGGCACTCGGCGGAAAGACGCTCCAAGTGAGGTGTTGCAAGATCGGCAATGCCTGTGTCCCACCGAACCGATGCCCCCAACTCAATTAGCTGTACGCCCAACCGATAGGATCCATCAGCCCCGTTGCGGTGCACAAACCGCTTGGCTTCCAAAGTAGTTAAGAGACGATGAACGGTGCTTTTGGGCAATCCCACTCGTTCGGTGATTTGTGCGAGCGTGCGGGTAGGTGTTTTTCCATTAAAACACAAGAGGATATCTAGCGCGCGCTCTACACTCCGGGTGGATTCGCTCATTGCAAGCCCTGCCTCCGCGTACAACAAAAAAAGCACCTAAACTTCAGTTGCGAGTCTGAGTGAGGCACTTTGATTCGAAGAGTGTTTCGGCAACCAAGACTTAACATCTCACCGCTCGCCATCGAACGCTGTCCCGTCTGGTGAAATCACATTCCGCCTAACAGTATAATATAATCTCGGCGTCTTTGTCAAGTAGTGCGGCGCACGACTTTTGAAAAGTCGTGCCGCCGCGCGCCGTTGACCGGCGCGGGCGTGCCTGCAATCTTTGGCAACGGCACAACGTATCGCGCAAATCTTGCCGCGCCCAGTTGCCAAGAATTCGCGCCTACATTATACTACCGACAGATTGAATTTCTAGCCACCCGACACTTTGGAACAATCGAGTAATTGGACGCGGAAAACGCGGATGTACGCAGATTTTTTCCTCATTATCCGCGCTTGTCCGCATCCAATTTCTAAAACTATCGGGTAACTAGATTGAACTTAAGTCTAGTAGCCAACCTCCCCGCGCCGCAATGGAGAAAGAAGGAACTGATGAATGCAATGAATTTGTTTGCTGATGCACTCACCCAGTTTTACACAACAGGCAATGCCCAGCTACGCATCGAACGCGAGGACGGCTACAGCAACATCGAAGACCTGGGCTGGTACGTAACCGCCTTTCCACAATTCCCTGCGTTTGAAAAACAAGCATTAAAGTTTGCGCGGGGGCGCGTGCTCGATGCCGGCTGTGCGGCAGGACGCCATAGTCTCTATCTACAAAAGCGTGGCATGTCCGTCACCGCTGTGGATGTATCCCTCAAGATGGTCGAACTTGCGCGGGCGCGCGGCGTCCGCGACGTGCGTGTCGCCAACATTTGTCAGCGTCTACCCTTTCAGAATGGCGAGTTCGACACAGTCATCTTGTTCGGCAACAACCTGGGACTGGGCGGCACAGAGATGCGTTTTCGAAATATGCTGCGCGAACTGCACCGCGTCACCACCGCGCACGGTACAATCCTAGCGACAACCCGGCAACCCAACCCACTCCATCCGACGCACCGCGCTTACCTGCAAAAAAACATCGCGCGCGGACGCGCCCCCGGTCAAATGCGTTTCCGTTTGCTCTTCAATCGGAAACGCGGAGCATGGTTCGATCTGCTCTTACTTGCCCCGACCGACCTCATGCGCTTGGCTTTCCAAGAAGGTTGGCAATTGACGAACCTGTTCACAACCCACCCTGAGCAAGGATATGCCGTTGTGATGGAAAAAGCGACGCCAAGATCGCGTCGCTCGAAATAATCAATCGTATGTGGCAACCCAAGCACATCGCTACGCCGGCGCGTTGCCGTCGCTTGGCATTGCCGCGAACTCACCCAGCCGCGCGTTAATCGAATTGCGCCAACAACTCGCGCGCTTGTTGGGCATGTTCCCTTGCCACGAGAACCTCGGCTTTACCAACGCCGTCTACCGTCATCGGGATCACGTTTTGCGATTCCGCTTTGATCATTGCTGGGATGCCCGCGCTGATCAACTTGCTCTTGATCACCTCCGCGCGCATCGCGCCCTGCGTCGTGTAAACGACGACGAGATCATTCTGCGCCATCCGTTTCCTCGCTTTCAATTTGCGCCGACCGTTCTGCCGACGCGAGACCTGCGGTGCGCGCAATCGCACGCGCAAACAGCAAATACCCAGTGTGCGCGATCATGCGATCCTCCGGACGCAACCGTTCCGCATTCGGCTTGTAATGCCGCGCCAAGATTTCCGTCACTTCGATGTCATCCCAGCCGCCACGCTGATCCAGCTCTTGCAACAGATCGCTCAACTGATTCGCCGTCGGCACGAGCGCGCCGAAAAAACCGCCGCCCTTGAGTGCGGCGTGCGCCTGCGCGAGATAGAGCCAGGGTTCCCGCACGTCGAGAAACAGCGCATCGGCGTCGCGTTCGTCAAAGCCGGCGCGGATATCGCGCTGTTTCATTTCAACGACCTCCAGCGCGCCAGCCCGCTCCAGGTTTTTGCGCGCGATGGCGATCATGTCCTCGCGCTCTTCGTACGTGTAAATGCGTCCGTCGGGTCGCACAAAACGTGACAACGCCAGTGTCAGCCCACCGCTCCCCGTCCCGGCTTCCACCACGCGCGCGCCGGGCACAATGTTCATTCGCACGATGATATAGCCGATATCTTTGGGAAAAATGATCTGCGAGTTGCGTTTGATGTAACGCACGAGATCGTGCGTAGACGGTTGCAACAACAAATAGGCATACTTGAGTTGCGTTTGCACAACCTCGCCATACGGCTTGCCGATGATATCATTGTGCAGAATGAAACCATACTGTGTATCAAAGCGTTGATTCGGCTGGAGCCGCACCACATAATGTCGTTCTTCGGGTCCGAGCAACAAGACAAATTCGTTCGCCTGTGCAACGTTCGTCGTCTCGGTCATTTCTCCTCTTTCGTCATTCATTTTTTCCGCAGAGGGCGCGTTTGGAAGATCCACGGTTGCGCGCCCAGCCAGCCCCACTCGATATCTTGCGGCGCGCGGAAATGTGTTTCGATTTTTTCACCGAGCGCGGCAAGCGCAACCACCTGGGAATCGCCCAACACTGCGGCGGCTTGCTGGGCTGGCGTGACCGCGAGCGTTTGCAAGGTGCCGTCCGCCGCGACGCCCTCCATCACATTCTTGGTCGAAATGTTCCGGTCGCGGATCGCGTGCGTGGGTTTGGCGACGACGAAATGATCCGGTTTCCAACGCGCGGCGATGATCGCTTCGCCCAGCCCGAACGTCGCGTCAATGTGAATTTCGTCCGCCGCGCCGGTGAGCGGGTTCGCCGTGAACAAAACACCTGCCGCAGCCGGGTTCAGCATGGGTTGGAGCACGACCGCCATCGTCACATGCGCGAGCGGAATTTTTTTGCGTTGCCGAAAATAGATTGCGCGTGAATTCCACGGCAACGCCCAGATCAATTTCACGCTCCGCCAAACCGCCGCCGCGCCGACGACACCCAGGTACGCTTGGGGCAACCCAGACGCCGCGGGATTTGGCACATCCTCGATCACGCGCGAGGCGCGCACGGCAAACGACAGCGCACCTAACGCCGGCAACGCGTTTTCGATTTCAGCAGTCAGCGCGGCGGGGACGGGCACGGCTTCGATCCACGCGCGAATATCATCGGTCGCGGCTTCCAATTCCACCGGGTCGTCTATCTCGGTCGCGGCGAGCCGCGCGGCGATTTTGTCGTTGAGCGGATTTGCCACCACGGCGCGGTACGCGTCGGCAGTCAGGCAAAACCCGCGCGGCGCGGCAAATCCCGCGCGCATCAATTCACCCAGATACGCGGCTTTATCGCCAACCGTTTCCAAATCGGCGAGAGTAAGTTGATCAAGCGAACACAGAAAATTCATTGCAACCCCGCTACGCCGCTCACGCCGGCTTTGTCAGCGCAAGTTTGCGCGCGCGCGACATACGCTTGATTGCGCTTTCGCGTTTCATCGCCGCGCGGCGCGATGGCAAACGTTCGACATAGATCAGAACGACCGGACGCCGCGTGCGCGTGTAACGTGCGCCACGCCCCAGGTTGTGCACACGCACGCGCTGGGCAACGTCAAACGTCCAACCGGTATAGATCGTATCGTCCGTGCAACGCACGAGATACACAAAAGCAGATCGCCTCACGAGCACTCCCGACAAACAGCGGCGCAATTCAAAAGCCCCGAAGGATTGTACGTTGGAATCCTTCGGGGCAGATTTACGATTTGGCTTCGGCGGCGAGAATGATCGCCTCGGCAATTTCCTTCATCGGTTTACGCGTATTCATGCTCATTTTTTGAATCTTGCGGAACGCCTCTTGCTCCGTGAGTCCTTGCTGATCCATCAACAAACCCTTGGCGCGGTCTACCACTTTGCGGGTCTCAAGCGTTTCCTTGAGATCGCCGACCTCTTTTTCCAATTCCCGAAATTCTTGGAATCGCGCCAGCGCAATATCCACCGCCGGCGCAATCTCTTGTTCTCGGAAGGGCTTGACCAGGTAGCCGACAACGCCGGCTTCTTTCGCGCGGTCGACCAAATCGCGTTGGCTATACGCCGTCAACAGCAACACCGGCGCAACCTTTTCCTGGGTCAAGATTTTTGCCGCCTCAATCCCGTCCATGTTCGGCATCTTGATGTCCATGATGACCACGTCGGGTTTGAGTTCGCGCGCCAGGTTGACCGCGCTCTGACCGTCGCCGACTTCGCCGATCACGAGATACCCTAACGAGGTCAGCATTTCGCGCAAGTCCGCGCGAATGACGGATTCGTCATCGGCAATAACTACTCGGGTTCGTTCCATTCTTCGCCTCCGAGAGAAATCTTCGGGAATCGGACGATTGCCGATACGCCGTGATCGCTCTGCATTGTGATTTGACCTTTCAAGTCCTGGGTTACGAGCATTTGCACGATTCGCAAGCCCAGGGAATCGACGCGTTCGAGGTTGAAATCTGCGGGCAAGGCACGACCGTCGTCGTGGATGACGAGCTCGACGGCATCGCCGTGATCTTCGAACGTGAGCGTAATGGTGCCGCGCTCGGCGCGCGCGTCGTATCCATGTTCGAGCGCATTTTGCATCAACTCGTTGATCACGAGCGCGCACGAAGTGGCTTGGCGCGCCGGCAAATAAATATTGGGCCCTGCCAGCGTCAGCTCAATATGCCGGTTAGGATCGATCACGCCGGTTCGCATTTGCGAAACGATGCGTTGCGCCACCTCGCGGATATTGATCACGCGCGTATCTTGCTCCGACAAGAACTCGTGAATGACCGCAATACTCAAAATGCGATTGCCGGCTTCCGCCAGCGCCGTCTTCGCCTCCGCCGTTTGCAACCGGCGCGACTGCATTCGCAGGAGTGAGGCGACGGTTTGCAGATCGTTTTTGACGCGATGATGCAATTCTTTGATCATCGTCGTCTTGATCAAAAGTTCGCGTGCACGCTGGCGCGTCTCGGTGTCGTCGCGGATCAGCAAAAATGCGCCGGTCGCCGGGGTGCGGGGCACGCCAAACAGCCCGGCGCGCTCACTCCGCGCCAAGGGGATCACTTTTTTGATCCATACGCGCCCGCGTTCTTCCACTTCGATTTGTTTGCATCGCCGTTGTTCGAGCGCCGCGCCTACAAATTCGTCGTCTTGCGTTTCAAGATAACTGAGCGTTTTGCCGACTAGGGATTCGCCGTACCCAATGTTGCGGTACAAGTTGGTCGCGATTCCGCTCATATAACGAATGACGCCGTCAGCGTCAACGAAGATAATCCCGTCATGCTCGCCAAACGACGCGAGTTGTTCAATCCCTTCCGGTTCGCCGCGCAACGCGATTTGTTGAAACGCGCGGAGGGCGCGCTGAAATGCTTCGCTGCGCCGTTTGAGGCGTTCGCTTTCGAGCAGGTTCGTCTCGATCAGCATCCCACCGATCACTTGGTTCAGTTCATCCAGAATCGGGTGCGCCTCTTGCACCACCGGTGCAGACGCACCTTCGGGCGCAACGCCGGCAATCGGCGAGGGTGCGTACTCGCGTTGACTGCGCGCAATTTGCCGCTCACTGATCGCCCGCACCAACGCCTCGGCATTGCCGCGCGCCAGCGTCTCGCCCAGCAACGAATCGCGGTGTACCGGCGCAACCGAATGGGGCTGGGCTTGGGCGATGATTTCGATCTGATTGCCCGCGCGCAACACGCCGAGCAAAATATCGGCGCGGCTGAGATCGGCGAGAAGTGGAATGACCCGCGCCACGCGCGTCAGTTGAATTTGGCGTTCGATAGATTTAGTTGGTTTGGTAAGGACTGCACTGTCCATTTTTTTGAATCGCAAGGAAAAGACAAAAAGAATGGTCGAGGAAAGTGCCTCGACCGCGCTCCATACCGAATTGATTTGACTGCCTCGGCGATGAGGTCACGCTTCGACAAAAAGTCGGGGCGAGAGGATTTGAAAAAAACCCCTAACGCCTTGCCATTTTACGCAAAGCGTGCCAAAAGTCAAACAAAGGGTTGTGCCCAACGTCATTTGTAAAGTCGCTTCGTGCCATCTTCGGGTCTTGCTTCCAAGTCCTTTTCTCTTGCGAATAATCTCGCTTTCAATTCATTTTGGTATTTGGGCAAGCCGCAAGATTCGGAATTCGTCTTCTCAGTGCAAAGTGTTTCCAATCCGAATCTTGCGAGCTTAGAAGCGAAACCTTTAGTCTCTCCCTGTGCGTCTCGTCCATTGTGAATGGATGGCGCGCCGACTTGCCTTCGGGCGGTCTCCTACTTCTTCCCCATCGCCTTTTCGGTTCGTGCAAGTTGGGCGACTTGCTTTACTGCTAGGTCTTGCATTTCACCGTCTTGGATTTTCCGAAAGTGGTCAAGTAGTTCCCATTCTCGCGCCCCTAGTTCGTCTTCGTCTTTCTCGTATAACGGTAGGAAATATTTGATGGGTTTCTTGAGTGCAAGGGATAATCCAACTAAGTCAAGTATGCTTGCGTCAAGTCTGCCGCTTTCGATTTGTTGGATGTAGGCGTTAGACCTTTCTATTATTCTTGATAGTTCTCTTTGTGATAAATTTTGCTCTTCTCGTGCTTCTTTAACTTTCTCCTTGATGTAGTTTGTCAGTTTCTCTTCCCATTCTTGCCGCCATCCTATATGGATTTGAAACCTTACGTTTTTCATCTTTCCCCCTGTGTATGCACTGCTTACATTATTACACAGCGTTATTTATTGTCAAGTTGTTTGGTTTATTTTTGTTCTTGACTTCATTTATACGGTATGTTATAATGCTTACAAATGTAAGTATATCCAAAATCTCTTGGAGGTGACAAAAATGACGCGGCGAGTGCTTTTGTTTCGGGTTTGGCAAGTGTTGGTTGAGTTGCGCGAATTGCAAAGCAACCCTAACCCCGATGGTGTGCGAATGGCGGTGCGTTTGCTTGAGCAACTTTACCACGACTTGGGCGCGAAACGTCAAATTAGGACTTTGAGTGGAACGCTTGAGCGCGACTTGGTCAAAGGGGTTGGATGAACGAAACACACTTTCGCTTGTTCGTCGTCGTGGCGGTCGTCGTGATTGTGCTTGACTTGCTCTCGGGTTGGTTCGTCGTTCAAAATCTTATCGGAGGCGGTTTGAAATGAAAGACAAAAACTTGAAAGTTGAAACGCTCAAGGTGATTGCGGTCTTGATTGAATTGGCGGCAAGCATCCGCGCAATGCTGGCGACATTCGCGGTGACGATGAACGTCTCGGGGAATGACCTGGCTTTCTCGGTGTTTACGTGCGCGGTCATCGAATTGGCGTTTCTCGTGGCTATGTTCAGCATTGGCACTGACGCAAGCGCGCCGATTGCGGCTTTGCTTGCCCTGGCTTTCTCGGCGGCTATGCAATATCTTGAGGTGGTCGCTTTGGCGGGGCAAATGACGGCGGACGAAAAATTGATTTTGCGGGCGGTCATTGCGTTCGCGCCGATTGTCGTCTTGTTCTTGGCGTATCTGCGGCGATTGGTTGAACAGTCTGACGGTGTCGAGGGCTTGGTCTCGGCGATTTCGGAGGCGTTCGGTCTCGGTGACAAAACCAAAGGCGATAAATCGCGCGGGTCGCGTGCGTATGGCTTTGATGTCGAGTTGCCAAAAAAAAAGCGCGGGCGTCGCCCTGGGTCGAAAGTCTCAAAGTAGGTTACAAGGTGTATCGGGTGTTGCGGTGGCGTGATTCCCAGGGGCGCAAGCGTTCGCGTTACCTGGGACGCTAGCCCTATATAGGGCAAGAGGTGACCAGATGATGGCAGATGATTCGATTCTTCTCATTCAATTTTTTGTGCACAAGGTGGATTCCCAGCATTTTGCTTTCGGTTCGGTGTGGCATCCGTTGCTGGAGCAAAATCTAACGGGGTCTGACCGTTCGCGGTTGCTTTCGGCTTTTGAGTCGGTTTCGCAAGCGATAGGGCGAACGTTCGTGCGTGTGGCATCGAAGGAAAGTGGGCAACCGATTGACTTTGATTACACGGTCGTGCGGGAACGTTGAACGGCGGGGCGGGCGTTCGGCGGGGTAGCCCGTAGGGTGCGCCGAACGCCCGTCCGCCGTGACAGGGGTGTGGATGGGCAATTCTCGACTTGATAATATTCAAAATAAGTCACACAAGGTAGAAGCGCAAACGCAAGCGTTTTTTGAAGAGGTTGCACTTGATATTTTGGCGGTGCGCATCAAGGCAAAACGAAATAATGCGTGGGCAAAAGCGCGCATCTTGGTTAACCCAATAACTGGGGAATGCGTGACAGATAAAGAGGGCAAGCGGTTGACCCTGGGTGATATGTCCAAGACTTGGTATTCTCGTGTGGGCGCGCGCAATAATGCGTTTCAAACGGTCAAACGGTTGGAGCGGGCACAATTTTTCAAGTGTGATTTAAAAAAGTATCGTCCCAAATTTATCACGCTGACCTTTGCGGGCATTGGGGAGAGTTGGAAAGCAGACAGTGCGATTCAAAAATTTTTGAATGCGTTGCGGACTTGGGCAAAACGGCGTGGGGTAGAAGTAATGCCCTATTTTTGGGCAAGTGAGGTGCAAGGGCGCGGCGCGTTGCATTACCACATTTTAATTTTGGGTGCGCCGTTCTTGAGCAAAAAATTGTTGGCGTCGTGGTGGGCGCACGGATTTCTCGATATTCGCCAAGTGGATGATATGGGGCGGGCGTTCAAATATCTTGCCAAGTATCTTTGGAAAGCGGGCAAGGTGCTAGAAAATGAGCAAGTCTTATATGATGATGACGTGGCGGCGTTGCCTGCGTGGTGGTTCTTGTTTTCGGTCTTCCACAAGCGGCGCTATGGCTTTTCCAAGTGGTTCACGTCTTCGCCGTATGAACGTTTGCCGCGGTGGTTGAAAAGCGATGTGGATGATTTGGGGCTGACCTCAACCCAGGTTTTGAAAGCACGGCGGCAAGAGGGCGGGGGCTGGTTCGTTGCCTTGGCGTTAGAGGGTGGCGTCACAGAATTGGTCATTTCTTCACCTTACAAGGTCTTGGTGTGGCGTGAATCTCACCCAAGCGATTGACCTTTTCCTAAAACGCAAGCAAGTGACCTGTAGCACCGAAACCTTGCAAAATTATTCTTCGGGTCTGCGGTTGTTTTCTGCTTGGCTTGCGAGTGTTGGGGTCAGTGACTTGGACGCGTTGAGCGAAAAGCATTTTTTCGATTACCTGGATTCTCTGCGGAGCCGTAACCAATTTCGGCGCGCGGGCAAACTGACGACTATCACGATTCACAAACGAATGAAACTCACCAAGTCCTTTTTACTGTGGCTTGCGGGGCAAGGTCTGATTGCCTATGCTCTGGTCTCCAAGTTCCCCATTCCCAAAGCGGGTAAGCGATTGCCTAAGGCGTTGTCTCCCGAACAGGTCAAAGTCTTGTGGGCTGTGCCGATGTCTGCACGTGATAAATCTATTCTGGCGTTGTTTCTCGATTCGGGCTTGCGTGTGACGGAGTTGGTCAATCTGGTTTTGCTGGATTTGGACTTGGGGCGCGGTGTCGTGCACGTTGCACAGGGCAAAGGGGATAAAGAGCGATATGCTTTATTCGGGCAATTTACGGCGGAGTATTTGCGAGTGTGGCTTGCGGAGCGCGAATCATCAAGCGACTTGGTCTTTGTAGACAAGTGGGGACAAGGGCTGACGGATAGCGGCGTTTATAAAATCATTCGGCGTATCGCCCAGCAAGCGGGCGTCAAAGTGCATCCGCACGTTTTGCGGCATACGTTCGCCACCCAGTATCTTGATGCGGGCGGTCAAGTGACTGACCTGCAATTTTTGATGGGGCACACCGAGATTCAGACGACGATGATTTACCTCTCGGTCTCCTTGGAGCGTGTGCGGTCACAGTTCGCGGGGCGGTCATTGGTCAATAGCATCGAGGGCAAAAAAGAATCCTCCGCGTAGGGCGAGAGGATTTCTAGGGGCGCGGTGTGCCTTAATTTGGGCACGGTTTTCTAGGAAAAATTGCGAAAAAAAGTCGGGGCGAGAGGATTTGAACCTCCGACCACTTGTACCCCATACAAGTGCGCTACCGGTCTGCGCTACGCCCCGATTGACTTACGCAAACGATTATAGCAAAGAGTTGATGATTTGGCAAATTCCTGCACACGTGAGCAATTTACAATGATTTTACATTCTGTTTATCGCGGGCTAACTCGCTTTGCATAGGATCGAGCCAGCGTGCCAACGCTCAGTCCGGCTTGGCAACCTTGCGCCCGGCTCGCGCAAGGTTCGAATGGGAGGCACCTATGCAACGCCAATTTCGATTTGTGTTCTTCACCGCGCTGATCTTGTGCGCGCTCGTCGCGTGCTCCGCACCCGCGCCGACCTCGGTCCCGCCTGCACCAACAAGCGCGCCAACCGTAGTAGCAAAAAGCGACGCGCCGAAACCAACCACAGCGGCAAAAAACGACGCGCCGAAACCAACCGTCGCGCCCAAAGCCGCCGCAACACCAACCAAAGCAACGAGCGCGAATCTGCCACCGCTGAACGGCGACGCCGAATTGAGCCAGGTGCAATTCAGTGATAGCGGCACAACCGAACTCGGCACTTGGTTCGCCGATGTAACGGCAACGCCAGCAAAATGGAACCCAGGTTCGCCGCTCCAAATCCAAACGAAATTGAAAATTCCGCAAACGATGCTCGCGGCATTCGCGGCAAAAAATATCAAGGTCGATGGCTTGATCCTGCTCGTCACCGCCGAGCGCACGTTCGACGCGGACGGCATCCTGCGTTTGCCCAGCGACGAAAAAATGTCCACGTTACTCACGCCGACCGGTTTGGGTATCGAAGGGGGCGTGCAAGGCGCGGTGACAAAACGTTTCGGCTACGGCTTTCGCACACCGGTGGACGAACTCGTAACCGTCCCGCTTACCGCCACCCAAAAAATCGAAACGACCCAGGTCGCCACGTTCAACCTCTCGACCAAATTGCCGGATGATTTGCCGCCCGGTGTGTATCGTCTCCGGTTCGATTACGGCATCACGGCGAACAAACGCCAAGCCAACCTCAACGCCGACGCCTTTGCGCGTCGCGGTTTCCCCAAAGGTCCATGCGATTCCGAATCCTACTCACCGATCATCTTGGCAAACGGCAAACACATCAGCGGTAAATTCATAGATGCGACGGCGATCAAACCGCGCGTACCCTGGGTCTTGCTCGGCAACTATAATTCCAACGGTTATCGCGGCGTGATCGCGGAAGAGGATCGTAAAAATTTCGCGCTCTCGAATCGCAACCTCATTCCCGACGACATCATCCTGCCGATGTACGACGAGAACAATCCGAAGAATGTAATTGCCTATTCGCTCGAACCGCAATTCCCGGCGGATACGATCAGCGACCGCCAAAACATCGCTTGGAATTACAGCAAAGGCGAACTCGCGCTCCAAGTGACCCAGCCCGATGGCAAAATCGTTGACCTGGGCAAAGCGCCGTTCGTCGCCAAAGCCGGCGCAGGGATCACGACCAAGAACGCCAAGTTCACCCAATGGAAACCGCCGCTGTACGGACAGTACACCGTCAAAGCAACCGGCTGGATCGCGGATACGTTCGGCAATCGGTACGAAGGCGGCGGCACGTACAAATTTTGGATCGCAAAACGCATGACGCTGGCAACGGCGACATTCCAGGGGCAAGCGTATCCGGTCGGCAATCGCTACGGGCGCGACATTGGCTTTGCGCCGGCGGTACCCGCCGATGTCCAAGTGACGGCGACACTCTACGTCAATTCGGATCCGAAAAATCCGCGCACCATTTCGTACTCCGGCAAAGCATCGCCCGGCGGAATTTTCGGCGCGGCGCAAGGGATGAAGCCGTTGCCGTTCGACGCGCCGGGCGAGTACGTCGCGCAGGTGTTCGCACAGTACACGGACGCCGACGGGCATCTCTGGGTCGAGTCTATGCGGCACGCCGGCGTAATTTATCCCGAAGATACGCCGATTGTCGCGCACGGCAAAATGGTCAAGGTGAAAGATAAACTCGTCGCACGCGGCGAAACGAATTTTGAAGGTTGGGCGGACAAGGCGAGCGACACGCAACAACTCGATCACATCAACTTTCCGTACAACGCCGGCGACGTGCTGTTGATCGCGGCGGAATATCAGGGCGCGAACAAGATCGAGCCGGTGCTCTCGTTCGATTACAAGGTCAACCCCAAGGGGTATGATCCGGCGATTCAAGGCATCGGTTTGACGAACGTCAAACTGCAAACGAGCAACGGCTATTCGCCGCACCTGTTCCCGGAATACATCACCGATTGGATGTACTTTTACGCCGGCGCGCCGCGCCCTGGGTTTATGGGCCGCTTTCTCGTCGGCGAGGATGGCACGCGCGCGCCGTACTGGCCCACGACCAACACAAATTTCGGCGGGCAGATCAACGCGTCGAGCAACGGCGATTCGCCCGGCGATATTTATCGCTTACTCGGCGGCGTCGTCGTGCGCAAGCCAGGTCAAACGCCGGTGTACGCCGGCTATATGGCAAACGCGTTCATCCTCCCCAAGGGCTCGAAAAACAACCGCGTGATTGCGCCGGGTGCGGAAGAAATCCTGGGTTCCACCGGCGAAAAGGCGCGCATCTTTTTGGCGATGAACGCGCGCCCCGGCATGGTGTACGATCAAGGCACGACGTTTACGCCGGCGTTCCAGATCGATCCGATGGTGCCGGTGGAAATGACCTTCACGCTCTTTTATCCCGACGGGCGTCAAGTCGTCGCACAAGGCACCGGCGACGCAACCGGCTCGTGGGCGGGCAAGGATCGCTGGGCGCTCGATGTGCCGGGCGTGTACCGCTACACGGTGAACGGCGTGTGGAACGGCTACCAGGCGCTCGTGCCGGGAATGTCGCCGGACGGCGGCGTGATCTATGTGATTGACGCAAATCGCCCGGCGAACGCGCCAACCCTCACGTTCGATCTGCCGCCGCTCTCCAAGTTCGATCCGACCAAGGGCACGAAATTTATCGGCGCGAGCACCGCCGCCACCGTGCACTACGCCGCGGTGATTCCCGGCGCGGTGCTGGCGCAGGGCACGTTGCCGGTGACGAACGGTAAATTTGAAGTAGGGTTTGACCCCGCCGCGCTCCACAAACTCGCGGCAACGTATGACACGACCAACCAAGTGAACGGCAAGCCGGAATTGGCGGACGTGGTGCACTATACTTTCTTCTCGCAAGAGCGCGCGCCGGACGGCAAAGCGTACTATTCGTTCGTGCGGCTGATCATTCGCGGGAACACGATCCATTACACGCGTTAGACGCAATTCGGATATTGTAGAGACGTTGTATGCAACGTCTCTACGGTTCAAACTGGGAGGTTTCGCCTCGGCGATCCTCCCAGTTTTTTCTTGGGAAAATTTTACAGCGCGATTACATCACTCTCATTTGCGCCTCAACTTGCCGGTTTAGAATGGGCTAAAATTCATCTAGCATTTGGCGCGAATCTGCGGTAGAATAAGATCGACGGGAAACGCAGATCACTTCATGCTCAAAGGAGGCGCACGATGGATCATTTCTTGTTGCAAAATTGGTTACCCTGGTATCACACAGTCGCAACGCTGTGGGCAAACGGCGGCTGGCAAGCGATCACGCAAACGTGCGTGGTCTGCAATGCCGACGGCAATCTCCCGCGCGACGCCGGCAACGTAGCAACCGGCGCAGGCGCGGGCGCGGCGGCGGCGAGCAATGGGTTCAAGGATTTGTGGGGCGTGAGCACGCCCACGACGCCCGCCACGTCCGGCGGCAACGCGGTTCGCAACACCATCGGCGATTTCTTCAATCAGGCGATGGATGGAGTGTTCGGCGGCGGCGCCGATCATTCCACCGCGCCGTCGTCGTCGCCAACCTCTGCGCCATCCCCATCCACCTCGCCCGGCACGACGAACCTCGCCGATCTGTTGTCGGCAGATCAGGGCGGCAATGCCGGATCAACCGGCACGGCGTCCCCGCGCCCATCGCTCGCTGATTTCCTCCCGTCCGATTCGTCTG
Source organism: uncultured Anaerolineales bacterium (assembly GCA_903825565.1). Taxonomy (GTDB): domain Bacteria; phylum Chloroflexota; class Anaerolineae; order UBA4142; family UBA4142; genus CAIKBD01. Next base: position 16,901 of record CAIKBD010000179.1, on the reverse strand, counting down.
GCGGAAAGCAACCGTAGGAGGCAACCATGTCACGCTGGATTCGCTTGGCGTACTTTGCCGTCTGGTTCGTGTTCGCGCTTGTCCTCCATTTCGCGCTGGGAGTGCTACCGGCGTTCGGCGTCGTCGTCGCATCGGCAATCGTCTACCTGCTGATCACATTGCCCGCACGCACGATCCCGCTCCTCTCGTTGTTCATTCTCTTTTTCGCCGGCTTGTTGATCGTCAGTCACGTGACCCTTGTGATCCAATTCGTGATCCAAAAATTATTCTTGCCGCCGCTGTGGAGCAACGACGGACTCTTTTGGGCGTCTGTCATCCTCGCGCCGATTAGCGAAGAATTGCTGAAACTCGCGCCGCTCGTTTTGCTCGTGCTGATCTGGAACGGCACGCGCGCGCGCGCCACGTTCAGCGCGACGGACGTGATGCTCTGCGGGCTGGCTATCGGCGCGGGGTTTGAACTGTTCGAGGATATGCTGGGCGGTCCAGCCAGAACCTACGCGTGGTCGCTCGTCTACGGCTCGCCCGTCGTGCCCTCGGTCGAAGTTGCGACGACGCGCGGCAGACCGGACGTGGTTTTCATCGGGCACGCGGCGAGCACCGCGTTTATGGGGCTGGCGCTCGGCTGGGCGCGCTATTTCAAAACGCCGCTACGTTACGCCCCGGTCTTGATCGCGTTGACGTGGATGACGTGGACGCATTTGTTGTACAACGGTCAAGAAGATTTTGCGCGCGGGCATTTCTTTTTCCTGACCGCGCCGCTGACCTGGATGACACCCTGGTTCTTTTTCCTCGCCGCGCTCGGCACCGCGCTCTTTGAATGGTTTCTCCGTCATTACCGCGCGACGCCGGTTGAGCGCGCATACGCGCAACGCGCGCGCCTGTCGCTGAACCTGGGATCATTTTTTACCTGGCTCGAAACGCGCCGCCTGTTGCGCCAACTCGCGTATGCGCGAATCTGGGTACGCGCGAATCGCGGCGACCGCGAGAAACTCGAACCGCGCGTGCGCGACATCGTGACGCAACTCGAAAACAACGTGGCGCAACTAACTCGTGCCTGAGCAAGGAGGCATCGCGTATGTTGACGTGGACGGAACGGGTCGAATTGGCGCACACGTTTTCGCCGCGCTTGGTTCTGTTTCCCGAAGACGCCGCCCTGACGCGACCCGGCAAAGAGACCACCGCCATCGGCGATTATTATCCGCGTGATGTGCGGCTCTTGCTTGCACAGGGTTCGCTGACGCGCGGCGGGACACAGCCGCCGCAACCGGCATCGCTCGATCTGCTTGCCACATGCACCGACCCCAACGCGCAATTGCATTTGCTGGGGCGCTCATTGCCCGCGCCAGAGTTGGCGTGGCGCAAATATTTCGATCTGCTGACAAACGCAAATGGACGCGCGCGTTTTCCATTGACGACGTACGCGCGCGTGCAAACGCGCGGCGAGGCAAACCGCGCAGGGCACGACGCGCCGAAACAGGGCAAAGACACGCCACCGTTCGCCGACGAAGTGGGTCGCCCCTTTTTCCAACCGCACACTGCGTCTGACGACGATGTGGCGCTCCAATATTGGTTTTGCTATTTTTACAACGACTGGGCAAATCAACACGAAGGCGACTGGGAAGGCATTTGCCTTTTCTTGCGCCGCGAGAACGCCGGGTACGCGCCGGTCGGCGCGAGTTATTACGCGCACGAAACCGGCAAACGCCGGCGCTGGACGGAAGTCGAGCGCACACATGCCGGCGACACACACCCGCTTGTGTTCGTCGCCGCCGGCTCGCACGCCTCGTACTTTCAATTCGTTGACCAGGGCTATTTCACGACCGTGCCGGGCTGGATCATTCCGGTGGTCGGCTTGCAACTCAACGTCAACCTGTCCTCGACCCGCGTAGACCGCGTGCCGGATGCGCGCCTCCATGCGCCCGTCACGCCGCAAATTAAAGTGTTGCCCGATCCGGTTGGTCCCCCCAGCCGCGATGATCCCGCGTGGGAAAATACCAAGTGGCTCGCGTTCCCCGGCGCGTGGGGCGTCCGTTTGTTGAGCGGCGTGATCTACGGCGGTCCCCTTGGTCCCAGGCACAAGGGGCTAAAATGGCAAAACCCGTTCGTGTGGGCGGAACGCCACTGCACGCCGGATTTTATGGTGTACTGATCGCACGCGCAAAAAAATGCGCCCCGCCGACGCGTTGCATCGTTGGCGGGGCGCATTTTTTTCGATGCTGAAATTTACCGCACTTGGATTTGCCCGGTCAGCGTGATGCGCCCGTCCGTCATGGTGAACTCACGATTCGCGATCTCGCGCGCCGGAATCGTGAGCGTTCGGCTAAAGATCGTGTCGTTGCGCCCAATGTCGCGATCCTTGATCAGGACGACAATCGTCAAGTCTTCCTCCGCACCCAACTCCACCGTCAAGGTTGTGTGCGAAGTGAGCCAAGTGGCGTTGTACGTGTAACTCGGCAAGAACGCGTGCATCGTATCGAACGCAACGCGTTGCCCGTTCACGGCGAAACTGCCGTAGAGTGGTCCCGTCCAAATCGTGAGAAATTCATCGGGCGGCAATGCGCCGGTGCGAATCGTGTCGAACTTGACGACGACGGTGCGCGGGCACGGCTCGCCCCGCCACGTCACTGTGCCACTGCGCGGCGACTCGCGCTCAGGGCGACGAAAGTAGCCGCGATACGCTGTCATTTGAAAATCGTACTGCCCGCCGCACGCCGGCGGGAGCATCGAGCGCAACGCGTAGGAAGAGGCATCGGCGGGGAACGCGTGAATCAGCGTGCCGTTGCGATACAAGTTGAAACCATTGATTGTCGAACGATCCCGCCGCCAGAACCAATCCAAAAATTTTTCGTTCTGCGCGTAAACAGTCCGCAGACCAATGTGCGGCGGTTCGAGCAACAAGGTGTCGCACGCGGGCGAGCAGACGCGATACTTGACGCGGAACGAATGACCCGCCGCGCCGCCGGTCGAAGTGACCGTGTAATCATTCGCGGCGGAACTGGGAAGCGGATGCGTCTGCGCGATGGAACCCAGGTCAAAGTACGTTTCCGAGCCGCCGCCCTCGCCGATGCCGCCGCCCGGCGCAGTGCGCGTTCCCGCCAGCGTCGCGCCGCATTCGGCGCGCACCGCCAGCGTGGAATTTTTCGGCACCATCAGCATTCGGCTCCGAATCCCGTACTCATAATCGGCGATGGGCCAATCGCGCATGCCGTGCAGGTGAAAGTTGTCGGTGCGTTCTTCGGCGCGGCCCGCGAGACTAAAGTAGCAAAAGCCCTCGTCGTATCCCTGGGCGGTGTGAAACTCCAACGCCTGAAACTCGACGGTGGTGAATTCCGTCAACACACCCGGCACGAAAAAGCCGGAGAAGCGATCCAACGGATCGGTGGGCGGTTCCTCGTCGTCCGGCGTGCCGTCGCGATCCGCGTCGCCGCCGCCACCGGGCGCGGGACTGCCGCCATCGCCGCCACTGCCGGGGATATCGGGATTGAGATCGACATCGTCGCGCACACCGTCGCCGTCGCGATCACCCGCGCCGCTTACCGGACACCCGGCGTTCGTCGCGGGACCCGGCACATCGGGACACAAGTCTTGCAAATCGCGCACGCCGTCGCCGTCGCGATCCGGGCAACCGCTGAGCGCGGCAGACCCAGGTTGATCGGGACACGCGTCGTCCCGATCCCGCACACCATCGCCGTCGCGATCCGGGCAACCGCGCGTCGCGGCGGGCCCTGGCTCGTTCGGGCAGTCGTCCGCCGCATCAATGCCGCCGTCGCCGTCCGCATCGCCGGGCGTGGGGCAACCGCGATTCGACGCCGCGCCGCGTTCGCGCGGGCACGCGTCGTCGGCGTCGCGCACGCCGTCGCCATCCGCATCGGGGCAACCGGCGGTGAATGCCGACCCAGGTTGATCGGGGCACGCGTCCTCCGCGTCCGCAATGCCATCTCCATCGCGATCCCCCGCGCTGGGCGCGGGACAGCCCTGACTCGCCGGCAACCCAGGTTGATCGGGGCACGCGTCCTCCGCATCTACGATGCCGTCATTGTCGCGATCCGCGCGCGCCGCAATCGCCTCGACGTTGATCGCGGCTTGGCTGTGCCCGCCGCGCGTGTTGAACGCCCGCACGACGATGGCGTGCGCGCCCGGCGCGCTCGGTCGCCAATCGGCAAGCAATGGAAACGGCGAGATGCCGGTCGCCACGGTGCTACTCTGCGCGTCGAACAGCGCGCCGTCAATCCACACTTCGACGCGCCGAATTTTTTGATCGTCGCGCGCCGTCGCGTGAATCGCCGCGGCGGTGTTGACCTCGACGCGTGCACCGTTCGCGGGCGTCACGATCAACACCGCAGGCACGGTCGCCGGTTTTTGCAAGAACACGATGCCACCCACCGCAATCATCACACACCCGCATACGACAAGCAGGGCTAGCGCCGGGATGAGAATCCGTCGGACTGTTGACATTCCGCACCTCCGCGATGTGGGGCAAATTTATAAATTTGCCCGACGTTTCAACCGCACGCGTAAGGCAAATTTGTAAATTTGCCCCACATTTTAACCGCACGCGTAAGGCAAATTTGTAAATTTGCCCCGCGTTTCAATCACGCGTCAGTTCAAGTTCACACCGAACTGTGACCAACTCGACCAGTCGCTATAGTTGCCGGCATTGTCGCGCGCGCGCACCGCCCAGCGGTAGATGCCGCCGCACTGCACATTCGCCGTCACTTGCTTGTCGCTCACCGGACCATACCCGGCGGCGGATTGCCATTCGCCGGCGCGCACCTGGCGTTCGAGTTTGACATAGTAGCCGGCGATCCCGCTCGCATCGCCAACGGGCAACCACGCGAGCGTTTGCGTGGTGCGGCACGCAACTGCCAAGCCGTTTGCCGGCACCTGGGGCGAGGGCGCGGCGGGCGCGGTATTGTCTGGCGGCGTAGTTGGCGTGCGCGTGCGCGTCGGCGTGACGCTGATGATCGGCGGCGCGCTCGTCACATTGATCGTCGCCTGGCGCGTGAGCGTGTTGTTGCCGCACCGTGCGAGCAAGGTGTAGGTCGTCGTCGTGCGCGGCGAAACGCTCAGCGTGCCCGGCGCGGCGACGCCGCCAATGCCCGGCTCAATCGAAACGGAATCGGCGTTGGTGACTGCGCCCCAACTCAACGTGGCGGCTTGGCCGGCATTGATCGTCGCCGGCGCGGCAGTAAAGAACGCGATGCTGGGTGTGCCGACGCACCCCTGGGGTTGCGGCGGAATGGTGGGCGTGCGCGTTGGGGTTGCCGTCGCGGTGCGCGTGGGCACGGGCGTGCCGCCGCACTGGCGCGCCTCGGCAAACGCGTTGTTCGTTTCGTCACTCTCCGCGATCACGTTGCCGGAATCGAGATTGATGCCGATGTACGGCGCGCCCTCGAATTGATAAACGAACGTGATCGTGTCCGTTGCGCCGGGCGGCAAACCGCCGGCGACAGTATTGGTGAACGTGGGCACGCCGTTGAAACTGAATTGAACTGCAAAGTTGCGGGGGACGGCGACCGTGCCGGCGTTGCGGTACGTGACACGCGTGTTGCAAAACGGCACCCCACCCTTGTCGCCGGCGACGATGGCTTCGACGCTGACGATGGCGAGATCGAGCGCGCCAGCGGGCGGCACTGGCGTAACCCGGTCGCGCGTCGGCGTCGCGGTCAGCGTGGGCACGCGCGTCGGCGTTATCGTCGTGCCCTTGCCGATTGCCCGAATACTGATCGGCGCGGAATCGCGCGCCTCGCCGGATTTGGCGTAGACACGCGCGCGCAAAATGTACGTCCCTTCTTGCGGCGTCCACTCGTGCGTCGCTTTGCTGAACGGCGCGCCGGGTTGCGCGGGCGGATTGCGCCGGTACGGTTCGCCGTTGACGAGGAGCACGACTTCAGCGACGCCGTCGCGCGCATACGCGTGCGAGACAATCGTCACCGGCGCGCCGACCGGCACGGTTGCGCCGTCACTCGGCGCGTCAATCCAAGCACGCGTCTCCGCCGTTTCCGGCTGGCACGCCAACACCGCGCCGCTCAACACCAAGCACACAAGCGCAATCAGCAAACGTTTGCAGGGCTGGGTCATTTTGCACCTCACTTGATCGGGCAAATTTGAAAATCTGCTCTATCGGGGCGCGCGGGTTTCCGCACTTTGCCACCCGCGCACCACATCCAGATCGAGATCGTCTTTGGCGATAAACGTCTCCGCGCCGGCTTGCCGCGCGGCAGTGCGAAACAAATCCGTGTGATCGCGAAACGCGCTGATGAGGATCACGCGCAACGTCGGCGCGAGACGTTTTAACCGGGTGACGCCTTCCAAACCGTTGACGCCGGGCATCATCAAATCCACGACGGCGAGATCGAGCGACGTTGCGCGCACCAGCATTTCGGCTTCGGCGATGTCTTGCGCTTCGAGCACACTCACACCCGCCAACGCTAGCAACTGGCGAAACTGCCGCCGAAAAGCGGCTTGGTCATCTACAATCAAAATGCGAGTCATCGGCAATCCCGTGTCCAAGCCGCGTCTGCCGGCGGCTTGATTCGACACGAGGAGCATAACCGATTCAGCGCCAAATGTCTTGGGGGGCAAGTACTATTTTTCGGATGCGCGATGGGTACTCGAGTACCCCATTGAGGCGGGGAGGGAACGAGTCAAACGGGCACGGCGATCTGAACGGTGGTGCCCGCGTTGGGCGCAGACTCGACGACGCAGACGCCGCCGATGAGCATGACGCGCTCGCGCAAGCCGACCAAGCCGAAATGGCCCTGCGTGGCGAGTTCGTCGAAATTGGCGGGCACGTCAAACCCGCATCCGTCGTCGCGGATCGTCACGGTCAGCCGCGTTTCGTCGCGCGCGAGGCGAATGGCGACGTGCCGCGCGTGGGCGTGGCGCGCAATGTTCGCCAACACTTCTTGCGCGACGCGATACAAATTGACTGCGACCTCGCTGGGGAGCGCGCGCAAGGTGGCGTCCGGCGGCGAAGCGAGATCGACGGCGACGCCGGTTTGCGCCGACCATTCTTCCGCGTGCGCGCGCAACGCCGCGCCTAACCCCAACGTGTCGAGCATCGGCGGGCGCAAGTCCACGCACACCTGACGCAACTCGCCGAGCAACGCGCGCACCTCGCCGCGCATCGCTTGTAACGTGCCGGCTTGATCGGGATGGTTGGGCAAATCTGCCAGGAGCAACCCCAGTTGCATGTTTAGCCCGACCAAATCCTGAATCGGTCCGTCGTGGAGATCCCGCGCGAGGCGCGCGCGTTCGTCTTCGCGCGAGCGCAAGAGTTGGTGTTGCGCCTGCGTCAACGTTTCGCGGCTCGCGCGGATTTCCGCCAGTTGCTCGCGCAACGTTTCCACGAGCAGGATATTGCCGAGCGCGGTTTCGGCTTGGCGCGCCAGCGTCGTGAGGATGCGGTGATCCTCCGCGCCAAACTCTTCGCCGTCGCGCCGCGCGCCGACCACCCAGGTTGCGCGAATCGTGTTTTGAAACGTCAGCGGCACCGCCAACTCGCCGGCGACGGGCGGCGTTTCACCGGCGGATACCTTGCCCTCGCGCAACAACATCAACGCCGGCACACGCCGCGTCAGCACCTCCACCCATTGCGCGCGCTCGATGCAATGCGCGAGCGCGCCGCTGATCGTCTCGACAACGCCGGGATAATCGTACCAGCCGCCGTAAAAAAAACGATCCACGCCGCGTTGCACGCGCGCGCGCGTCCATTCGAAACTCAAGCCGACCAACAGCGTCAACCCGGCGGCAAGCCAAACCTGCGCCAGCCAATCGTTCGGCGCGAAACGATAGACCAGCAAAAACGGACCCAGGTAGAGAAGCAGGATGCCAAACGACAGGATCGCGTAGACGATGGTGCGGTTGAGCAAGCGATCGATGCCGAACACGTTGTGGCGCGCCATCGCCGCAAAATAGCAGAGCGGCGCGATGATCAGCCACAAGCCCACGAGCCACCCCGGCATCCGTTCCGTCGAACCGAGAATTGCCGGAATGAGGTAAAAGAACAGCGGCGGGATCGCCGTTGCCAGGTTGCCAAAGATCACGAGCCGCAAACGCCGGCGACCGTCCGGCGTCGCGCGGCGCGCATAAGCGTAGAGTTGCACGAGCAACGCGGCGACGATCTCGGCGGTGTTGTAGAGGAAACTGACGCGCACGCCCCACTCGCCCAAACCCAGGCGCACCGCTAACGAGACGAGCATCAACCCGTAGACGAGACCCAGGATCGCGCGGCGTTGGCGCGGCGCGCCCAACATAACCGGGAACGTGAGGTAATAGTGCAACACGAGCGCGCCGGCAAAGTGCAAACCGAGCACGCTGGCGATTTCCATCCATGCGGGGCGGTACGTGGATTGCGGGTACGCGAGGAAAAAAACGAGGCCCAGCGCGGCGCTTTGCAGGAGGAGAAAAAACAAGCGCACTTGGAATTGGCGCGGGCGGCGACCGAGCGCAAACGCGCCCACACCCCAGTACGTCAGCGTGACGAGCAACGCGCTGAGCAATGCCGGCAAATTGACGAGCGCGTACGGCGTGAACGGCATTTCCAAAACGAGCGTGTCGTCGGCGCGCCGGATTTCAAAGAGGTGATTTTCCGCGTCGGGGTTTTTCCATTCGGCGAACGGCACCCCGTCCACGCGCACCACCACGTCGCCGGGTTGCGCGCCGGCAAAATTGCACAGCGAATCTTGCGGCACGGCGCGAATGATCCCCGTCTGCGGATCCAGCTCGCAGTCGAGCGTCACCGCGCGCCACTGCGCCACGATCACCAAACCGATCACCGCCAACACCGCCAGCGTCAGCGCGAGTAAACTCAGACGCGCCAGGTGTTCGCGGGCGGTCATTCCAGCTCAACCATCCCGCGCCGCATCGCGTAGAGAATCGCTTCGGCACGCGAAGCAACGCCGATTTTGTCATAGATCGCGCTGACGTGGTTTTGCACTGTGCGCGTCGTCAGCACCAAGCGTTGCGCGATTGCCGGATTGTCGAGACCTTGCGCCAGCAAACGCAACACCTCGATTTCGCGCGGCGTCAACCCGGCTTCATTCGCCGCGGGTTTGGCAGGGCGCGCGGCGTGCGTCGCGCGTTCGACGATTTGGCGCGCGATGCCGGGCGAGAGCCAGGTTTCGCCGCGTGCCACCGCGCGCACGGCATTGACGAGCGTTTCGAGCGCATCGTCTTTGAGCACATACCCCGCCGCGCCGCTTTCGAGCAAACCAAAAATCGTTTGGCTGTCGTTGTGCACGGTGAGGATGAGGATCGCAGTCGCCGTGTCTTGCGCGCGCAATTGGCGCGTGACGGCGATGCCGTTCGTGTCCGGCAAATTCACGTCGAGCACCAACACGTTCGGGCGTTGCGCGGCGACGAGGCGCAATGCCTCCGCGCCACTCGCGCCTTCCGCAACGACGCGCAAATCAGCGGCGGCGTTCAACACCGCTTTCATGCCGGCGCGCACGATAGGATGATCGTCAACGATGGCGACGGTGATCATGGCTCATTTCCCGCTAAAGGTTTTGATCGCTTGCGCGACAAAATCGGCGAACTGGGGACCGATTTCGCGGTTGGCGCGTTCGTTCGGGTGCGAGTCGTTGGGGTCGGCGCGATACGCCGCGCGCAACATGTTGTAATCGCGCGCGCCAGTGTTGCTCTCGGCGAGCAGGTTGAAGAAATCGAACGTGAACAGATTGGGATGCCCGCTCAAAAATTCCGGCGACTTGAGCCAGTTTACCCATGCGCGCGCGCGCGCGGCGGCTTCGCGCGAGGTGGCGTTCGGCACGTTCGGCGGCGGCGTCACGGCGATAAAGATTTTTTGCGGGTAGCGATCAATCACCGCGCGGATGTTGCGATAGTACGTTTTGTACTCGGCGAGTTGCGCGTCGCTCTGAATGTCGCTCGTCGGGAAACACGATTTGAACGCGATCACGTCGTACTGCATCAAGCGGCTAAACGCATTGTCCGGCGGCGTGTGAAGCGGTTGCGCGAACAAGGTGTTCAAGCCGTCGGGATCGGTATTGTCGTCGGGAATGTCGAAATCCATCCCGGCGGCTTGCCCGTTGGCAAGCGTGAGTCCGTCGCCGTTGTAACCGTGATCGTAAAATTCATAACCGAGCGCGGTGAGTCGTTGGCGTACGTTGCCCTGCTCGATCAAGCCCTGCCCGGTCGAGTGGTGCAGAAAAATAATTTTGCGCGCGCCGCGATTTGCGGCTTGGCTCGGCGCGGTGGGTTGCGGCGCGGCGGCCTGGGTTGGTTGCGCGCGGGCGGTGGTGGGTTGCGGCGCGGCAACCTGGGTTGGTTGCGCGCGTGTAGCGGCGGTGGGCGCGCTGGGTGGTTGCGCTTGGGGCGCAACGCCGCTGGGAAAGAGCGCGACCGCGTCGGCGTTGGCAAAGCCGGTTTTGGTGCCGCCCACCGTGATCGTGATCGTTTCGCCGGCTTGCGCGTTGAGCGTCACGAGCCAGAACCAATCGTCGCCGCTGTTGCGCTGATCCACCTTGATTACGTGCGTGCCGCTCGCGGCTTGGATTGTGAACGGCGTGTCCGTCGCGCGGTCGCCGCCGTGGGGCCACCAGACGAACACTTCGTAACTGCCGGCGGTGGCGACCTTGAGTTCAAAACGCGCGCGACAAGTTGGGCAAGTTGGGTCGGCGTACCGAAAATCCGCGCCATACGGTTTGCCGCTGCACTCGTTGCCGCGACACGTGCCCCAGTCGCCGGCTTGGATCGCAAAACCCGCGCCGGCGTTGTCCACGATGATCGCGTTCGCGGGCACGGACACGCTGGGAATGGCGGAGGTGGCGGGCGCGGCGATAGGCGCAGAAGGTTGCTGGGGCGGCGGAGGTGTTGCCGGTTGTGCCAGGGATTCGAGACTAACGGGGAACGCACAACTCAATGTGATAATCCAGGCGAGTGTCAGAACAATGAATAACCCGGGGCGGTATTTCATGTTGCTCCTTTACACGGGCGAGACAAACTTGATGCTTTGTCTTACACCAGGGCGCACTCGTCACGCAAAAAGAGATTAGCATTATTCGCGCATCAAGTCAAGGGTCAATTGGCAGGGAAATAGAATGGCTCACCGCGCCGCAGGAACGCGGCAAGTTTTAGCCACAAGACCCGCTCGGCGTCCAGCGCTGCCGGCGGAGTAAGGTGGAATTGTTCCAACACGCGCGCGCGATAATAATCGAAAAATGTTTTGAGCAGATTGCCTACCGCCCGCGCAGTCGAAACCGCGGCGCGGTATGCCAGCCAGCCGATCAGCGCACTGGCAAGCGCCATGCAGACCCATTCGAGTTTGAGTGGCGGTTGTGTCACGAGTTGGTACGTTCCCAGTGCCACCGCTTCAACCGCGAGTACTCCCGCCAGTAGAGCCACGTTGAGCAAACCGGTCATCACGCCAAAGGCAACGTCGAGCGCATCCAATTTTTCCGGTTCGAGAGCCATTCGCAAGCGGGGCCAAAACAGCACCGCGTCCACGCCGTATCGCTCGAACGGATACTCCTCCGCCACCGCCAACGCATTGCCCAGCGCAGTCGGCGTGACGCGATGCAACGACACCGGCAGTTCACCTTCCATGCCCGCTTCTTCGTTGCGTTCGTGCAATGCCTGAATTTCGTGCGCCAGTTGCGCCGCCTGTTCGCTCCGCGCCGGCTCCGGCGTCTCGACGAATTGCTCGCCACCGTCTGCCGGGATCGCTTGGAGACCGCGCACGGTCAGCAAAAAATAGGCGCGCCGTTTCTGTTCAAGTTCGCCGTAGATGCGCGCGTGCCGTTCGCGGTTGCGCGCCAACCACGGCGCAAGCCACGCCCGCTCGAACGGCAACAACCCCTCGAACATTTTCACGATGAAGGTAGACAGCGATCCGAGGAGCAAGCCCAGCCCCAACGGGATCAGGATGAACGGGATCGCGTTTTGCGTCAGCAGGGTCAAGCCCCAAACCAGGAGCGCTTCGAGCGAATCCGGCGGCGGCGCCGGTTGCGGCAAGGCAATTGCGCCGGCGGACGAATGGATGCCCCAACCCAGCGCGGGCATCACAAGCATCAAATGCGTCAACACAAAACCCAGCGCCGGCAAAAAGTACCACGCAAAAAAAGTTTGGTTGAGTGGATTCTTGAGCCACCCTTTGAGCGACTCGCCCATTTGCTCGAACACATCTTCGCGGACGATGATCATCTACCACTTCCCTGGGAAAAATCATTCGACTGAACCAGCGCAATGGATCGTCATTTTTTCGGCGCAGGCAGTTGCGCCGGCGGTTGCGCCGGTTTGGATGAGGCGATCAGCAACACGCCGTACTCTTTCAAGTTGACGTACTTGCCGGCGAGTTCGTTCAGGCGACCCACCGGCAATGCCGGCGGCGCGGCGCGAGTTGCCACGAACAACACGCCGGCGAGGTGTCCGCTCGCGCCAACCGCGACGAGACGCGCCGGATGCGCACGCGCGATCTCACGGGCTTGCGCCGCGCTCAAGGTTTCGCGCTCGACAAACGGAATCGCGCGCAGATGCGGCAACGTATCGAGCGGCAGGTCTGCGGCTTCGGGCAACGTACATACTGCCTCATACAATTGCGCGAACGTCGTCGTGCGCCAGCCCTGCGCGGCAGATGGCACGAGTAAATGCCACCACACTTCGCCGCCATGCGCTTGCCATAACGCCACCGCTTGCCCCACCGTCGCTTCGCCACGCACCGCGAGAAAACTATTTTCGGGGCGCTCCAAATCCTCGTCTCGAATCGGCATCGTCACTCCTTGCGCTTGCGCGTTACTGGTTGAGATCGAATAATTGTCCGTCGGGCACGCGCATAAACAACACCGGCGTCCCCCACTCTTGACTGTTTTGCAACTCGGTGTGGATCGCGCCGCGACCAAACGTCACCGCCAAGTCTACCGGTTCGCCGGCGGCAAGACGCGGATAGAAATTTTTCGCAAAGATGAGCGCGGCTTCATCCGAAATTGGAAACTGCATCGCGATCACAGCCGGCAAACCCGCCAGCACCAGCGCGGCGGCGACGCCGCTGAACGGATCGAGATTATGGTGGCGCGGGCACGTTGCCGATTCGCACGCGTTGAAAAACGCCAAGCGCACACTGGGCGCGTTGGCGAGCATTACGCCCAACTGCGCGCCGGTCACCGTCTTGGCTTCATTCGCCTCGTCCGCAAACACCAGCGCGCCGCGCCCGGTGAGCGGATCGAATTGCCCGTGTCCCATAAAGTGCAACACGTGCGGCGACCAATCCCACAACCGCGCCTGCACAGCCGCCGCCGTCGCCGGTTCGACCAACTCGACCTGCACCTCCGCGTGCTTGCCCCACACGCGCAAAATCTCCGCACGTTCGTGCGCCAGATCGAGCGCGGGCAACCCACGCGGCGACGCAATCACGACGAGCACCCGCAACGGCAACGTTGTGCGCGAGCGTTGAGTTGGCGCGGGCACATCGAGGTAACGCACGACCGGCGTTTCGCGTGACAGGGTGAGAAAACGCCGCCGCGTACTGTTGTAGAGAAATTCCCAGGGCAAGCCGGCAATCTGCGGCGACCGTTCGGGGTCCACGTGAATCTTGATCCGCAAACCTTGTCGCTCGGTGATTTTGCCGACGCTCTCGAAAAATGTTTGCCCCACCGCATCCGCAAAAATCGCGCGGAACAAACCTTCGCCGATTGCCGCCGGCGAAATTTCGCCGCGCACCGGCGTCGTTGCCCGGCGCGCGATTTGCCCACCCAGGTCTACCAGCCACGCGCCGATCTGCTCGGGCGCGAACGGCAACGTGCAGGTCGCGTGCGCCTGCCCCGCCGGGCTGTTGAGCACCGAAACGTGACACGTGCGCCCGCCGGCGCTTTCCACCCGCAGATCGAAATCGGCGTAACGCAACTCGCCCGCCGCCGCGTTGGGGCGCGCCAGCGGGCGCACCGCACGCGCCGCCGCGTCCACGCGTTCGCGGATGAACGCACGCCACCCTTCCGATTCCAAGCGCGCGGCAGATGCGTCGCCGGTAACAACTGCCTGATGGTGCAACGTCTGCCACACCTCGTGCGCCAACCCGCACGGCTCGATTGCCGCCGCCAACTGCGCGAGCGTCGCGCGACTCGTTTCGTCGAGCGTGTCCCAGGTGTGCGCCAAATGTGGGCGCGCATCGTCTTGAAATTGTTGCGCGATGCCGGCAATGTCCACCGGACGACCCTGCGCCAATTCTTCGAAAATCCGATAGCACACACTTTGCAGAAAAAACGGATGCCGCCCGGCAAGGTTCAACGCGAACGCTTGCGTCGGCACGTCGAGCGGTACTTGCGCGCGCGCGAATGGTTGCGCGACCAACGTGCGTGCCTCCGCCTCCGTCAAAACACCGAGCGGGAGCGGCACGAAAATATTCCAAAACTGGGAGGATTGCAGATTACCCTGATGACACAGCTCGAACAAACTCACGCGCGAGGACGTGACGAGCGCGAGATTATAATTGCTACACAAGCCACGCAAGTACGCGAAAAAATCCGGGTCGAAACGCGCGTTGCGGCTCAGCATTTCAAATTCATCGCACCCCAAACCCAGCCGCACGCCGGCTTCCGTGATGCGCGCAAGCCAGCGGCGAAAACCCGCCGCAGTGCCATCGCGCGCCGGGTCAGCGTCCAGTCGTCCGCGTCCGGCACGCATCAGCCGCTCAATTGCCAGCGCGTAAAAATCGTCCGGTCCTGCGCCGGCTAACTCTTCGAGATCGAGGTACGCGACGACCTGCGGCAAATCGGCGGACGCCGTGTGCGCGAAATGGTACAGCAACGACGATTTTCCGATCCGGCGTGGACCCACAACCGAACAACTTTGCGAGGTGGCGACCAAATTCGCCAGCAACGCCAATTGCGCCGCGCGCCCTACAAACGCACGGGAATCGCGGATCGTCGTGCGCCACGTGTAGGGATTCATTTGCCCAACTCGATCAGCGCGGGGAGTGATTTGTTCGTCTCGATCCATAGTTTGAGCACCGGAATTTTGAACTGGTATTGCAGTGGACCCTCTTTGGCGACCTCGACCACTTCCTGCCGCGCGAGTTGATCCAACGCGTGGGTGAGCGCAGATGCTTGAACCTGGGAATCGCCGGCGGCGCGCACGCGGTCGAACACCTCGGGGGGGCGCGCCCACTCGCGCCCGGGCGGCAAAGCATGCGCGAGACCTGCCAGCGCCAATTTTTCGATGAACGCCGCGCTCTGCCAGATGTAGGCAAAGTGCGCCTCGCCTGTCGTGAGAATGTCGCGCACGACATCGTTCACGTCGTTGAGCGTAGCGTAGTTGCGTTCGCGCGCGTTGCACTGGTTGACCAACGCCCAACAAAGCAGTTGGATAAAGTACGGATGCCCGCTCGTGAGTTGCACGATTTTTTCGACCGCCAGTTCGTCCACAGCGAGCCAACCCGCCACCGGTTGCCGGATGAGGCGCGCGGCATCCTCAGCGCTGAGAAAACTGATTCGCCGATACAAAGCCAGGTTGAACAAAATAGACCAATAGTCATGCGTCATTTCTTCCAAACGATGCGTGCCGGTAAAAATAAACACCAAGCCCTGGCGATGCTGAATCAAACTGCGCAGATAGTATAAAATGTCGGCATCGAGTTTGCCCTCGCGAATTTTTTGTTCGAGCAGTTCAAATTCATCGAACAAGAGCGCCAGTCGGCGCCCACCCAGTTGCGCCTCCAGCGCATCCACAAAACGGTTGAACGCACGCACCGGCGCCGTTGCCAGCCGATCTTCCGCCAGCGGCGCAATGGCAATGCCGTGTTTACGCGCGCTCTGCGCGATTTTGTACGCCACCTCGCCGAGCAGATCGCCCGTCGTTTGGATCAGCGGCGCAAGTTCTTGCATATCGAGCAAGACCGGCACAACGGCTTCGCCCAAACGCCCGTTGAGCAATTGGTAGAGGATTGAAGTTTTGCCGGTGCGCCGTTGTCCGTGCAAAACCAGCGTGCGATCCTGGGTTGCGCCAAACCAATTGTCGCGGATGAACGCGAACACATCCTCCCGCCCGTGAAACATTTCCGCCGATTTGACCGGCAAGCCGACGATGTACGGATTGGGAATCCGTTGGAATTGCTCTGCCGTTGCATACAACCGCGCCACGTCCGCAAACTCGATCTGATTGCCGCTCGCTACGCGATCATCCCAGGTGGCACGCCATTGCACGCGCCACGCGTCCAGCGCGGGCGGCGGCGCAGTGAATTCGACGGACGCGCTCGCGCCCGACGCCAAACGTTCGATCTCGGCAACCTGCTCGCCGGGCAAAAGTGCCACGCGCACATTTTCCGCGACCGCGCGCCCCACATTTTGCACACGCACGACGAGCGTTGTCTGCGCCGCACGCCGCACCTGGTGGGTGCGAAGTTCAAGCCGCAGTTCGGCGCGCCCGCTCAAGTTGTTCAATGCCGTTTGGATGATCGCGCTCCAGTTCAGCGCAATCGCGCGCAACACGGCACGCTCGGGTGGCGGCACAGTATCGGCGGCGCGCGCCGCCCGTTCGATCTCGCTCAACGCATCGGTGAGATAGATCATTTGATCCGACGCGCCGCTGACCTGAAGCGATTTGGCGACCAAGCCGACGGTGCGTTGCAACTGATCGCACAACTGCAACGTCGCCGGCGCGAGGAACGGCGGCAGGTTGACGGGACCCCAATTTTCGCCGAGCGCAATCGGCATCGCGCCGTTCGCATCCGCCACGCGTTTGAACGACCACGCCGCGATGTGCGCGGGCGTTTTCGCCGCGTATGCCTGCGCGAACACGCGGTAGATCGCGCCCAATGCCGGCGCGTGCATCACCGCGCGTTCCGCCGCAAGTTGTTCGGCAACCTGGGTTAGTGTGCCGGCGTCAAGCGGCACGCGATCCGGCGCAAGCGGCACGAGGGTGGTCGCCAGGGCGCTCCAGGTTGAGGCGGG
>CAIKBD010000178.1 GCA_903825565.1 uncultured Anaerolineales bacterium | reverse complement strand
CGCGGCGCGCTCGAAACGATTGTCGCCCAAGCGCTCGCGGACAATCCCAAGCAAGTGGCAGATTATCTCGCCGGCAAAGAAGCGCTCGCCAAGTTTCTCGTCGGGCAAGTGATGAAGGCGACCAAAGGGCAAGCCAACCCGGCGCTGGCAAACGAACTCGTCTTGGCAAAACTCGCGGCGCGCAAAGCCGCGGCGGGACGTTGACATTCTTTACCGCCCACAATATAATTGTTTCAACCGCAACACTGTTAGAGGATCGTATGCCACTGCTAGGCAGTCTCCAAGAAATGAGCCTCGCCAACCTAATCCAAGTCAATTGCCAAGAGATGCGCTCGGCGCGTTTGGCGTTGACACACTTGGATCAGACCGGCGAGGTTTTTCTATCGGATGGGCAGGTCGTGCACGCCACGCTGGGATCGCAGAGCGGCAAGGACGCGTTGTACGAAATGCTCAGTTGGGACGACGGCAAATTCGTGTTCGAGCGCGACGTGCACACGAGCGACAAGACGATCACGACGCACTGGAACGAACTGATCCTCGAAGGGATGATGCAAGCCGCCGAACGCGCCGCGCGCCGCGCCAAGCAAAGCAAACTCCAAAATGATACACTCACCAAACTGCGCGCGCTCGACGGTGTGACCGGCGTCGTCATTTCGGCGGTGGATGGCATTGTGCTCGGCGCGGACCTGGCGAACAGCGATGGCGAGCCAGAAGCCGCGCTGACCGTGTTCATCGGCGCGGCGGCAGACCAGCTGGGAAGCGCGTTGGGGCTGAACGCGTTTTCGCACGGCGTCGTCATCACCCAAGCCAAACGGCTACTCGTGTTGCAACGCCCGGATCGCTACGTCGGCGTGCTGTTGGGCGAACGCACCTCGCCCGCCGTCATCGCCAGCGCGGCGCACTCCATTTTGAGATAAGCCATACCCAGGACCTGGGGCGATTATGGAAAGCATCCTCAAAGAAATCAACAATGTCTTGGGCGTCGCCGGTTGCTTGGTCTGCTTGCCGGACGGCACGCTCGCGGCAGCCGCAATGCCCGAACGGTTGGCGCAGGAGCAAACCGAACTTGCCGCGCGCATCGTCGGGCAAACTTTGCAGGCGCTCGAAATGTCCGGGCAACGCATCGTCGAAACGGATTTGGTTTTTGGCGATGGTCGCCTGCTGATCAAAAACCTCTCCTACGGCACGCTCGCGATCCTGTGCGCGCGCAACATCAACCTGCCCCTGTTGAACCTGGCGACGACGAACGCGATCAAGAAATTGAACGCGCAATTACAAGCGCCCGCCGCGCCCACGCCCAGCCCGGCTCCCGCGCCGAGCCAAGCCGCGCCGCCGCTCGTTGCGGCAAGTAACGCACCGGTTGCGCCCGTTGCCGCAAACAGCGCGCACGCATTGTACGCCGAGCTGGAAAAAGAAGCGCACCGCCTCATTGCCGCCGGGCAAACGAACGCCACCCGCCTCGTCGTGATGGACCCCCTCGCCGTGTGGATGCGCTGTCCGCAAACGCGCGAGCTGTTGACGCCGCCGCAAAAACGCCAACTCGATTTCGTCGGCTTGGCGGAACAAGCCCCCCTGATCACACGCGTCCTCGAACGCGCCGGCTATCAAGCCAACGCACGCTTTAACGCGTTGTACGGCAGACGCCGATTAAACTTTCAAGACCCGTTGCGCCTGATCACCGTCAACGTATTTCTCGACGCGTTCGAAATGTATCACCGCTTTGACTTGCGCCGCGTGATTCAAGACGGCGAAACCGTTTTGCCGGCAACCGCCGTTTTGCTCACCCGCTTGCAGATCGTGGAAAGCACAGATGCCAACTTGCGCGACGCGTGCGCGCTGTTGAACGAATACGATCTGACGCTGACGCCCGATCAGGGCAAAATCAACGTGCCGCAGATCACGACCGTGTGCGCCGCCGAATGGGGTTGGTACAAAACCGTCACGCTGAATTTGGCCAACCTGATCGCCTACGCCGAAGACGAATTGCCGCCCGTGCAACGCGAACGCGTGATTCAACGCGCGCGCGCGTTGCAAAGCAACATCGAAGCCACGCCGAAAAGTTTGCGCTGGCTCACTCGCGCCGGCTTGGGCGAAACCGTCCGCTGGTACGACACACCGATCAACGTGCAAGCCGCATCCACGCGCCCAGACATGTCCTTGAGTTAAACGCTCACTGCGCGGGCAACGCGTCCGCGCCATCCTCAACCGAAGGAAACAAAGCAATGCCCGCTTGGCAAGAAGGATTGGCACGAGTTCGCCGCGTGCTCGGCGAAGTATTGTACGGCATGGCGATCCACGATATGGTGCGCGCCAACCTCAAAGCGCGCGGCTCGTTGGAGCACTTGTTCATCCTGATCACGTTCGGTGACATTGTCGGCGTGCCAATTCTGCCGCCGTACTATGCCTTGCGCCTGTTGCCCTTTATCGTGCCCGAAGTGAACGGTTGGCGTCGCCGCTTGGCGCGCGAACGCGATTACCTCGACGCCATCTTTTAATCGAAGCGTTATGGACACCAAGCACATTCTACTCGCCGCGCACGATCCCAACCTCCTCGCCGAAATCCAGCGCGCGCTGGAACCGCGCCGCGAGTTCGCCGTCCATCGCGCCCTCGGCGGGCAAGCCCTGCTCGCAGAACTAGCACGCGCGCCGTTCGATCTGTTGGTCGTCGAGCACCCCCTAGCCGACGCCGACGCCCCCACGTTGATGCGCCAAGCGCAAGCCACCTGCCCCGACGCAATCGTCGTGCTGATGACCGCGATGAGCGCAACCGAAATCCAAGCCGCGCGCGCCGCAACCTCCAGCCACCACTTTGTGCCCCAGCCGATTGCCGCTACGGAAATCGCCGAGTTGATCGGCGCGATCTTTCCGCCCGAACCACCCGCCGCAAACTCTACCGCGCCGGTCGTGCTCAAGGTGATCCTGGGTGGCGATGCCAACGTCGGCAAAACCAGTTTGATTCAGCGGTACTGCTACGGCAATTTCGAACCGATGCGCGAAATGACCATCGGCGTAGACTTTCACCTGTACACCGTCCACATCGAAAAAACGCCGGTACGGTTGATCGTGTGGGATTTCGGCGGGCAGGAACGCTTTGCCTTTGCGCGCCAAGCATTTTATCGCGGCACGCACGCCGCCGCGCTCGTGTTCGACGCCAGCAACCGCACGTCGTTTTTCAACTTGATGCGCTGGTGGCACGAGACGCGCGAATTTCTGCCCGATGTGCCGGTGTTGTTGCTGGCAAACAAAACCGATCTGGCGCGCCAGATCACCTTCGCCGAAGCGCAACGCATCGCGCACGCGTGGCAAGTGCCGCTGTTTGAATCGTCGTGCGCGCAGGGCATCGGCGTCGCCGCTTTTTTCGAGGCGTTGGCAACCGCCGCGTGGCAACATGCCCAAGCCACCCAGTTCAATCAAACCGGACCGAACCCAGCGAGCGACTGATCCCCAGTCGCTCGTGTCGCGTCAAACGCGTGTGGGCAAATTTGAAATTTGCCCCACTTGAGGAGAAACCCCAATGCTACCCAAACACATGTCCGAGTACCTCCACGAACTCTTGCCCGAAGATGTGTGGCAGACCCGGCGCATCGAAGACAACGGGCTGGTGTTCCTGGAATTCACTTCCCAGGATGTCGAGTTGTTGCACCGCCTGGGCATCGAAGTGGACAACCTGGGTCCGCGTCTCGTCGTGTGTATGTGGAACGAACGCGAGCCGCACGAGATCGGCGGCTATCTCGTCGTGGATAACGTGGCGATGGGCTTGCCGGCGATGGGCGGCATTCGGATGCTGCCCGACGTGACGCCCGCGGCGATTCACAACCTGGCGCGCGGCATGACGCTGAAAAATGCGGCGGCGGATTTGCCGTACGGCGGCGCAAAAGCCGGCATCGTCGCCAGCGCCAATCTCTCCCCCGCCGAGCACACCGCCGTCGTGCGCGGTTTCGCGCACCTCATTCGCCGCTACGTCCGGCTCTACAACCCAGGTCCCGATGTCGGCACGAACGATCAAGATATGAAAACGATCGCGATTGAAAACGGTCTCGATGCGGTCGTCTCCAAGCCGGTGGAGATGGGCGGCAACCGGATCGATCAACTGGGCGCGGCGGCGCGTGGTTGTTTGATCGCGCTGGAAACGTTGCACCACGAAGCGCAACGCCTGCGCGTCCTGCCGCAATTTCGCAACCTCACCGTGCCGGCGTGGGAGGCGGTGACGTGCATCGTGCAAGGGTTCGGCGCAGTCGGCGCGAGTTTCGCGCGCCTCGTGCTCGAACTGGAAAAACAGAAACAATGCGCGCCACGAGTCATCGGCATCAGCGATGCGTGGGGCTATTTGTACTGCGAAGCCGGTTTGGACCTGCCGCTGTTGCTCGCGCTCCGCGACCGCAACCCGCTCGTCACCAAGCCGTATTTTTTCGCGCACCCCGACACGCCCGACAGCAGTTGCGCCACGCTCACGTACTCGAGCGCGCGCGACGATCTCTTGCGCGAAGCGGCGTTCGCACTAATCCCTGCCGCGCCGCAAGCGAATTACCTCGACGTGGATGACGCGTCCAAGCCCTCGATGACGGTCGGCAAAATGGGCCGCTGGTCTATGATCATCGAAGGGGCGAACACGTACTCGCCCGATCCGAAACGCAAAGCGGCGCGCCGCCGCATGGAACGCAAGGTGTACCAGGAACGCGGCACGCTGATCGCCACCGATTTCCTCGTCAATTCCGGCGGCGTGATTTTCGCCGCGCACGAACGCTTGATTCCCACCCCGTCTGATGCACGAATTCCCGGCGAACTGCTCGGCAATCGCGCGGCGGTGGAACAGTGGCTCGTGGATCACGCGGCGCAGTTTGCCGAACTGGCGGACAAGCGGCGCGTCGCGGCGGAGAAAAAATGCAACGACGTGATTCGCCGGAATATGATCGAGTTGGTGGATGGCTTGACGGCGGATGAAGATACGCTCCCGTGCCAGGTCGCCGAACGGATCAGCATCAACCGCATCGTGCACAAGGAGAGTCATCGCGTCGCGCGCGAGGTGATGCTCGAAATGGCGACGACGCCGCTGGGGTCGAACGTGCAAGACGCGGCGCGCGTGATGATCGAAAAGAACGCGGATATGCTCGCGGTGCTTGCGCCGACGGGGCAAGTGGTTGGCGTGGTGACCGACTGGGACGTGACGCAAGCGGCGGCGCGCGGGCAAATTGCCGGCGTCCAAGTGGATGAAATCATGACCCGGCAGATCACGAGTTGCGCGCCCGAAGACAGCATCCTCGACGTGGTGGTGAAACTGGAACAGCACGACATTTCCGCCGTGCCCGTGCTCGCACCCGACGGGCGACTGCTCGGCGCGATTACCGGCAATTTGTTGGCGACGCGCACGTTGTATCGTTTGCTTGCCGGCGAACAGCAAACGTAAATCCCTGTGGAGCCGCCCCGACGGGGCGGCTCCACAAAATCCCCCAAAACATGAAAACCGTAGAGCCGCCCCGGCGGGGCGGCTCTACAAAATCGCACAATTGACAATTCGAGCAAGCCATGCTAATTTAACGCCAATTCAGGTTGGCGGTAAATCTATGATCAATGTGGCGGAGTCGCCCTCGATAATGGGCGGCTCTTTTTATTTTTTGCTTTGCCCCGCAATCGGCGCGCCAAGATTGCGGCAAACGGAGGTCCAATGAACGAACTCAACTGTCCGGCACAAACTCACGGCAATATTGCCGGCTGCCGGTTTTGCATTTTTATCGGCGGCGGACCTTCGCCATTGTGCATTCGAATGGTCGAACGGTATCGCAAGGAAAAACTTGCCCCGCCCATCGCGCCGGCAGAACCCAAGCCCGGCATTGCCGCATACGCCGAGCTCGAAGCGGACTAGCGCTCACACGTCGTCTTGCTCTATCACGGCGCGCGTCGCGCGCACAATGGCGTCGAGCGTTTGCCCGCGCGCACGGGCGAGGCGGGCGAGGCGTTTTTGAAATCGCGCGTTGGCATCGCCGGCGAAATTGACGCGGCGCAACCCGAACGGCGGCGCCGCATAACTCGCGCACGCGTCGCCAATGATGCCGAGGGCGAGCGGTAAGAGTTCGTTCGCCTTGGCTTCGACGGCTTGCCACAGCCGGTCGTCTGCGGCGACAAGCCGCGCGAGCAAGTAGACGCCATACGCAACGTGCCGCGCCTCGTCTTGTTGCAATCCATGAATCGCCTTGCACGCGCCCGGTAGCAAGCCGTTTTTTTCGAGCGCGGCGAGGTACGCGTGATAGCCGGTCTCTGCGAGGACACCTGCGCCGATCAGGTGATAGGTGACAGCGGCTTGGGCTTGCGCGGCGGGCGACGCGTCGGTGCGGAGCCGGCGGAGCGCGCGCGGGAGCGCCTCGTAAAACAGCGCGCGATAATTGGCGGTGTGATAGCGCGTTAAATCGAGCGGCTTGCCGGTGCTGGGATCTATTCCGCCGCGCACGACCTCGTTGAGCAAGCGGCGAAAAAAGTCGGCGTGCTTGGTTTCGTCCGCCAGACAAGTCGTGAGATACGTTTCCTCTTCGCGTCGCCCCTCCGCCGCGATCACCGTGATCAGCGGCGACAGTTCGTGCGTGATCGTTTCTGCACCGGCTTGGAACATGGACGTGAGCCGCAACACGAGATCGCGCTCGTTATCGTTCAGCCATTGCCAATCGAGAATATCTTGGGTGAGATCGAAATCGCGCGGATTCCAAACGCCGGGCGATTTGGCTTTGGCGTACAAACGCAAGGGCAACGTGGAAGATGCGTGCGGCATACAAACTCCAAATTCCAGACTCTTCGGGTTTTTGAAACCCGAAGAGTCTTTTTTGAGCGAGGCGGATTCTACCGCGCGGGTGTCAGCGTGACGCGCGGGGACGGCACAGGCGCGATGAGGATCGGCGTCGGAAACACATACGGCGGCTTGGTCGGCGCGGGCACGCGTGTGCGCGTCGGCGGCGGCGAGGGAACTGGGATCGGCGGCGGTTCGACGCTTGTTGGACTCGGCGGCGCAGTCGGTTCCGGCGGCGACGGATTCGGCGGCTCGGTGGTCGGCTCCGGCGTCGGCGTGGGCGTTTCGGTTGGCGTCGGCTCTTCCGTCGCCGGCGGTTCTTCGCTGGGTTGCGCCGGTGGCTCGTCGCGCGCGCCCTCAATCGCCACGCTGATCAAGAATGCGAGCACCACGCACAGGACGACGCAAGCGACGAGCGCCGCGCTCAAAATGAATCGCGCTCTCATCGCGTCAGAGTATACAACAATCTAGCGCACGATCAAGCCCCGCTGTGTTTTGGGTGTCCGTCAAAACTTTGGATCGGGCGATATTTTGCCAAACAGGATGTTTTGACAAACCCAAAATGTGACGCACACCCGTTAAAATTTTGAGCGCGGTTCAGCACTGACACCGGAAAGTTTTGCCAGCCCACAAAACAAATTGGACGCAGACGAACGCGGATGAACGCAGATGATTTATTTCTCCGTGCTCGTTCGCGTCCAATCCGATGAATTTGGTTTCGCCCCAATCCAAAACTTGTGCACCCTTGACTGTCAAGGGTGTAAGTTTTGGATTGGCAGGCACACAACCCAATTCAGGTTCTTTGGTTTTCAGTGGGGTAAATTCAATTTCACCGCCGAGAACGCAGAGCACGCAGAGTTTTTTAGAATTTTCTCTGCGTTCTCAGCGGACTCGGCGGTAAAATTTCAAGCCATCCCACTCAATCCCAAAAAGCCCCAATTCATTATCCTGAACGCAGACGAGCGCGGAAAACGCGAATATTTTTGTCCGCGTTCGTCTGCGTTCGTCTGCGTCCGATTTCCTGTGGCGTACCCAAAATTTTGACGCACACCCGTGTTTTTACGGGGCAACCCAAAACGTGGCGCGCACCTATTATTGCGCGACAATGCAATTGCGCCCGGCTTGCTTGGCGAGATACATCGCCTTGTCCGCCACGCCGAGTAAAGCCACCAGCTCAACCTGCTCGGCGCGCAATTCGGTGATGCCCAAACTGATCGTGATCGGCACCGCGCCCGCCGAGGTGGGCACCGGCGTGTCCGCCACGATGCGGCGCAAGCGTTCGGCGGCAGTCCGTGCCGTGGTGAGATCGCTTTCGGGCAACAGCAACACAAACTCTTCGCCGCCATAGCGGCCGAACAGATCAACCTCGCGCATATTCTGGCGGCATCGTTCCGCCAACGCGCACAAAACTTGATTACCAATCGGATGCCCGTATTGATCGTTGACATCTTTGAAATGATCAATGTCAAGCAAAATCACCGTGAGCGGGTGCTTGTACCGCCGCGCCCGTTCCAGTTCCCGTTGCCCGCACTGGGTAAAGCCGCGATAATTGAGCAAGCCGGTCAGATCATCGGTGATGGCAAGTTGCGCCACTTGCGCGTAGAGCCGCGCCTTTTCCAACGTGATAGCCACTTGCGCCGCAAAGATCGAAAACGTCGGCAAGTCCTCGGCGCGCAGATCGTCACCCCACAGCGTCATCATCCCAATCGGCTTGTCGTTGGCGATCAGCGGCAAGTAAATGTGCCGAGTCTGCTCGGTCACGCCGCTCGCCCGCGTTGCCTCGTGCACCAAGTCTGCCGGCAAATCGGGTAATAGCGCGCGGAGCATCAATGTCGCGTCCGCGGTAAACACATTCCGCCGCGCCTCGAATAAATCGGTATAGACGGGCAACTGTTTCGCCACGATGCGAAAATCTTGAAACGTGGTGTGCATCTGCTGTTCCAATTGCGTCAGCAGAGCCGGCGGAATGGAGGTGTAACGCAAACCCAAGTGCACGCCGTCCGGCGTGCACAAAGCGATCACGCACCGAATCCCGTGCGGTTCCAGTTCCGTGCCGAGCGTTTGCATCGCGCGCTCGGCATCGGGCGCGGCTTCGATCCGCGTTGCCACATGCGTCAACACCGTGATCAACGTATTGGTGTGGCTCAAATTTTCGGTGTGACGCCGTTCGGCGTCGAAAAGCCGCGCTTTGGCAACGGCAACCGCAATTTGCCCGGCGGCTTGCTCGCCGCGCGCGATTTCGGCGGGTGTGAACTGGTGGGGCGCGCTAAACGAGACAAGCACTGCGCCCAGTTTCACGCCGTCGGCAATCAGCGGCAAACCGAGCATCGAACGCGTGGGAAAGCGCGCGGCGATCTGCGGCGCGATGAACGGCGAGTGGAACACATCTTCGGCGACAAGCGGTTGCACGGCGTCCAACACCGAACGCGTCAT
Source organism: uncultured Anaerolineales bacterium (assembly GCA_903825565.1). Taxonomy (GTDB): domain Bacteria; phylum Chloroflexota; class Anaerolineae; order UBA4142; family UBA4142; genus CAIKBD01. Next base: position 6,855 of record CAIKBD010000178.1, on the reverse strand, counting down.
CGAAACGCCCGGTTGCGGCGGAACTTGGGCATACGTGTCGTGCATCGCACCGTATGCCGCGACCGGAATCGCCATTTGTTTTTCGTCGTCCCACGCGGTAATGTAACAACCATCCGCGCCGAACAATTCGCCAACGCGATCCGCCAAAATTTGCGCCATCGCCGGGAACGAGTGCGTTTCAATCGCGGCGCGCGTAATGTTGTTGAGGAGCGCGAGGTAATGCTCTTGCGCGCGCAACTCCTCTTCCATCTGCTTGCGCTCGGTCACATCCCGATTGCTCACGCGCCGTCCCAGGTACGCACCATCCTCTGCCGTCACCGTGCGGCACACGTGATCGATCCACCGCGTTGCGCCGTCGCCGCGCACGATCCGAAACTCGACCGTTGTCGAGGCAGGATCGTGCACGTGCGCGACAAACCGCGCGTGGTCGTCGGGGTGCACGATGCGCTCTAGCAACGTCGGGTCGGCGTAAAATTCTTGCGGCGCATACCCGGTGATTTTTTCGCACGACGGCGAAATATAGATCAGGGAACGATCCGCGCCGCGCCAGTAGACCCAGTCGTGCGTAAAATCGGCGACGGTGCGAAAGCGTTGTTCGCTCTCGCGCGACGCCGCTTCGGCATCATGGCGATCCGTAATGTCCACGCACGAACCGATAAAGCCGAGAAAGATTCCTTCGGGCGTATAGCGCGGCACGCCGGTATTCAAAACCCAACGATACGCGCCGGTGTAATGGCGCAACCGAAATTCGATTTCAAAACTGGCGTGCGCTTGGTACGCGCGCGCGTACGCATCCGCGCAACGTAACGAATCGTCGGGATGCGCGTTTGCCACCCAATCCGAAACGGGATCGAGTGGCAACCCGTTTTCCGTAAAATCCAACCACGGTTGGTTGACGTAGATTGTGTTCCGATTGGCATCCGCCATCCAGATCAGCACAGGCGCGGTATCGGCGAGCCGGCGGAAACGCGCTTCACTTTCGCGCAACGCATCCTCGCTACGTTTGCGCTCGGTCAGGTCGCGCCCCACGCCGACAAGCCCCACCACCTCGCCGTGGTCGTCGCGCAACGGTGACAGCATCGTTTGAAAATAGCGCGCGCCTTGCCCGCCATCCAGCGTCCACTCGTACACCACGTTCGCGCCGGCAAGCGCGCGCACCGCCGCCGCGTGATGCGGCGCGCCAGCGACTGCGCCGAAAATTTCGCTCGCCGTTTTGCCGAGAAAAAATTCCGGCGTCAAGCCCGCGCGTTCGATCCACTTGCCGTACACGCCGGTATGCCGTTCGTCGTAATCCAACGTAAAGATCACGTCGTCCATCGAGGCGACCAACGTGCGAAAGCGTTCCTCGCTCGCGTGCAATGCCGCTTCCGCCTGTTGCCGCTCGGTCAGGTCGCGCGAAATGCCGAACAAGGCGGGGCGATTGCCCCAGCGGCCGCGCACCACGCGCGTCTCGACCGGAATCAGCGCGCCGTCCTGGGTCAGCAAGGGTACGGGGCAGAGTTGCCGGTCGCCCGCCAACATTTCGGCGACGATTTGCGCGGCTTCGGCGCGGCGCGCCGGCGGGTGAAAATCGAGCACGTTCATTTGCGCGACGTGTTCGGGCGTGTAGCCCAACCGTGCCGCCACAACCGGGTTGGTCTTGATCACGTTGCCGTGTTCGTCGAGCACGAAGAGGAAATCGGTGAGCGTGTCGAACAGCGTTTGCAAGTTTTGCTGGCTTTCGCGCAATGCCGCTTCTGCCTGCAAGCGCCCGAACACGCTGCCGATTTGAAACGCAATGCTTTCCAGCGCGGCGCGCGCATACAGCGGAATGTCGTCGTGCAAATGCGACGCGAGATTCAGCACGGCGATCAATTGGTGATCGTGCAACACCGGCAAAACCGCCAACGCGCGCAAGCCCTCGCGTTGGGTAGGATCGGCTTTGTCGGGCAAATCCACTCGGGCATACTGGGTGTAAAGCGGATTGCCGGCGCGCGCCAGTTGCGTATGTGGCGCGTCGGCGGCGTAATGCGCGGCGCGCGCGATGAACGTTTGCGGCAAACCGCGATGCGATTTCAGCTCGAGCGCGCCGGTTTGCGGATCGCACAAGTAAATGCCGCCGGCATCAATGCCTTCGATCTGGCACGCCGCGTCGAGAATCAATTCGAGCGCGCGCGGCAGATCGCTGGTGGCGCTCAACGCCACGCCCAAGTCGCGTTGAATCTGCACCAAGTCTTCGGCACGGCGCCGCTCGGTCACGTCGCGCGAAATGCCGAACAAGACCGGGCGCTGATTCCACTCGCCGCGCACCACGCGCGTTTCGACTGGGATCAGCGCGCCGGTTTTCGTCTGCAACGGAATCGGGCACGAGTAGCGCGTGCCGGCGAGCATCGCGGCGACAATCGCGGCGGCTTGCTCGCGTTGCGCCGGCGGGTGAAAATCGAGCACGGTCATTTGCGCAATTTCCGCCGCCGTATACCCCAACCGTTTTTCCACGACGGGATTGGTTTGCACCACGCGCCCCTGCTCGTCCAACACAAAGAGAAAATCGTCGAGCGTGTCGAAGAGGGCTTGCAAGTTGCGGCGGTGCTCGCGCAGATTCGCTTCGTAGCGCAAGCGCATCAACACGCTCCCCAGTTCCGCCGCAACGCCCTCGAGTAGCACACGCGCCAAAAAGGGAATTTCGTCGAGTGTGTGCGAAGCCAGGTTGAGCGCGGCAATCGCTTTGCCCTGATACATCACCGGGATCGTGGCAAACGCGCGCAAGCCCTCGCGCACATGCGCGTCAAGCTTGGGTAACGCAATTTCGGCAAAGCGGGTATACACCGGCGCACCGGCTTGCACAAGTTGCGCTTGCGGCGATTCGGGGTTCAAGTGCGTGACCGTCTCGACAAATTCCTGCGGCAAGCCGCGATGCAATACGAGGTCGAGCATACCCGTGCGCTGATCCAACAAGTAGATGCCGCCGGCATCTACGCCCTCGATCTGAAACGCCAAACCCAGGACAAGGTTGAGCGCATAGTCGAGATCGCTCGTCGCGCCGACAGCCACACCAAATTTGTGTTGCAGTTTTCGCAAATGTTCCAAGCGCCGCCGTTCAGACAGGTCGTGCACCACCAGCGAGAGCATTGGCTGTTTGTTGACAGTAATGCGATGCACGCCCAATTCCACATCCAGCGGCGCACCGTTTTTGTGGCGCAGGCGCAATTCCTGCGCGACGACCGGCTGTTGATCGAGCGCGCGGCGAATTTCCGGCGCAATGCGCGCCGCGCCTTCAAAGATCCAATCCCAGGGTGAGAGCGTTTCCAGTTCCGCCGCCGTGTAGCCGACGAGCCGTTGAAACGCGGGGTTGGCGTCAAACACGCGAAAGGTCTGCGGTTCGAGCAACAGGATGCCATCGGACGCTTGCTCGATCACACTGCGATAGCGCGCTTCTTTTTCGCGCAACTGCATTTCCAAACGATGATGCTCCCACGCCATCGCCAGCGTCGCGTTCAAAGTGTGGGCATCGAACGGGGGAAAGACATAGCCGTAGGGGTTGGTGGCTTGCGCGTTGGCGAGTAACACTCGCTCCGCTTGCGCCACAAGATACACAATGGGAAATGCGCCGCTCGCGCGCAAGTAACTTGCGGTGGTCAACGCGTTCATCGTACCGGCAAGGCGCAGATCGAGCAGAATGAGATCGGGAGTTGAACTGGTTGCGCGTGCCACTGCCTCTTCGCCGGTGGAAACGATTGCCGCAACCGCATAACCGAGATTTTGCAAAACGGTTTGCAAGCGCACGCCCAAGCCGTACTCACTTGTGGCGATCAAGATTCCCAGTTTAGGCATTTTTTTCAACCCCAAGAAACAAAACCCTTCGCACGCACGCCGAGTACGCTCCGCGAACAAGGCGTTGAACGGATCACGCGGCGGGCGGCGCGGATTTGCCCCGCGCGCTGGCAAGCCCAAACCACAGCACCAACGCGCCGATCACCACCACGCCGCCAAAACAAAGCAAGCCGAGCCAGCCGCCGATGTTGCCACCCTGCGGAATGGATTCGGTGGGCGCGGGCAATTCTACCGGTTTTTTGAGCGAACGAATAAAAGTCGCGGCGTCGGCGATTTCCTGATCAGTCAACGGTCCGCCAAACGCTTTCGACCACGCCGGCATTTTGGTGCCGGTCACGCCGCGCGCAATCGTCGCGTCCAACGCGGCTTGGACATTGACGCTCGGAAAATCTTTTTGGAGCGATGCACCGATCCGTCCCTCGCCGCGCGCGCCGTGACACACCGCGCAATTCTCCGCAAAGATGCGCGCGCCACGCTCCGCATTCCCCGGGGGCATTGTCGCGGCGGGCGATGGGCGACCAAGGGTCGGCACATTGGGCGCTGGGCGCGTGATGATTACGGTGGGGGCTTGATGACTCAGCGATTGAATGAACGCGGCAATATCTTCGATCTGGGGATCCGTCAGGGGCCCGCCTTTGGCGGTAGACCACGCCGGCATCACACTGCCGGCAACGCCATTGGCAATCGTTTGCTTGAGCAAGGCATTGACGCGGATGGCAGGAAAATCTTTGGCGAGAGTCGCGCCCACCCTGCCCTGGGCACGGTCGCCATGACAGACCGCACAATTTGCGGCGAACAAGGTTGCGCCACGGGTTACATCGCCACCCTGCGCGCCGGCAGTCGCAACGAACATTATGCTCACAAGCGCCATCATCAGCGCGCCCATCATCCATTTCCAGTATTTCATGCGCCTGGCTCCCTCATCAGAGAAATTCGGTTGCCCTAAATATACACAATTGCTCGCTACGTGACAAGTAGGGGCGAAGCATTTTTCGACGATTATTCCGCCTCAAAATGCTTCGCCCTTGCCAAACCTCACTCCAGAGTTGCCGCCCGGAACAAGACACCCTCACTTGCGAACAAATTCGCTCATCACGTATTCGCTACCCAGGTTCTCGAACAACAGCCCTTTGAATTGCGCTTGCAAATCGCGCCCCGCACGCTTGCCGATGCGCGCGATCAGCGCATTGTCCGGATACCACGCAATGTTCGGCTCGTCCGTTTCAAAAAATTGAAACCCGTACCGTTGCATCAACTTGTGTAACATCTCGCGGTACTCGCGAATCCCCATTCCCGACGATTCGTAATCCCAGCACCAGCGATAACCGGTCGCCAGCACAACCGCCTTGTCGAACACGCCGTTGCCGAACATGCCTTCCATCAAACCGCGACTGATGCCGCACCCGCGCCACGCGCGCCCGACTTCGATGCCGCCCAATTCGTACAAGTCTTCGATCCGATCCCGCCCCCAGCGCGTGTCCTCATCGGGCAATGCCACCGTCACATACCCGATGATCATCCGTTCCGCCGTGTGCGCCACCGTGACGCGGCCACACGGCAACCCGGCAATTTTAGCGAGCGCCTCGTGTTGCAAGTCGGGGCGGTTGTGCCAAAAAAAGCCCAAGCCGGGATCAATGCTCATCGCGGCAATTTCCGCCGCCGGGCACGCCGGCACAATCGTGATCGCGCCGCGTGGCGTCGTCAAGACGGGCGGAGGATCGTTTTTGTTCGAGCGCAAAAATCCAAAAGTCATAAAATCGTCCAAGCATCCTAGAGATAGTTGTTTTGTTTCGCGTACCGTTCCAACTCTTCGCGGCACTGCGGCGCGGCAATCGCAATCAGCGCGCGCGCGCGTTCGCGCAGAGATTTGCCGTACAAATCGGCAACCCCGTACTCGGTGACGAGATAGCGCACGTCGCCGCGCGAGGTGACGACGCCCGCGCCCGGTTTGAGTTGGGGCACGATGCGCGACAAGGTCCCGTCCTTCGCCGTCGCCGGCAACGCAATGATCGCTTTGCCGCCGCGCGAACGGCCCGCGCCGCGCACGAAATCCAACTGCCCGCCAATTCCCGAATAGACCGTCGGGCCAATCGAGTCCGCGCACACCTGCCCGGTAATGTCCACCTCAATCGCCGAGTTGATCGAAATCATATTATCGTTCTGCGCGATGATGTACGGATCGTTCACGTAATCGGAGGGATGCAATTCGATCATCGCATTGTCTTGCACGAAATCATACAGCCGTTGCGAGCCGAACAAAAAGCCCGCGACGATCTTGCCGGGGTGCAAGGTTTTTTTCTCGTTCGTGATCACGCCGCGCTCGACGAGATCAATCACGCCGTCGGAAAACAACTCGGTGTGAATTCCCAGGTCTTTTTTATCGCCGACCTGCGCGAGCACGGCGTCAGGAATCGAGCCGATGCCGAGTTGCAAGGTTGCGCCGTCCGGGATCAGCGCCGCGATATGTTTGCCGATTTCTTGATGTACCGGCGTCGTGCCGCCTTGCGGCGCTTCGGGCAACGCGTAATCCGCCTCGACCACATAATCGAGTTTGCTCTGATGAATAAACGAGTCGCCCAGCACGCGCGGCATCTGGTGGTTGACTTCGGCGATGACCAATTTGGCGGCTTGCGCCGCCGGCTTGGTACACCCAACCTCGCACCCAAATGAGCAAAAGCCGTGCTCGTCCGGCGGCGAAACCTGGATCAACGCCACGTCAAGCGGCAATGTGCCGTCCCGAAACAAGCCGGGAATTTCAGAGAGAAAGATCGGCATAAAGTCGGCACGCCCACTCTGCACCGCCGCGCGCGCATTCTCGCCGATGAACAAAGCACGATGGCGAAAACTTTTGGCATATTCCGGCGCAAGGTGCGGCGCTTTCCCAAACACCAATACGTGATCAATTTCCACTTCGCGCAAATCATCCGCGCGTTTCACCAAAGCATCGAGCAGAACGTGCGGCGCACCGGCACCGCCTCCCACATAGATGCGTTGGCCCGAGCGAATTACTTGGACGGCTTCGTCAGCCGTTAGGGCTTGTTTTCG
>CAIKBD010000177.1 GCA_903825565.1 uncultured Anaerolineales bacterium | reverse complement strand
CCGTACCATCACGACACCATTGGTTGGAAAACCGATCTGCAAACGATGACGCGCGCTGATTTGTATCAGCATTACAAAACGTACTATGCGCCGAACAACGACGTTATTGTCGCCGCCGGCGATTTCGATGCCGACGAGATGCTCGCCAAGATCGAAAAAACGTTTGGCGCGATTCCGCGCGGCGCAGAGATTCCGCCGGTGCGGAGCGTCGAGCCGCCCCAGGAAGGCGAACGTCGCGTGGTCTTGCGGCGTCCCGGCTCGCTGGCGTATTTTCACGCCGCATATCACGCGCCCGCGGCAAGCGATCCGGACTTTTTCCCGGTGTTTGTGTTGAACGGCGTGCTGGCAGGAATCGGCGGCATGAGTTTTTCCGGCGGTGGCAGTCCGGGCCGTTCGACGCGTTTGTATCGCGCGCTCGTCGAGACTGGGCTGGCGGTGGATGTGGACTGTTCGTATCGCGCGACGGTTGATCCCGGCACGCTGGATGTGGCGGCGACCGTGCGCCCCGGCGTTGCCATCGCAAAAGTCGAACGCGCAATTTTTGCCGAACTCGAACGAGTCGCGCGCGAACCGGTGACGCGCGAAGAACTAGGCAAGGTGATCAAGCAAGCCCGGGCGCAATTCGTTTTTGCCAACGACGGCGTGATGAACACCGGTTATTGGCTGGGGCAGTTGGAAATCGTCGCCTCTTACAAAATGTACGACACGTTTCTCGACAACCTGATGCGCGTGACCAAAGCGGACATTCAGCGCGTCGCCGCAAAATATTTCGCGCCGACGAATCGCACCGTGGGCTGGTTTATGCCAACCAACGCGCAACCCCAACGCGCGCGCGCAAAGAGGAGCCGCCGATGACAACTCTGCCGATCACGCCTGAAACGATCACGCGGGTCACGCTGGACAATGGCTTGACGATTTTGCACAAGGACAACCCGAACAATCCGTCCATCACGTTGCGGGGCCGCTTACGTGCGGGCGGCTTGTACGATACCGATAAGGCGGCGGGGCTGGCGCACTTGGCGACTGCGGCTTTGCAACGCGGCACGCGGAAACGCACGTTTCAAAAACTGAATGACGAACTGGATCGTTACGGGATGGCGTTTGGCATCGGCGCCGGAATGGAGACGATTGGGTTCAGCGGCAAATCGCTCGTCGAAGATTTTGATCGCCTGCTCGATCTCGCCGCCGATGTGTTGCTCCACCCGGTTTTTCCGCACGGTGAAACCGAAAAATTGCGCGCCGAAATCTTGTCCGATTTGCGCGAAGCCGACGACGATACCGGGCATGTAGCATACCGCGAATTTCGCGCGCTGTGTTATCCGGCGGGACATCCGTACCATCGCTTGACCGACGGGCGGAGCGAAACCGTCGAGCGGCTCACGCTCGCGCAACTGCGCGAATTTCACGCGCGCTATTTTCGCCCGGATGTGACGACGCTCGTGATCGTCGGGGATATGCGCGCGGAGCAAGCCATCGCCAAAATTTCGAAAAAACTGGGGGCGTGGAAAGCGCGCGGCAAATTGGAAGGGTATGCCATTCCGATTGCACCACCCTTGCGCCAAGTTGTGTCACGCCGCATCGCGCTTGCCGGTAAAACTCAAGCCGACATCGCGCTCGGCATTCCCGCGCTCAGCCGGCGCGATCCGGATTTCTACGCGCTCGCCATCGGCGATCTGATCTTTGGCCGCCTGGGTCTATACGGGCGACTTGGCGAGAACGTGCGCGACAAGCAGGGCTTGGCGTATTATGTGTTCAGCAGTCTCGAAGCGAATTTCGGCGCGGGCCCTTGGCTCGTGCGCGCCGGCGTCAACCCGCGCAATGTGCAACGCGCGATTGACGGCATCTGCGCGGAGATCGCGCGCTTGCGGACCGAGCCAGTGACGGCGGCTGAGTTGAACGAGGCGCAAGATTTTCTGACCGGCTCGTTGGCGTTGCGGCTGGAAACGAACGAAGGCATCGCCGCGACGTTGGGCGAAATCGAACTGTTCAACCTGGGTTTGGATTATCTGCAACGGTACCCGGACATCATTCGCGCGATCACGCCGGAACAAATTTTGGCGGCGGCGCACCAGTACGCGCCGGTTGAAAATTACGCGCTGGCGATTGCCGGACCCGCGGAAGCGTAGGAGGCAACGATGGATGAACCGAAAAAACGTGCGCCGCGCCGGCGCAAGGTGGTACCGCAAGAATTTGAGCAAGCGGAAATCCACTTGGCAAAAGAAAACACCGGCGATGTGTTGGCGCACCAAGTCACGATCCAAGCCGGCAACGCGCGCGACATTGCCGCCGATCTTGTCACGCTGACGCAAGGGAGCGCGAACACGGTAAATGCCAAAACACTGATTGCCAACCAAAGCGCGGTTGCCCGCGCCGACGTGAACACACTCGAAGCGAAGCAGAGTGCCGTGGGGCGTGTCGAGGCGGAAGAGTTGACGATCACGCAGGGCGCGGTTGGCGTCGCGCAAGCCGAAAACCTCGTGCTGGAATCGGGCGGCGCAGTCGCCGTGATGGGAACGAACATTGGCATTGAAGTGGGTGGCGCGCAGTATATTCTGGCGCGCGAATCGGTCGCGGTGCAACAGGGCGGCGCGCTCGTGATCGCCGCGCCGCGCGTCGAGATCGAAAACGGCGGCGCGGTGTTCCTGTTCGCGCGCGAGGTGCACGGCAATGTGCGCGTGCTGTTTGATCGGCAAGCCGCGCTCGTCTTCGGGGTTGCGGTTGGCGTGGTGTTGGGTTTGCTTGTCTGGGCGAAACGTAAATAAAAAATCCGGCGCGGCACATAATCGAGTGGGTGTCGGTTTGCCAGCTTCGTTCTCGTGAACGGGGCTGGTTTTTGTTTGTTAAGAAAAAATCAGAACATTATACAATCACTTGACAAACAATATACAAATTTGTATAATGTTGGTATGAACATAACCCCTACGACCGGTGTCACAATCCGAACCGTCGCCGAGCGCACGGGCGTTTCGGTGCATACCTTGCGCGCTTGGGAACGGCGGTACGGCGTGCCCAAACCCAACCGCCTGCCGAGCAATCGCTACCGGCTGTACGACGAGCAAGACATTGCTGATGTGTTGTGGCTCAAACAGCAAGTGGCGGTAGGTGTAGCGCCCGCGCAGGCGACCCGGGTGTTGGAGCAACAACGCCGTGCGCGCTTGGTTGGGGTTGCGGTGGACGCGTCGTTGCCCTCCGCTTTGCAGAGTGCACTCGAAACGGCGTTCGTCCAATCGGACATGGACACGGCGCGGGTGATCTTGGATCGCGTGTTTGCCGAACTTGCGCCCGAACAAGCTCTGCTCCAAGTGATTCAGCCGGCGGTGCGTGAAGTGGGCAATCGCTGGATGCGAAACGAAATGACGGTGTGGCAAGAACATCTCGCCAGCCAAGCAGTGCGCCAAAAACTCCATGTCGTTTTGGAATCTCAGCCCGCCTTACCGCAGACGATGCCGTTGTTGGTGGCGGCGTGTGCTCCAGGCGAGGAGCACGAACTCGGCTTGTTGATGTTTGCGTTGCTGGCGCGGCAACAGGGTTGGCGCGTGACGTACCTGGGTCGCTCGACGCCGCTCGGCGATTTGAGCGATCTTGCCCGCGCGGCAAAGCCGAACTGGCTGGCGGTTTCGCTCACCACTGTGTCCGGTTTAAGCGGCCTCATTCCCTGGTTATCGCCGGCGCAGCGCCCGAATGTTCCGCTTTTGTTTGGCGGTCGTCTGCCCGCCTTGTTGCCATCCTTGCGCGCGCATTTGCCCGGCACGTGCTTGGGCGATGACGCGCTGGCGGTTGTGCGCGGACTGGTGACGTGCGAACCGGCGCAAGCAGTGTGGACGCCCCCGAAACGCGTGTGGCAGGCGACCCATGCGTTGCGCGCGCAACGTTTCAAGATCGCCAGCGAAGTGGTCGCGCAGTTGCTGGCGGGCGCGCCAATGTCCACTCGGCGCGGATGGCAAGCGGCAGATTTGAACTATGCCACCTTGTACCTGCTCGACGCGTTGAGTTGCGCGTTAGTGTTCGCTGTGCCAGAGTTGATGGACGTGCAAAAGGCGTGGCTTGAAGAAGCGATGCTGCCGCGCCAGGTGTCGCCTCAACTCATTCGCAAACATATCGAAATGGTTGGCCGTGAGTTGCAAAAAAATTTGACGCCCGAAGAGGGCGAGTTGGCGTATCCGTTGCTCGAACGTTTGGCGGATTATTCGTTCGTGTGAGGTCAAGATGAAACGCATTGTGATTGCCGGCGGCGCGGGGTTGATTGGTCGCGCGCTGGCGGCTGAAATGATAACAGCGGGCTACGAAGTGATCGTGCTGAGTCGCCAGCCCGAACAGGTCGACGGCTTGCCGCAAGGCGCACGCGCTGAAAAATGGGACGGGCGTACGGTGGCGGGGTGGAGCACGTTGATTCAAGCGGACACGACGCTTGTCAATCTGGCGGGCGCAAGCATCGGTTCTCCGCCGTTGCCCTGGACGCCGGCGCGCAAGTCCCGCATTCGTGAGAGTCGCCTCGACGCCGGGCGCGCCATCGTCGAAGCGATTCGCGCGGCACGTGAGAAACCTCGCGCGCTGATCCAAGCATCGGCAATTGGCTATTACGGTTTGCGCGGCGATGAGACCCTCACCGAGAAAAATTCGGCGGGCGCGGATTTTCTTTCCCAGGTTGGGGTGGACTGGGAAGCGTCTACGGCGGCGGTGGAGCCGCTCGGCGTACGTCGTGCGATCATTCGCACGGGCGTGGTGCTTAGCGCGCGCGGCGGCGCACTGCCGTTGCTCGCGTTGCCGGTGCGCTGGTTTGCGGGCGGGCCGCTGGGTAGCGGTAGACAGTGGATTTCCTGGATTCACCTTGCCGATCAAGTTGGCGCGATTCGCTTTCTGATCGAAAATGAAAACGCGCGTGGCGCGTTCAATTTGAGCGCGCCGCAACCGGTGACGAATCTCGAAATGGTGCGCGCGTTGGGGCGCGTGTTGCGCCGCCCGGTGTGGTTGCCTGTGCCGGGTTGGGCGCTGAAATTCGCGCTGGGCGAACTTGCGGAATTGTTGTTGCTCGGCGGGCAACGCGTTGCGCCGGAACGTTTACAACAACTGGGCTATGCGTTTCGCTTCGCCGAGGTGGACGCGGCGTTGCGTGATCTGTTAGGATGATGCGCGCATGTCAATCAAAATCGTAACCGATAGCACGTGTGATTTGCCCGCCGAGACGCTGGCGCGTTATGGCATTAGCGTTGTGCCGTTGTACATCAACATCGCGGGCAAAGGATATCTCGACGGTATAGACATCACACGCGAAGAATTTTACCGCGACCTGCCAAAGTACGATCCCGCGCCGACGACAGCCGTCGCTTCGCCGGAAAAATATCGCCAGGTGTATGCCAGTCTCGCGGCGCAAGGCGCAACCGAAATCCTCTCGATTCACATTTCGCCGAGTTTGAGCGCGGTGGTGGACACGGCAAAACTGGGCGCGCGCGAAATTACGTCCGTGCCGATCACGGTGTTCGATTCGCGGCAGTTGTCGCTCGGGACTGGGTTTCTGGTTGAAACAGCGGCGCAACTCGCGGCGCGGGGAATGACGCTGGGAGAAATTGTCGCGCGGCTGAACGATCAGGTCAAGCGCACTCAGGTCTTTGCCGCGCTGGACACGCTCGAATTTTTGAAACGTTCGGGGCGGATGAATGTGGCGGTTGCTGGGTTGGGCAACTTGTTGCAACTCAAACCGCTCTTGCGAATGTTCGACGGCAAGGCGACGGCGGAACGCGTGCGGACGCGCGAGCGTGCGACGTTGCGTTTGCTCGAAATGTTGCGCGACGCCGGCAAACTGGAACGCGTGGCGATTGTGCACACGCACGCGCTGGAACGCGTCGCCGAACTGCGCGAACGCGCGGCGCATCTCTTGCCGCCGGGCGAATTGCTCGCGGTGGATATTACACCGGTGATCGGCGCGCACATTGGACCGAGCGCGGTGGGGTTTGCGTGCGTTGCCGCGCGCAAATAAACGGGGCGAACGAAAAATGGATTTCCTCGCATTGTTTTTCACGCTGGGCGGCGTCGTCCTCATGCTAATGATCGCGCTCTGGCTGATCAGTCTGCGCCTGAAAAATTCCAGCATCGTGGATATTTTTTGGGGCGCGGGCTTTGTCATCGTTGCGTGGGTGGCGTTCGCGCTGACGCCGGACGGGTTTACGCCGCGCAAGATTTTGATCGGCGCGCTCGTTACGCTGTGGGGCGTGCGGCTCTCACTGCACATCCTCGCGCGCAACGCCGGCAAGCCCGAAGATTTTCGCTACCAAAAATGGCGCGCGGAAAACGGCGCGCGCTGGTGGTGGTTCAGTTTCTTCCAAGTCTTTTTGTTGCAAGGGGTTTTGCTCTGGATCATCGCCACGCCCTTGCTCGCCGCACAACTCAGCGCAACGCCATCTACGTTGACCTGGCTCGATTACGCCGCAGTCCCGGTTTGGCTCATCGGTTTTTGTTTTGAGGCGCTGGGCGATTGGCAACTTGCACGATTCAAAGCGAACCCGGCAAACCGGGGTAAGGTGTTGAACACGGGCGTGTGGCGGTATACGCGCCACCCGAATTATTTCGGCGATGCGGCGCAGTGGTGGGCGTACTATCTCGTCGCGGTTGCGGCGGGCGGCTGGTGGACGCTGTTTAGCCCGGCGCTCATGACCGGTTTGTTACTGCGCGTCTCTGGTGTCACCCTGCTCGAAAAAACGTTGCAGGAAACCAAGCCCGGTTACAAGGAGTACGCCGAGACGACCAGCGAATTTATTCCCTGGTTTCCAAAAGCCCCCCAGACGCCGCGGGTCTAGCGCGGGCGATTCTCGATTTCAAAAAAGTTGTCCATGCACGGCAAGCGCACCAACGGTCGAATGAAAATTGCTGGGACGCGGACGAGCGCGGACGCGCACGGACAATTTGTTTTTATCCGCGTCCTATTTTCAGAGGAGTACGAATGAATATTGCAAAGATGATTTCGGCGATGGGTTTGTTGGCAATGACGGCAATCATCGGTTACGCGTTTGTGGTTGGCAATTTCGCCGCTGAAGGCGCGTGGCTGGTAGCGCATCCCTGGGGCATCGTGTCGTTGGTTGATCTGTATGTGGGCTTTGCGATTTTTTCGATTTGGATCGTTTACCGCGAACGCTCGCTGGCGCGCGCGGCGGTCTGGATCGCGCTGATGATTGTGCTTGGAAATTGGACTGCCGCGCTGTACATGTTGCTCGCGCTCAATGCGAGCGGCGGCGATTGGCGCAAATTTTGGCTGGGTAATCGCGTTGGATGATGGGTTGCCATGAACTGGGTTGATGCGTTGCGCTGTCCACGTTGCACGGCGCGCGGTTTGGCGATATCGCCGCCGGCAACGGATGAGCCGCTGCCGGCGCACGGTGCGGCGTGTTGCGCCGTGTGCGGCGCGCGTCTGCTGATTCGCGATCACATTCTCGACTTGGCGCCGCATAACCTGGGACGCGTGACGCTGGCAGGGCTGAGCAATTTCCTGCCGTTGTTGCCCTGGGGTTATGAAACGGTGTGGCGACCGCGCGCGTTGACGCTGTTGACCGGCGCGCAGTTTTCCATCGCGCGCGAATTGAGCATTGTGAATGAAGCGTTAGGTGTGCAACCCCACGAGTTGATCGTTGATCTGGGATCATCCACCGACTTGTACGCACGCGGAGTTGCCCACGCGACGCGCTATTTGGGCGTTGCCGCGCCGACGCTTGTGGCGATTGACATTGCGCCGGGTATGTTACGCGCCGGCCGCGCCTATGCCCGACGCGCCGGCGTGCGCTCCATCGCGCATGTGCGCGCGAATGTTGAGCGGTTGCCGTTTGCGGATGCTACGGTGGATGCGTTAGTGTGCGGCGGCTCGCTTAACGAATTTCGGTCAATGGCAAGCGCTTTACGTGAGGCGCGGCGTGTCGTCGCCCCACGCGGGCGCATGGTGGCGATGAGTTTACTTGCCGCGCGAACCTGGACCGGTAAACTGGCGCAAGGGAATGCGCACTTGAGCGGCATCCAATTTCCATCGCTGGATACATTCAACGCGACGCTCCGTGCGGCAGGTTGGCGGTGCGAACGTCAACAAATTTTTGGCGTCGTTGCGTTTACCTTGATGAAACCGTTGGAGTAATCGTGTCGAAAACCATCTTACATTCTCAATTGCGTCGGATGCGCGCGATGAATTTTCGTTATCACGCCTTGTTCTTTCGCCAGATCAATTTTTGGATTGCGGTGACTGTGGTTTTGCTGGTCGCCAGTTTGCTCGAAACTTTGCGTGCTGCGATCTTGCTTGTGCCGCCGCTCGTATTGTACGCGGCGATGCAAGGCGCGTTTCATTTTCACTATATCGTGTTCGCGCGCCGGTTTGCGCGCGCCCTCGAACGCAAACTCAATCAGTTGAACGGGGATCATGCGCTCATCGCGCACGAACTCGAAGACGCGTATCTGTTCCCGCTCGATGCGCCGCGCTTTGTCGGTTTTAGTCTTGGTAACCCGGCGGCGTTTTTTTCGACGATTACGTTGCATTACGGAATTGCCGGCACGCTCGTGATTGTGTTGGCGTTGTATCGCGCGTGGCAAATTCTGCCCGCACTCGCCGCGAGTTTTCCGCCGCTCGAGTTTTACCTGCCTGCGCTGTGCGGGTGGCTGGCGGCGAACACAGCGTATTTGGTTTGGTATTTTATTTTTCAGCGCGATGAACATGCCATCGAACAACGCCTCGCGCAGCTGGTAAAGGAGTAGAACGGTGGGAATTTATTTGGCGCTGAAAGAAATTTGGCGCAATCGTGGACGTTTTTTCTTGTTCAGTCTAGTCATCGCGCTGATTACGGTGCTCGTGTTGTTTATCGCCGCACTTGCCGACGGTTTGGGAAATGGCAACAAGGAATATATCGAAAAACTGAACGGTGATCTGATCGTCTACAAGGCGAACGTGGACTTGTCCATCCCGACGAGTCGCGTGGATCGCGGCAAGCGCACCGAAACTTTGCGCGTGCCGGGTGTGAAGGATGTGGGGCAAGCCAGTTTTTCGAGCGTGGTGTTGCTTCACGGCGAAAACAAAAAATTGAACGTCGCGTTGATCGGCGTCGAGCCGGGCAAGCCGGGCGAACCGCCGGTGGTGCAGGGACGTGGGTTGACGGAAAAGCGCGGCAAGGAAGCGATCATTGATCGCAACGTCGCGCTCCGCACGAATCTGCACGTGGGCGACGACTTGACGATCAAATCCATCCAGGGCACCCAGGAAGAATTTTTTGTGCTACGGATCGTTGGCGTGAGCGATGGGCGGCAATATTCGTTGCAACCGTCAGTCATCGTGCCGCATCTGACGTTCGACTTGATCAAGCCGGGCACGCCGGCGACCGGCAATGAGACCGATCTGATTTCGAATGTGCTGATCGTGCAGTTGCAAGACCCGGCGAATTGGAAGAATATGGCGGTCGCCGTCGAGGAGCAGGTCAACGACGTGCGCGCTGTGGATCGCAAGACGGCGTACGAAAACACGCCGGGTTATAGCGCGCAACAAAGCACGCTCAACACGCAAAACTTTTTTTCGCTCTTGATCGGCATTTTAGTTATCGGCGGGTTTTTCCAAATTCAAATGCTACAAAAAGTGCCGCAGATCGGCATGTTGAAAGCGATTGGCGCGCCGAACGGGACGATTGGAATCGCGGCGTTGACGCAGATCATCATCGTCACCGTCGTGGGCGTGGCGATTGGCACCGCGCTTACGTTGTTGCTCTCGCTCACCTTTCCGGCGACCGTGCCGATTGTGTTTTCGCCGAACGCGATTTTGCTCGGCATCGGATCGTTGTTGCTCGTCGGACCCATCGGCGGCTTGGTCTCAATTCGCTACGCGTTACGCGTCGAGCCGTTGACCGCGCTCGGCTTGGCATCGTGAGGGATTCAAATGGCTATTGCGCTTGAAACAGTTTCCGTTTCCAAATTTTACAAAAGCGATAACGGGATCACCAAAGCGGTGGACGCCGTTTCGATTGACATCAAGCAAGGCGAATTTGTCGCGCTCGTCGGTCCGAGCGGCTCTGGCAAAACGTCGTTGCTGGCGATGCTGGCGACGTTGCTTGCGCCGAGCGATGGCGCGATCCTCATCGACGGGCAAGACTTGGCGCAGATGAACGATGCGCGCCGCACGGCGTTTCGCCGCGAAAAAATCGGCTTTACGTTTCAGCAGAACAACATGGTCCCGTACCTCACCGCGCTCGAAAACGTCGAGCTGATGTTGCGCTTGAACGGCAAGTACAATCGGGTGGGGCGCGAACGCGCGCGCGAATTGTTGACGCGCCTGGGTTTGGGCGAGCGGCTGAATAATTTGCCGCGCCAACTTTCCGGCGGGCAACAACAACGCGTGGCGATTGCGCGCGCGCTGATCCATAATCCCAGCGTCGTGCTCGCCGACGAGCCGACCGCCAGTCTCGACACCGAGCGCGCGCACCAAGTCGTCCAAACGTTTGCGAATTTGATCCACGAACAAAATCGCGCGGGAATTATGGTGACGCACGATTTGCGGATGACGCAGTACGCGGATCGCATCATTCAAATGCGCGACGGACAACT
This sequence comes from uncultured Anaerolineales bacterium, assembly GCA_903825565.1. Taxonomy (GTDB): domain Bacteria; phylum Chloroflexota; class Anaerolineae; order UBA4142; family UBA4142; genus CAIKBD01. The sequence goes on along the minus strand of CAIKBD010000177.1, from coordinate 5,300 downwards.
CGCGCGGACGATCAGCAGTCCGCACGAAATTCGCGCGTTTGCGACGACGGCGGAGGCGAATTGAAATGACGCAGACCGCTCGCCTGAAATACAATGATCCTGCGCCCGATCTCGAACTGGCAACGATGACGGGCGAAACGCTTCGCTTGTCGGCGCTGTGGCAAACCAAGCCGGTGTTGCTCGCGTTCACGCGGCATTTCGGTTGCCCGCAGTGCAAGGAGATGCTTGCCGAGTTGCTTCAAGCGCGCGCCGCGATTGAAAAAGCCGGCTTGACGCTGGTCGCCGTGACCCAGGGTGATGCGGCGGCAACCGCCGCGTTCGCCGCTCAGCACGCGCCGGGCATTTTGTGCCTTGCCGATCCGGAACGCCGCGCGTACCAGGCATTCGGTTTGACGCGTGGCAGTGCATGGCAAGTGCTGTTCGCGCCCCAGGTGCTCAAGGGGACGGCGCGCGCCACGCGGCGCGGGCACAAGGCGGAATTGCCGCCTCAAGGGCAAGACGTGATGCAAATGTCTGGCACGTTCATCATCGGCACGGACGGGCGGATTCGCTTGCCGTACTATTACGACACGATTGCGGATCACGCGCCGGTCGAATTGCTTTTGCACGGCGTTTTTTCGAGCGACTGGAACAAACCGTTTGACGGACCGATTACGTAATAGCGAGGGAAGAAAAATGGCTCGCGTTCAACTCAACACGCCCGCGCCGGATTTCGCGCTGGCAGATTTTCAGGGGCGCATGGTGCGGCTCGCCGATTTTCGCGGCAAGCAAAATGTCGTGCTCGTTTTTAATCGCGGCTTGGGCTGACCCTTTTGCCAGCGGCACATGGCGCAGTTGCGCCAAGACGCACCGCAATTCGCGGCGCGCGCCACGGCGATTGTCGTTGCCGGTCCCGACGATGCGCGCGCGTTCGCGGAATACTGGCGCACGCACGATTTGCCGTTCATCGGCTTGCCCGATCCGACGGCAAGCGTGTTGAAATTGTACGGGCAAGAGGTGAACCTGTTTCGGTTGGGGCGAATGCCCGCGCAAGTGATCGTGGATCGCGCGGGCGTGGCGCGTTTCGTGCATTACGGGCACGCGATGAGCGACATCCCGGCGAACGCCGAATTGCTCGCGTTGCTTGCCGAGATCAACCGCGCGCCGAGCGCAGAGTAACGCATCACGATGCGCCGAATCGTTTGGTGGGCGCGCCGCGATTTGCGCCTGACCGACAACCTTACGCTCCACTCCGCCTTGCGCGACGCTGCCAGCGTGATCCCAGTTTTCATTCTCGATCCGAAACTGTGGCAGAGCCGGAAACTTGCGCCCGCGCGGCGGCAGTTTCTGTGCGATGCGCTCGCCGATCTCGACGCGCAATTGCGCGAACGCGGCGCGCGCTTGATCGTGCGCGAAGGCGAGCCGGCGCGCGAGTTGGAACGCGTGGTGAACGAAACGCAGGCGGACGCCGTGTACTTTCACCGCGATTTCACACCGTTCGCGCGGCAACGCGATGCGCGTGTGATCGCCGCGCTTGCCAAACTGGGCGCGCGCGTAGAAACGTTCGACGACAATTATCTCGCCGCGCCGGAACAAATCGCCAAAGACGATGGCGCGCCGTATGTCGTCTTTACGCGTTTTCGTTTGCGTTTTGAAGAACGCGTTGGCTTGCCCATGCGCTTTAGCGCGCGCGGCGATTTTGGCGTGCCGCCCGAAATCGCGTCGAACGATTTGCCGCGCGTCACACGCGATCCACGCGTCGCGCGCGGCGGTGAGACGGTTGGGGCGAAGCTTGCGCGCGCGTTCGTCCGGCGCGACGACGGTTTGCGCGCGTATGCCGCGACACGCAACGATCTGGCGCGCGATGCCACGTCGCACCTGTCGCCGCATTTGCATTTCGGCACGGTCTCGGTGCGCGAACTCGTCCGCGCGGCGCGTGCGGCGGACGCGGGTCAACCGGGCAAGGCGTGGCTGGACGAATTGGTGTGGCGCGAATTTTACATGCACGTCCTCTATCATTTTCCGCACGCGGCGCGCGGCGCGTTCAAGCGCGAATACGCGGCGCTCCCCTGGGAAAATGATCGCGCGACCTTCGCCGCGTGGTGCGAAGGTTTGACCGGCTATCCGGTGGTGGATGCGGCGCTGCGCCAGTTGAACGAAACCGGCTGGATGCACAATCGCGCGCGGATGATCGTGGCGTCGTTCCTGACCAAAGATTTGTTGATTGATTGGCGCTGGGGCGAAAAATATTTTTTGCAGAATTTGGTGGATGGCGACGTGGCGGCGAACAATGGCGGCTGGCAGTGGGCGGCAAGCACGGGGACGGACGCGCAACCGTTCTTTCGCATTTTCAATCCGGTGTTGCAAGGTGCACGTTTCGATGCGAGCGGCGCTTATGTGCGGCGGTGGTTGCCGGAACTGGGGCGTGTGCCGACGAAATATCTGCACGCACCCTGGACGATGCCGGCGGACATCGCGCGCCAAGCCGGGATCACGCTTGGCAAAACGTACCCCGCGCCGATGGTGGAACACGCGCTTCAGCGTGAACGCGCGCTCCGGTTGTATCGTAAACAAAAATCCGAAGGGTGATGGTCAACCCTTCGGATTTTTGTTTATGCGTCCAACCGCGCAATGAGCAGTGGCACGAGCATTTCCGTTTCCGCGAGACCGCCGTGCCGGCCCAGCATCTTGGGTTCGTCCATCCGATCCCAGAGGTAGTAATTTTTGCGCGGCAGAACGATCAGATCGCCGAGCCGGTGTTTCACTTCGGGCGCGATGTTGCCCGTGCCGAACAAGCCCTCCGCCAGCGCAGTTTGCGCGTCGAGCACGCAAAAGATTTCGTCGAACTGCGTTTCGAGATACTCGCGCACCGCATCCTTTTCGCCGTGCCGGCAGTACAGGTACGCGGCGCGCGGCTCGCCGGCAAAATCCATCACCAAGCGATCCCACAACCCCGGATGCTGATGCAAATAAATGGCGCGCTCCAACGGCGAGTCAAGTTGCCCGTGATCGGCGCAGAGCAAGAACAGCGTGCCGGCGCGCGCGGGCGCAGACAGTTTGCGCCAGAACTCGTACTCGAACGAATAGCCGAAATTGTTGATCTCGGCGGGGACCGTTTCGGCGGACGCGCCGTAGGTGTGCGCGATGCCGTCTACCGCGCTCCAGTACGCAGTGAACACCGCGCGCTCGGTGCGATGGTGTTCGAGCATTTGGCGGAGCGTGACCCACAGATCGGACGAAGTGACAACGCCGCGCATTTCTTTCGTGCCGCGAATTTGCGCGCGCGAGAGTGGGCTTTTGACGTAGGGCGCTTCGATCAAGTTATAGACCGGCACGCCAATCGTTTCGAGCGTTTGCGGGAGCGCGGGCACGGGCAAGAATTTTTCCGGTTCGAGACCGGCATTGACGAGTTGCTGTGCGCCGAAATGATCCGTCGCCGCCGGGCTGAACGCGATCATGTTCGCGCGGATGCCATAGTCGCGCAGAAAAATTTGATAGCCGACGAACCCGTGCTCCGCCGGCGTATAGCCCGACCACAACGCGGTGAGCGCGGCGGTCGTCGTCGAAGGGAAGGTTGAAGTGATCGGCACGAGGTTTGCGCCGCGTTGCAGCAATTTGTGGAACCCGTTTTGCGGGTTGGCATCGAGCGTGTCAAGCAGGCGTTGATAGCCCACCGCATCGGCGATGATCAGCACGATGCGCTGGACGCCGGTCGTCAAGCCGCGTGTGATCGCCGGGTCGAGCGGCGGTGTGTGAATGTGGCCGCCGAGAATGTGGATGATGCTTGCCGGCACGTTGACGATGGAACGCCCGGCATAATTCGGCGCGATAAATTCCGCTGGCAAGTTTAATTTTTTGAACCGCGTGGTGCGTTCGGCGCGAATGCGTTTTAGAATTTTGGTTGCGAGGGACATGGGTTTTCCTCAAAGATGCGGACAAATTGGGATGGTTATGAACGTTGGGCGAAACGCAAGTTTCCGCTTTACTGGGTTTCCTCCGGCGGTTTGAGCGTGCGAAAACTTTGCCAGAGCGTAACGTCGTAGATGATTTTTAGACCGCCGCACAAGAAGAACGGGAGCGCGAATAAAGACACGCTGAACAGAGCGCCGGTGATCGCCGGCGACCACGCCGCGCCGATAGAGCGTGCAATCGTTGTGATGCCGGATGCGGCGGAGCGTTCATCGGGCGCGACGACCGCCATCGTGTACGATTGGCGCGCGGGCACATCCATTTGCGAGATCGCAAAGCGTGCGAGCAAAACGAAAATCGCCAGCGGCAAAGTCGGCATGAGCGGCACGAGTATCAGCAATAGGTTGGATGGGATGTGCGTGAATACCATGGTGTTGATCAAGCCGATCCGCGCGGCGATGCGTGCGGCGAAAAGCGCGGAAATGCCGGCGAGCAAGTTCGCCGCGAAAAAAATCGATCCGAGAATTCCCGGCGCGACACCCCAGCGCGATTGAAACCAGTAGGCGACGAACGTTTGCACGAGCAAGCCGCCGGCGAAAGCGTCAAGTGCGAACAGCGCGGATAGTTTGAGCACAATGTTGCGCGAGCGATGCAACCCGCTGGGCGTTCCTCTGCCGCGCCGAGGCGCTTCGATGTGCGGAGACAATTGCGCGAACAATAGCGCAAGCAGGACGCCGAGCGCCGCATAGCCGATCACGATCATACGATAACTGGCGAGCGGCGTCCAGTCTTGCGCTTGCAAGAACTGGGCGAGCGATCCACTGCCGAGTGCGCCGGTGGCAGTGGCGAACGAGCCGACGAGATTGTACCACGCAAAGATGCGTGTGCGCTGATCGTTCGGGACGATTTGCGCGAGCGCGGCTTGTTCAATCGAAAGGAACGGGCCGATCTCGCCGCCGCTGGGGCTGAGAACGCCGATGATCGCGGCAAGCGTTAGCCAGACCAAGTTGCCGGTCAGGGCAAAAACGATCCCGGCAAATCCCATTAATGCCGCGCCGAGCAATAACATGCGCCGACGGCCCAGCCGATCCGCCGCGAGGGTGATCCCCAACGAAATTCCGGCATCGCCCAGGATTGTGAGCGTCAATAGCGCGCCGATTTCGGTTTGCGTCAAGCCAACTTGCGTGAGGTACAGCGCGAGGACGACGGACAAGAAACCATACGCAAACAGGCGCACGATCCGTGTCGTAAACAGGATCGCGCCGTTGCGCGTGAGCGGATGAATAAAAGAGCGGAGCATAAGCCGGGAGCACCGCGGCGCCGCGTTCTCTCCTGTCGCAACGTGCAAGCGACACCACGCATACAGCGCGTCATAGACCGGAAATTGGTGCAAACGGTTTTCTTCGTCGTTG
>CAIKBD010000176.1 GCA_903825565.1 uncultured Anaerolineales bacterium | reverse complement strand
TCGTCCGCGTCCAATTTGCTTTGGTTGGCAAAGCATTGCCGTTCGACAAATTTACAAATTTGTCCTACCCAGCGCGACAAAATTGATGGAGCGCAGATGCTTTTTTATCCGCGCTCGTCCGCGCTCGTCCGCGTCCAATTTGCTTTGGTTGGCAAACCATTGCCGTTCGACAAATTTGTCCTACCCAACGTGACGAAACTGATGGAACGCGGGTGCTTTTTTATCCGCGTTCGTCTGCGTTCGTCCGCGTCCAATTTGCTTTGGTTGGCAAAGCATTGCCGTTCGACAAATTTACAAATTTGTCCTACCCAGCGCGACAAAATTGATGGAACGCGGGTGCTTTTTTATCCGCGTTCGTCTGCGTTCGTCCGCGTCCAATTTGCTTTGGTTGGCAAACCATTGCCGTTCGACAAATTTACAAATTTGTCCTACCCAGCGCGACAAAATTGATGGAGCGCAGATGCTTTCTTATCCGCGCTCGTCCGCGCTCGTCCGCGTCCAATTTGCTTTGGTTGGCAAAGCATTGCCGTTCGACAAATTTGTCCTACCCAGCGTGACGAAACTGATGGAACGCGGGTGCTTTTTTATCCGCGCTCGTCTGCGCTCGTCTGCGTCCAATTTGCTTTGGTTGGCAAAGCATTGCCGTTCGACAAATTTACAAATTTGTCCTACCCAGCGTGACAAAGGTGTCACAGAATAAACGGTGTCGCTAGCGACATGGTATCAAAACCCCTTTGACAAATCTCTAGTGTGCGAGTATATTAAATACAAGGTAGCATTTATGCTCACGGCGTCCCCGCAAAACCACGCGCCGCATTTCCGGTTTGATTTCCGGCGCAATCCAGGATGATTATGGCAACATGTTCTTTTTGTGGCAAGGAAAACCCAGACACCCGCAAGTATTGTCAAACTTGCGGCACCCGGTTGAGCGCGGCAATCCGCCGCGCATGTAGTAAATGCGGCGGCGTGCTCCAGGTGGACGACGCGTTTTGCGGTAAATGCGGCGAGCGGCAAGCGGGCAATGGCGCGCCATCCCTGCGCGGCGGACCGGCAAGCGACGCAACCCTGGGAACGGCGCTCCCAGATGCGCGCGCCGCTACCGACGCGGCAAGTAATCCGGCGGCGATAGACCGGCCGGAATACAACTTGCCGCCCTCGTTCGAACAATTTCGCACCTGGGATCCGGTGCCGCCGCCCGGCTCGCCGGAGGAATTGCATCGGCGCATGTCCGGGCAACGCATTTCAAGCGAATCGGCGGGCAACCGCGACGACAAGCACGCCCCGCGCGCGCGGCTCGTGCCCACGCACGAATTGCTGCGGATGGCGAACGCGCTCGGCATTGAAATTGATTACACGACGCTGCGCTTTTGGCAAAAACGCGGGCTGGTGCAAAAACCGTTGCGCGGACCGATTGACAACGGGCGCGGCACGCGCGGCTATTACGACGCGACGCTGATTGATCGGATCGCGTTCATTCGCACGATCCAGAAAAATCACGCGATGGGCTTGGACGCGATTCGCGGCGAACTCGAAAAGATTGATCGCCAGAGCACGGGCGCGCACGCCAACCACGCGGTGGATTTGTATCAAGAGCGGCTCGCCGAGCTGCAAGCGCAACGCGAGCAAGAATCGAAAAACGCCCTGCTGTCCATGTTGTGCAAATCCCTGGGAGTTGCGCCCAACGACATTGCCACCGTCATCGTACGGAAAAAAGACGGGCAAACGATTCGGCTGTTGTCAACCCGCATCTAGCCGATTGCAACTGGATACCGCTGAACGGAAACGCGGCGAGCGCTTGGCTCGCCGCGTTTTTTTATGCGCGCCGGCGTTTTTCAGATCGAATCATTTTTGGTATAATGCCAAGCGTCCGCGCATTGATTTCAGTTCGCCGAGGTAAGCATGACCGACCGCATCCTTTCGCCCAAACCATCCGAAGACGAAGGCAAGTTTGAATTGTCGTTGCGCCCGAAACGCCTCGCGGAGTACATCGGGCAGGACAAGGTGAAACAAAATCTCACGATTTTGATCGAAGCCGCCCAAGCGCGCGGCGAGGCGATTGATCACGTTTTGCTGTACGGTCCCCCCGGCCTCGGCAAGACGACGCTCGCCAACATTATCGCGAATGAAATGGGCGTCTCGATCAAGACCACATCGGGTCCCGCTATCGAACGCCCCGGCGATCTCGCCGCGATCCTCACCAACCTGCGCGCCGGCGACGTACTGTTCATTGACGAAGTGCATCGCCTCGCGCGCCCGGTCGAGGAAGTGCTTTACTCGGCAATGGAAGATTTTGCGATTGACATTATCATCGGCAAGGGTCCCAGCGCGCGCAGTATCCGGCTCAAGATGCCGCGCTTTACGCTGATCGGCGCGACGACCCGGTTTGCGATGATGTCCGCGCCGCTCCGCGACCGGTTCGGCGCGATCTATCGGCTCGACTTTTACGATCTCGGCGCGATGAAAACCATCGTGCAACGCTCCGCCGATCTTTTGAACGTGGCGATTGAGCGCGCCGGCGTGGAGGAGATTGCGTCGCGCGCGCGCGGCACCCCGCGCGTCGTCAATCGCTTGTTGCGGCGCGTGCGCGATTACGCGCAAGTGCGGGCGGACGGCAAGATCACGCTGGCGGTCGCCGGCGACGCGCTCAAAATGCTCGAAGTGGATCGGCTCGGACTCGACGAAATTGATCGCAAGGTGTTGCGGACGATCATCGAAAAGTTCGAGGGGGGCCCCGTCGGCTTGGACACGATTGCCGCGTCAATCAGCGAAGAGGCGGACACGATTATGGACGTGTACGAACCGTACCTGCTGCAACTCGGTTTTCTGGATCGCACGTCGCGCGGGCGCGTGGCGACACGGCGCGCGTATGAACATCTCGCCATTTCCTATCCCAACACGGAACAGGAGCGGTTGCTGTGAAAGTGCACTTTCTGTAATTCGCGCGCAAGTGGAAAAGATTGTCCGTTGGATATTCGAGGTTGCCGATGCTTCGTCCTGAAATTCGCGCACGTTACCTGCGCGACGCTACGCCGGTTCGCTTGGGCGGACTTGCCGCAAACTTGGCGCGCGTTGTCTCGTTCTCCAAAAAACAAGAAGCGGCGGGAGCAGTATCCAGTCTCTTGGAAGAGAGCCGCTATTTTATCGAGTGGAGCGCGCCGGATTTGTTGCCCGAACGAATGGCGGATGTGGTCTGGCTCATCGAACTTGGCCGAAAGTTGACACGCTGGCAAGTAAACTGGCACACGGCGCAACACGATCCCGCCGCGCGCGCGCAACTCGCCGCGCAAGCACAAATCTGGTCGGACGAAATTCTCAAAATGTCTGGATTGCTCACACCATGAAATCTCGCTCGCGCTCAATTTTCAATTTCGCATCGCTTGGGATCGCGCTCGTCTTTTCTGCCAGCGCGATCTTTTTCGCCAACGCGCTCGGCGCGGACGCGGTGGACGACGCGTACATTTCGTTTCGTTACGCCCAAAACGCGATCCGCGGCTATGGGCTATTTTTCAATCCGGGCGAACGCGTGGAAGGGTTTACCAATTTTTTGTGGACTGCCGCGATGATTCCGCTCGAAGGCGCGGGCGTTGATGTGGGGCGCGCGAGTATGGCGCTGGGCGCGCTGTTCGCGCTGGCGACGCTGTGGCTCGTCGGGCGTTTCGCGCGCCAGGTGGATGCGCCGCGCGGTGTGGGCATCCTCGCCGCGCTCCTCCTTGCCGTGGATGGATCGTTCGTGCTGTGGGCGGTCAGCGGACTCGAAACGGTGCTGTTCGCGTTTTTGATTTTTGCCGGCGCGACGCTGTACGTGCGCGAGCAAACGCACGCCCGGTTTCCACTGAGCGGCGTGTTCTTTGCGCTCGCCACGATGACACGCCCGGAAGGGGCGTTCGTGTTTGCAATCACCGTCGCGCATCAAGTTGCGTGGCGGCTGGTGGTGGAGCGGCGGCTGTTCACCGGGCGTGACATTTTGCGCGGGCTGGCTTTCGCGGCGATTTTTGCGCCGTACTGGTTGGGACGTTGGTGGTACTATAAATCGTTCCTGCCAAACTCATTTCATGCCAAAGTCTCCGCGGCTGGGCCCGCCGCGCAGATCGAGCGCGGGTGGAAACACCTCGCGCAATTCGTCGGTGTGCACTTGGGCTGGCTCGTTCTCCTGCCGCCGCTCGTCGCCGTGGCAAATGCGTTTCGCGCGCACCGTTTTTTCTGGACCAGTTATTTCACCGCGCTCTTGATTCCGTACACCGCGTACATCGTTTACGTCGGCGGCGATTGGTCGGTGGGGCGCTTTTTCGCGCCGTTGATGCCGTTCTTCTATTTGCTGTTTTGCACAGGGCTTGGGGATTTGTGGAAAACGTTTGGGGAGCCACGCACGCGCCACTGGGGAAAACTTGTGGAATATACAACCTGGGTTGTGAGCGGCTTGTTAGTCGCCGCCGTTTTTTACGCTTCGGCGTGGAGTGGCGAGTATGGCATTTACATTCGCAGTTTCGATGCGGCGCGCGCAACCGAAGCGCGCGTGGTGATGGGGCGCTGGCTCAATGCCAACGCGCCGCGCGGCACGCTGATCGCGGTGGATGCGGCAGGGCAGGTGCCGTATTTTTCGGGCTTGCCCGCCGTAGATATGTTTGGCATCAACGACTTGCACATCGGGCGAATGCAAGTCGCTACGTTGGGGCAAGGCACGCCGGGGCACGAAAAGTTCGATCTGGCGTATGTCGTGATGCGTCAACCAGAATACGTGATCATCTTTGGCGATGTGATGGACAGCGTGAAAGAGTACGAGCGCGCGCCGGTAACTTGGACGGACGATCCGGCATTGCGAAAATTTCTCACGTTGTACCGGCGCAAAAAGTGAAAGAGGCGCTGTTCGATGGAAGACTTGGGCAAACTACTCGTTTCACTCGGCGCGTTTTTGGTATTGCTCGGCGGAATCATTTGGTTGGCGAGCAGAATTCCAGGCGTCGGACGCTTGCCCGGCGATCTCGTCATTCAAACCGAAACGTTCTCGTGTTTTTTCCCAATTGCGAGTTCAATCGCGCTCAGTGTGATTCTTACCATTGTACTCAATCTTCTTCTAAGAATATTTAATAGATAGTACTAGTAGGGGCTGTGGATATGTGTATGCAGAGAACGGATGTGCCAAAGTGTTCCACAAATCGTATTTCAAGTTGCTTTGACCGCTAGATCTAGTGAGTGCCACGCGTTCGCTCTTTTGTTCGAATGGGAGTGGAATGTGAGTTGAAAAGTTATGTTTTCCACAGGCGACACGGTGGTTTTGAACGAGTGCTATAAATTGTGGTTTGGCAGGGCCAATACCACAATTTGTTGCGTAAAATTTGTAACACATTAAGGTTATCCCCAAAGAGGCACGGTTATCCCCAATTCTAAGGTGGTTATCCACACATCCACAGATTTTTCCACATGTGCAAAAGTGGTTGGTTTACATAAACAAAAAGGCGAGGTTATCAAAACCTCGCCTTTTTGTGACTTGAAAAGCGGCTCTTTCCGGCTACTTGATCTGCTTGTACAACCGCTCGCGGATCGTTAGGACTTCGCGGCGGCGCATATCGTCCGTTTCGATGAGTTCGCCCATTTTGTCGTGGGCGTACATCACGGTTGTGTGATCGCGCCCGCCGAGGAGTTCGCCGATTTGCGGAAGCGATGCGCCAGTTTCTTCGCGCAACAGGTACATCGCCATTTGGCGCGGCAGAACGATTTCTTTATTGCGGCTGCGGCCAGTCAAGTCGCTCAAATCCACGCGGTAGAAATCGGCGACGACGGTGAGCACTTGCTCGACGGTGATCGGTTGGTGGCGCAGGATGTCTTGCAAAACGGTGGTGGCGAGTTCGACGGACAAGGGTGCGCTCATCAAGCGCGCATAACCTTGAACGCGCGTGAGTGCGCCTTCGAGTTCGCGGATGTTGCTTTGCACTTTGTGCGCGATAAAATCGAGCACCTCGCTGGGTACGTCTGTGCCGGTCGCCTCGGCTTTGGTTCGCAAGATTGCAATCCGCATTTCCAAATCCGGCGGTTGAATGTCGGTGATCATACCGCCTTCAAAGCGCGAGCGCACGCGGTCTTCGAGTGTTGGGATGGCGCGCGGATGCCGATCACTCGAAATGATGATCTGTTTATTGGCTGCGTGCAAGTGATTGAACGTGTGAAAAAATTCTTCCTGGGTAGATTCCTTGCCGCCGATGAATTGAATGTCGTCAATCAACAGTACGTCAATCTCGCGGTACAGCCGGCGAAACTCGGCGGTGGTTTGGTTGCGGATGGCGTTGATCAAATCGTTCGTAAAAGTTTCGGATGAAACGTACAACACATGTTTAGATCTAACGTTGGAGTGTTGACCCACCGCTTGCAACAAATGGGTTTTGCCCAAGCCGGTGCCGCCGTACAGAAACAGCGGGTTGTACGATTCGCCTGGGTGCTCCGCCACGGCGAGCGCGGCGGCATGGGCTAACCGGTTCGAGTTGCCGACGATGAACGTGTCGAACGTGTTTTTGGGGTTGAGCGGCATAGACACGCGCAACACAAATTCATCGCTGCGTGTTTTTGAAGGCGGCGGCGCAGGCGGCTCATCTCCGTCCATGTCATCCGGCGGTGGGCTGGCGCGCAACAACCGGGGTTCATGGTCATCGCTCCGAAGCGCGGCGCGCAGATCGCGTGAGACGTTCTTATCTTTGACGATGTAATGCACGGCGACGGAACGCCCGACGATGCCGGTGACCGTGCGTTCGATGGTCGAGTGCAAACGATTTTCCAGCCACTCTTTCGCATACGGGCTGTGCACGCCGACGGTCATTTCGCCATCGCGGTAGGCGACGGCGTGCGTTGGGCGCACCCAGGTATCAAATGTGGCTTTGGTCATTTGGAGTTGCAATTCTCCGAGTGTGGCGTGCCAAATTTCATTCGCGTTCATAGCCAATCCTTTAGGGGGCATTGCTTTGCCATTCTAACAGATGTGGATAACTCGCGCAAGCAATTTACCTTAAAGAATCGGGACGCGCCGTATCTTTTAAGATTGGCGCTTGGTGTGGACAAGATGCGAATAACTGTGCACAAGTTTAGTTTGCCTGCGCCCATCCCCAAAATCTAGTAGATGCCGGTTTCAATGCACACAAGCACTGTGGATGAAGTTATGAACAGTTGTGGATTGGTTGTGGAAATGATCTATGCTATAATCCGCGCCATGTGGAAAAAAATTCTGCTCGGCGTGTGCCTTGTCGTTTGTATTTCTGGCGGAGTGCTCTTTTTCTTTTTGCACGAGACGCGCCCGTTGACCGGTTTGGTACGGGATGCGATGACGCACGCGCCTATCGCCAACGCACAAATCATGGTGGCGGATCGCGCGACGACGACGGATGCGGCGGGCGCGTATCGCGTCGAAATTCCACGCGGCAAATTCGACTTGACGCTCCAAGCCGATGGTTATGACCCAGGTCGCGCTCAAGTGCTGGGCGATGATCTTTTTGCGCGCGCGTTCTCGCTCGATCTCGAACTAGAACCGAACCGGGTGATCGTGCGGGTGCAGGATGCAGAATCGAAAACGCCGCTGGCGAACACGCAAGTAATGATCAGTGATCGTCCCGTGCCGACAAACGCCGCGGGGCTAATCGAGTTACGGAACGTTAAATTGGGCACGCCCTTTGCGGCGCAATTGCCGGGCTATCAGCCGGCGACGGCGGCATTCGATGGGCAGAACCCAGTGGAACTGGGTTTGTTGCCGCTCAGTGTGAGTGTGCGGGTGATCGATCAATACACCAACCAGCCGCTGGCGAATGTCACCGTGCAAGCCGATACCCAAACGGTCGCCAGCGACGCGCAAGGGCGTGTGACATTATGGCGCGTCAAACCCGGCGCGCAAATTCGCGCCGCCAAGCCCGGCTACGACAGCGCCACGGCGACGTTCACGCAGGGCGAGCTACAACTCACATTGCGCCCCAACGTGCTTGCGGGCAGTGTGACCGACGCGGCGACGAATCAACCGATCAGCGGCACGCTCGTCTATCTGGGTTCCACGATTGTCACGACCAACGCCAAAGGCGAGTACCGGCTTGAAAACGTGCCCGCCAAAGCGACGCTCATTTTCAAAGCGCCCGGCTATCGTAAAACCGAATTGACGATCAGCCAAGTCGCGCGCCGCGATCTGAAACTGGCGGCGTTTGCCGCGCAGGGCGTGCATTTGCCGTTCGGCGCGACGCCGGAACATTTCCGCGAGGTGATCAGTCTGATTGACAAAACCGAATTGAACGCGTTGGTCATCAGCGTCAAGGCGGAAAAAGGGCGGGTGGCGTGGGACACCCAGGTCCCGCTTGCCAAAGAAATCGGCGCGCCGGCGTTGCACGGCGTCGATCTCAAACACGTGATCGCGCAGTGTCGCGCGCTAAATATTTATTGCATCGCGCGCTTGCCGGTGTTTCAGGATAATTTACTGGCGAATGCGCGCCCGGCGCAAGCCGTGCGGTACGCCAACGGCGCGCTGTTTACGGAGACGAACGGGCAACAATGGCTCAACCCGTTTGTGCAAGAAAATTGGAATTACAACATCGCGCTCGCCAAAGAAGTTGCCGCGTTGGGTTTCGACGAAGTGCAATTCGATTATGTGCGCTTTCCCGGTCGCACGAACGGGTTGGTTTGGGGCGCGGAGTATACCGAAGACGCGCGGATCGCCGCGATTGCCGGCTTTTTGGCGCGCGCGCAGAAAGAGTTGCGTTCGACCGGCGTATTTATTTCGGCGGATGTGTTCGGCTTGACGACGGCGACGGACGACGATCAACACACGGGGCAACGCTTGCGCGACCTCGGTCCGTATGTGGATTACGTGTGCCCGATGGTGTATCCCGATACCTGGGTGGATGCGGCGGACTTGCTGTTGCGGGGTTTGCAAATTCGCAACTGCACGGAGGCAACCAAGTGTCCGTACGAAGTGATCTTCAACAGTTATAAACGCGCGGCGGAGAAAACGCCGACCAAAATTCGCCTGTGGTTGCAAGCGTACAGCGGGCGCGGCGATTTTGGCGTCGCGCAATATCGCCTGCAGAAAAAAGCGGCGACCGAAGCGGGCAGCGTCGGCTGGATGTTTTGGAGCGGCGGCGGGACGTACGATCCGCGTATGTTTGACGCGAGCAAGCCATAACCCTGCGCGGCGCGGCGCGCTTACGCGTCCCAGTTGATCCCCGCGAACAATTTGCGATTTGCCGCTGGAAACGCGTACTGCGCCAATTCATGCGGCGAGACCCAGTGCCATGCCGCACAACCCAGTGCGCGCGGACGCCCGCGCACCCAACGACAGCGAAACGCGTGCAGCGTGATTTTGAAATGCGAGTACGCGTGCTCGACTGCCGCTAATTCTGCCTCGACCGTAATTCCAATCCCCAACTCTTCGCGCACTTCGCGCGCCACGCACGCGGCGAGCGATTCACCCGGCTCCTGATGTCCGCCCGGCAATTCCCACAACCCGCCGAGCAATTTTTCGGGCGGACGTTGCGCGATCAAAATTTTGCCGCGCTTCCACACAACGCCGACGGCGATGGCGTGATGCGGCAATTTTTTCTTGGCGCGTTTGGTGGGCAGTTGCGTTTGTAAACCCAAGCGGCGCGCGGCGCAGGCGCGCGCGAGCGGACACGTTGGGCATTGTGGGTTACGCGGCGCGCAAATTGTCGCGCCCAACTCCATCAGCGCTTGGTTGAAATCGCCAGTGCATTGTTGCGGGAGTAACTGTGTAACCAACTCCCACAGTAGTTGCTTGGTTGAATTCGCTTGCGGGTCGCTCTCAATCTTAAAATAGCGACACAACACCCGCACGACATTGCCATCGACAACGGGCGCGGCTTGCCCGAACGCGATGCTCGCCACTGCGCCGGCGGTGTAACGCCCGATGCCGGGCAACGTGAGCAGTTCTGCCACCGTGCCGGGAATTTCGCCGGCGAACCGCGCGACGATTTCTTGTGCGGCGCGATGCAAGTTGCGCGCGCGCGCGTAATAGCCCGCGCCTTCCCAAGTTTTCAACACGGCGTCGAGCGGGGCGGATGCGAGCGCGCGCACATTCGGAAACCGGGCGAGGAAACGTTCATAGTACGGAATGACCGTGATAACTTGCGTCTGTTGCAAAAGTGTTTCCGCAATCCACACGCGATACGGATCGTGCGTGTCGCGCCGCCAGGGGAGATCGCGCCGGTTTTTCTCGTACCACGCCAAGAGCCGCGCGGCAAAGGCGTGGCGTTGCGCGCGCGTCAACTTTCTATCCACCGGCTTGCCATTCCTCGCGCAAAATGCACATGATGTACTCGTCGTGAAATTTGCCTTCGCGGTACAAGCCCTGCCGATGCACCCCGTCGCGCCGGAACCCGGCTTTTTCGTACGCGCGAATCGCGCGCGGGTTGAACGCGTACACTTCCAACTCGATCCGATTCAATCCCAGTTCCGCGAACGCAAAGCGCAAGAGGGTGCGCGTGGCATCGGTGCCGTACCCCTTGCCCCAGTACTCCTTGTCGCCGATGAAAATGCCGAACACGGCGCTACGGTTTTTCAAATCTACGCGATGCAAGCCGCAGTTGCCGATCAGTTTGCCCTCGAGCGTGAGAATGGCAAACACGTAATTGTCTTTCGACTTGTTCCGGTTTTCAAACCACGCCGTTTCGTCTTCGAGATTGAACGGCGCGGCGACGCCCGGATTCAAAAAGCGCGCCACCTCCCAATCGTTCAGCCACTCGACGTACTTGGGTAGATACTCGCGTTGCACCGCGCCCAATTGGATTTTTTCGCCGCGAAACATAGTCCCTCCCGAGATAGAAATTGGAGATTAGAGATTGGAAACGAACGCGAGTATAGCACGGATTTTAACGATTGAATAATTTGGGAAAAAACACCAAACAGGATAGAATAAACCGTAACCAATTTCCAATCTCTAATTTCTAATCCCAACCGAGGTGGTGCATGCGCGAGTTTATGGACGGCGCGGAAGCGATTGTGCGCGGCGCGTTCGCGGCGGGCTGTAATTTTTTCGCCGGCTATCCGATCACGCCGGCGACGCCGATTCTTTTGCGAATGTTGCGCGAATTGCCCAAGGTGAATGGCGTGGGGATTCAAGGCGAAGACGAAATCGCGAGTATCGGCATGTGCATCGGCGCGGCAATGACGGGCGCTAAAGTGTTGACCGCGACGAGTGGGCCCGGCATGTCGCTCTATTCCGAAAACATCGGACTGGCGATTATGGGCGAAGTGCCGCTCGTGATCGTGGACGTGATGCGCCAGGGACCCGCGACCGGCGGCGCGACGACTGCCGCGCAAGGCGACATTCAATTTTTGCGCTGGATCACCAGCGGCGGCTTTCCGATGATCGTCTTGTGCCCCAGCAGTCTCGCCGATTGCTTCAAATTGACCCAAGTGGCGTTCAATCTCGCCGAACGCTTTCGTGCGCCGGTGATTCTCGCCACCGACAAGGAAATGGTCGGCGCGCAACAAAGCGTGGACACGGACACGTTCGAAAAAATCGAAATTGTGAATCGCACGCTTGCGCCGGCGGACGCGGAATTTGTGCCGTATCAAATCAAGAAACTGGCGGACACGCCGGCGTTCGCGCCGATTGGCGGACCGCACCTCACGCGTTTCACGACTTCGATGCACGACGAGCGCGGCTTGCTGACCAAAAAGCCGTCGAATGTAAACAAGACGAGCCGGCACTTGGCGCAAAAACTTGAGGCGCATCTTGCCGAGTTGGAGTTCGCGCAACTCGACGCGCAACCCGGCGCGCAAACGTTAATCGTCGCGTACGGCGTCACCGCGCGCGCGATGATCGAAGCGGCGCGGAATGCGCGCGCCGCCGGCAAACGCGTCTCGACGCTGGTCGTCCAGGCGCTGTTTCCCGTGCCGGAAAAAATTCTGTGCGCCGCGTTGACCGGCGTCGCGCGCGTCATCGTGCCGGAATTGAACCTGGGGCAGTACCGGCTTGATGTCGAACGGCTCGCGCTCGCGCTGGACGTGCGCCCCGAAGTGCTCGGCGTCAACCGCGTGGATGGCGAACTGATCGCGCCGGCGGAGATTGAGGAGTTGATCAAGTAATGGAAACAATTGCGTGGAATACCGTCACCACTTATCGCAACCTCGAACGCGCGCGCTTGCCATTTTGTCCGGGTTGTTCGCATGCACTCGTGCTCGACCACTTGAACGCGGCGCTCGTTAAACTCCAACTCGATCCGCGCAAGACGGTGATCGTCACCGATATCGGGTGCGTTGGGATGAGCGATCAGTTTTTCGACGTGAACGCGTTTCACGGTTTGCACGGACGCGCGATCACCTACGCGTCCGGCATCAAACTGGCGAACCCCGATCTCAACGTGATCGTGCTGATCGGCGACGGCGGCATTGGCATTGGCGGCGCGCACTTGCTCAACGCGGCGCGGCGCAATATTGGCGTTACCGTGCTCGTGTTCAACAATTTGAATTTCGGCATGACCGGCGGCGAACATTCCGTCACCACGCCGCACGGCGGCAAAACCTCCACGACGCGCGCCGGCAATCTCGAACGCCCGCTCGATGTGTGCGCGACCGTTGCCGTGAATGGCGCGGCGTTTGTCTTTCGCGGCACGGCGTTCGACAAGGATTTGCCGGATCGGATCGCCGAAGCGATCCAGACACCGGGCTTTGCTCTGCTCGACATTTGGGAATTGTGCACGGCGTATTATGTGCCGAACAATTTATTTTCGCGCGGCGCATTGCTGGAAACGATGCAAAACCTCGGCTTGCCCGCCGGCATTCTGCAAAAAACGGACACGCTCGAATTGGCGCACACGTACCGCGCCCAGTGCGCATCCCAGGTCGGCGAACCGACGACGCCGCCCGATCCCATCGCCGTAAAATTTGCGAGCGCGTTGACCCAGCCGACGCGGATCATTCTCGCGGGCGCGGCGGGCGGCAAGGTGAAATCCACCGCGTCCGCGCTCGCCATCGGCGCGATGATGAGCGAGCTGTGGGCGACCCAGCGCGACGATTACCCGGTTTCGGTGATGAGCGGCTATTCCGTTTCGGAAGTGATTTTGAGTCGCGCGGAAATTTTCTACACGGGGATTGAAAAGCCGGACTTTTTAGCCGTTCTCACGCCGGAGGGTTTGTCGCAGGTGCCGCGCCCATTGCGCGCGATGGACGAAACGCAAACGGTTTACGTGGTGCCGGAACTTGCCGAGTTGATCGAAACGCGCGCGCGCAAGGTGGTGCTCAATTTGGCGCGCGCGCCCGCGAACAAGAAATCGCTCGCGGTGATGGCGGCGGCGGCGATGGTGCGCCACGCGAATCTGTACCCGCTCGCCGCGTTCCGCGAAGCGATTAGCGCGGGGCAACGCGCCGACATCGCGCAGGAAAATTTGCAAGCGGTGGACGCGAGTTTGTTGATCGTGTAAACGCGACCTTCCAGGTTTTGCCAACGTGAACCTGGAAGGTCGCGTTTTTTTCGGAAACGCTTAGCGCAACATCATAATGATAATCTTGCCATCCTCGACCTCGACCATGTTGCTACTCGTCGAGTTGCTGCCGAG
>CAIKBD010000175.1 GCA_903825565.1 uncultured Anaerolineales bacterium | reverse complement strand
GAACGGGCGTTGCCCCGTTGCCATTTCGTACAGCACGATGCCGAAACTGTAAATGTCGGTGCGATAGTCGAGCGGGCGGCTCAACACCTGCTCGGGACTGGAATACGCCGGCGTGCCCGGCGCAACCGTCGTAATCGTCGCTGAGTCCGCCATTTTGGCGATGCCGAAATCGGAGAGGAGCGCGCGTCCGTCGGAGGTGAGCATAATGTTTCCCGGCTTGACATCGCGGTGGATGATGCCTTGCGCGTGCGCGTGCGCGAGCGCCGCGCCGATTTGGCGAACGATGGAGCAAAGTTCGGCGGGCGGCAAGGGCGCGTTCACATCCAACAATCGTCCGCGCAACGTCGTGCCGGCGATGTAATCCATCACGATGAACGCCAGGCGTCCCTCGTTGCCAAACTCGATAAAGCGAACGATGTTGGGGTGGTTGAGTTGCGCGAGCGTTTGCGCCTCTTTGCGAAAGCGGCGCACAAACTCGCGGTCTTCGGCGAGGTCTTCGCGCAGAACCTTGACGGCGACGGTCGCGCCGCGCGTCAAATCGGTCGCGCGATACACGCGCGCCATCCCGCCTTCGCCAATCGGCGCGTCAATGCGATAGCGCGCCAGCAAGGTGCGCCCGGTGAGATCGCTAATCATCGTCGTCTCCTGATTCTATTGAATGACGAACACAAACGTCGTATCGCCAATCGTGAGCGCATCGCCGGCGGCGAGGACGGACGCATCTACGGGTTGCCCGTTCAACTGTGTGCCGTTCGCGCTGTCCTGGTCTTGCACGTAATAGCGTCCCTGCGCGACGCGAATCACGGCATGCACGCGCGACACTTGAAGATCGAGAATGCGAATCTGGCTATCGGAGGATCGTCCGATTTTGAAATAGTCGTGGCTGATCTCAAAGACTTGACCCGCGAGCGCGCCGGTGCGACCGTGTAAAAATGCGCGCGGCGCGCGATCGGGTGGCGGTGGTTCTGACTCGATCCGCGGGCGCACGGCTGGCGCGCGCGCCTCCACCGCCGCGCCGGCAATCAGCAACCCTGCGCCGATCCCTGCGCCCAGCGAGCCAATGCCGAGCGGCAAAATGCTTCCCAGGTTCACACCCCAGCGGCTGAACCAACTTGCCGCGTCGAGCGCATAACCCAGGAAGGAAATGCCCAGCGCGATCAGCGCGATGCTACCGGCGCTGAACCACGCGAGCGACCGCCGCGCGGCAAGCGCCGGCGCAACCGCGCGCCGGTCGAGCCAAGCCAGCGCGCTCGCCGCCAGCCCGCATACCGGCACGAGCCAAAGCCAGGGCTGGCTCTGGGCAAGATTCCAGCCGCTGATCCCGACGCCGATAAACGATACCCAAGGCAGAAAAAATGTGCCGATCAAAATCACGCCGCCGATGCCGGCGAGATTCGCGCCGCGCGCGAGAAATGTTTTGAGCGATGGTTGTGGGGACATACCGCTTCCTCCAGAAAACTACCGTGAGGCAAATTTCCAAATTTGCCCTACGGGTTAGCGCGCGCGAAACTCAAACTCGCGTTCGCCAAT
>CAIKBD010000174.1 GCA_903825565.1 uncultured Anaerolineales bacterium | reverse complement strand
TTGCGCGAACTCTTTGGTGAACTTTTGCAACGCCGGCAAAAATCCTTCCGTCTCGATGTCGAGCGGGCGCAAGGCAAAGATCGTGTGCCGCACGTCGCGGATGTCGCGGCGCAACTGGCTCGAAATTTCGTCCAACTCTTTCCGCAGTTCCCTGTCCTTGCCCTGACTCGCCAATTTTTGCGCCGCGCCAATTTTGAACACGAGGTAGGACAAGTCTTGCGCCAAGCCGTCGTGAATTTCGCGCGCGATGCGCGTGCGCTCTTCGGTGATCGCCGATTCTTCCGAGCGGGCATACAATTGCGCGTTGCGAATGACGAGCGCGGCGGTGCTGGTTAGCGTGACCAACGCGTCGAGGTGGCGGGTGGTAAAACCGCCGGTCGCGATCAAGCGGGTGAGCACAACTGCGCCTTCCACGCGGTTGCCCAACATCATCGGCGCGCCGATCATCGTTTGCGTCGGATCGGCGGGATGCGCCGTCATTTGCGCGCGCGCCTCGCGCACAAAGGGCTGTGCCAGCGTATCGTCGCCGCGCCAATTCATCGCCACCCAAGATTCGATCTGCGCGTGCGCGGCGTCGCGCAAGAACAGCGCGCCCCCATCCGCCTCACACGAATTGATCATTTCGGTCAGCAAACGGGCGAGCAGTTCGCGCAAGTTGAGATCGGCGCGCATCGCATCGTCCACTTGGCGAAACGCGACCATTTCGCGCGCATGCAAACTGTGCGATTCGATCACGGCGCTCGCCGTGTGCGCGAGCGTGCGGAGCGCGCCCAGTTGTTCTTCGCGCGCGGCGCGTGCGGGCATTTGCGCGCGCACGAGCCCCAATACGCGTTCGCCGTGTTGCAACGGCGCGATCACCCAGCCGGTTTCCGGTTCCGTTTTCAGTTCGGCGAGAATTTTTTCGCGCGGCACGATCAGGACATGCGTGCCGACGATATGGGGATGCAACTCGCTCGATTGCACCGTGCCTTCGCCGATCCAAACGCGCGTGTCGAGGGCATGAATGATTTGGCGCGGCGCATCGAGCAAGGCGGTAATCGCCTCGTTGAGGTCCACCGCGCTCGCCAATTTCTGGCTGATCGCATTTAACGTTTTCAGTTGATCGAACAGGCGGGCTTGGTCAATCGCCATAGCGGCTTGACCCGCAAACACAGTCGCCATTTCGAGATCGCCCGTCTTGAATGGCTCATCGCCGTACATCCGCGAGAGGTTCAACACGCCGATCACCTGGTTGCGAACGCGCAAGGGAAGCGACAGGGAGGACAGGACTTCGGGCTTGAGCATCAATTTGCGAATTTCTGGATCGAGCGGCGCATTTTCGGTGAGCATCAGCGGCTCGCCTGTCTGCGCGACGCGGCCGGCGATGCCTTGCCCTACTTTGCCCTTTTCGTGTTCGATGATACTCCGTGGCAAACCGGCGGCGGCGGCGATGGTGAGGTCTTGATCGTTCGGGGCGATCAGCATCAGTGAAACAATCTGCGCGGCGGTTTCGCGCTGGGCAACGGTGACGATGCGTTGCAACAACTCGTCAAGTGGAAAGTTGCCCATGAACGAGTTGGACAGTTCAAACAGCGGCACAACCGCACGCAGGCGCGCGTTTTCACGGCGCAACTTTTCTTGCTCGATGGCGTTGACGACCGACGCGATCAATTGCTCCGGCACGATGGGCTTGACGAGAAAGCCGACAAAGCCGGCGTTGAGCGCCTCGACCGCCAGTTCCCAGGTGCTGTGCCCGGTCACGACGATGCCGGCGATTTCGGGATGCAGGGCGCGCACTTGCGGAAAAAGCAAAATGCCGGACGTGTCCGGCAAAAAAATGTCTGCAACGATCAGGTCAAAAGCCGTGTATTGGACCAGGTGAAGCGCTTCCGCGCCGGTGCCAGCCGCCTGCACGCGATAACCCGCTTCGATCAGAGCGAGGCACATTTGCTCGCGCAGTTTGGTTTGATCTTCGAGAACAAGAATGCGTTCGTTCGCCATGTTCGATCCTTTGGACGAAGTAGCGACAGTATAATCGCAATCGGGATTCGACGCAAACGAAAGCGGGCGGAAAATTTTTCCGCCCGCGTCAAGTGCTCTGTACGCAGTTGCCCGGTTTAGCGTTGCGCGTCTACGACCGCAATTGCCGCCATGTTGACAATGTCCTTCACTTCGTCGCCCTGTTGCAAAACGTGAATCGGCTTGCCCATTCCCAGCAGAATGGGGCCAATCGTTTCCGCGCCGCCGAGATGATGCAACAGTTTGTACGCAATGTTTGCCGCTTCCAGACTGGGAAAGACGAGGATGTTGGGATCGCGCACGGTGGCGAACGCGTACCGCCCTTCCAAAATGTCCGGCACGACGGCGGTATCCGCTTGCATCTCGCCGTCAATCGGAATGTCCGGGCGTTTGGCGCGCACAAGTTCGAGCGCGCGGCGCACTTTATCCGCCAGCGGGTGCGGCGTGCTACCAAAGTTCGAGAACGAGAGTAGCGCCACGCGCGGCTTGATGTCGAACGCCGCCGCCGCGTCCGCCGCGAGGATCGCGCTTTCCGCCAAATCTTCGGGCGAGGGATCAATGTTCACCGTCGCGTCGGTGAAGAAAAAGACGCGTTGATCTTTCGTGATGATCAGGTACATCCCCGCCGCGCGTTTGACGCCCTCGCGCGTGTGCACAATCTGCAACGCCGGGCGAATTACGTCGGGATAGTTGAACGTGAGACCGCTGAGAAATGCGTCCGCATCGCCCATCCGCACCATCATCGGTCCGAAATGATTGCGCCGGGTCATCATGCGTTCCGCCATGCCGCGGGTGATTCCTTTGCGCTCGCGCAACTTTTGGTACATCGTCACGTACCGCGCAAAATGTTTGGCTTTCGCGCCGTCGCTCGGCGACACAATCGGCGGCTGAAAGTCCAACCCCAGTTCCTTGATCTTGTTTTCGATCACGTCGCGCCGACCCAGCAAGATGGGTTGCGCGATGCCCTCTTCGTGCACTTGCAGTGCGGCGCGAATGACTTGGGGTTCTTCGCCCTCGCCGAACGCGACGCGCTTGGGATTGGCTTTGGCTTTGTTGAGGATCGTTCGCATCACCTCGCGCCCCTTGCCCAGCCGCGCTTCGAGTTGATCGCGGTACGCCGCAATGTCGAGCGTTTTGCGCGCGACGCCGGATTCCATCGCCGCGCGCGCGACGGCGGGCGCTTCCCACAACAATACGCGCGGATCAATCGGTTTGGGCACGATGTATTCCGGTCCAAAGCGCAACGCTTCCAACCCGTACGCTTTCAGCACCGAGTCCGGCACATCCTCTTTGGCTAACGCCGCCAACGCGCGCGCCGCCGCCACCTTCATCTCTTCGTTGATCGCGGTGGCACGCACGTCGAGCGCGCCGCGAAAGATGAACGGAAAACCCAGGACATTGTTGATCTGGTTCGGGTAATCGCTGCGCCCGGTGCCGACAATCGCATCGGGGCGGACGGACTTGGCGAGATCGTACCGGATTTCGGGATCGGGATTGGCGAGCGCAAAAATGAGCGGCGCGGGCGCCATCGTCTTGACCATGTCCGGCGTCAGCACATCTTTCACCGAGAGACCCAGAAACACATCCGCGTCTTGCATCGCGTCGGCGAGCGTACGCGCGGAGGTGTCTGCCGCAAAGCGTTCTTTGTATGGATTCATCGCTTCGGTGCGTCCCCGGTACAGTACGCCTTTGGTGTCGAGCATGAGCACGTTTTCACGGCGCACGCCCAGCCGAATCCAAAACTCACCGCAGGCGACGCCGCTCGCGCCCGCGCCGTTGATCACGACTCGAATCTGATCGATCCGTTTGCCGGTGATTTCGAGCGCGTTGAGCAAGCCCGCGCCGGAAATGATCGCGGTGCCGTGCTGGTCGTCGTGAAAGACCGGAATGTTCATTTCACGCTTGCAGGTTTCTTCCACCTCGAAACATTCCGGCGCTTTGATGTCTTCGAGGTTGATGCCGCCGAACGTCGGCTCCAACGCTTTCACGACGGTGATGATCTCTTGGGCGGTGCGCGCCTTGATCTCAATGTCGAATACGTCAATATCGGCAAAGCGTTTGAAGAGCAGTCCTTTGCCTTCCATCACTGGCTTGCTGGCGAGCGCGCCCCGGTCGCCGAGGCCCAGAATCGCGGTGCCGTTGGAGACGACGGCGACGAGGTTGCCCTTGGCAGTCAACTCGTACGCCGTTTCCGGATCGCGTTCCACTTCGAGCGTCGCCTCGGCGACGCCGGGCGAATACGCCAGCGTGAGATCGCGCTGGGTTTGCGACGGCTTGGTGGCGATCACTTCGATCTTGCCGGGGCGGCCGCGCCGATGATAGTCCAAGACTTCTTGTTTGGTTACAGGCATGAAAAGTATCCTTTCTTCATAAGATACGCGATTGCGCGCGCCCGGTCATCAGGCGCGCGCGGTGCCGCATCGCTTGGGATGGAGTAAACTACGATGTGGAGTTTTTGTCAAGCGTGGATTCTAGAAGCGCATGCGGCACGGTGTCTTGACAAGAAGCGCAACACCGTGTACTATTGGCGCAAAAGTCGCTCCGCATAAATCGAAGAGGAGAAAACATGTCCAGTAGTGGAAATAGTAATCGGTGGCTGATCGGCATTGTCGCGGTTTTGCTGGTCGCCCTGTGTGGTGCGCTGTGCATCGCCGGGGCGGGCTTGTACTTTTTGATGCAACCCGGCACAATAGGTAGCACGCCGGTTTCGTCGGGCACAACGCCCGGCGGCATCCCGACCGTCACCGCGCCGCGCGCACCCGCCGCCGGCAAAAATACCCTCCGTTTGCCCGGCCGCGGCTCCGGCGATCCGCCGACGCTCGATCCCGCACTCGCCGGCGATGCCGACTCCGCCGTATATGTTGTCGAAATTTTCAGTGGCTTGGTCACGCTCGATAAGAACCTCAAAGTAATTCCAGATGTTGCTGAACGTTGGGAAGTAAGCGGTGACGGTAAAACCTTCACCTTCTTTCTCCGCAAAGAAGCGAAATTCCACGACGGTCGCCCGGTGACCGCGCAAGATTTCAAGTACTCGATTGAACGCGTCACGAATCCCGCGCTGGCTTCGCACACAGCCGAAACGTATCTGGGCGACATTGTCGGCGTGAAGGAAAAACTCACGCGCAAGGCACAAGCCGTGAGCGGCGTCGAAGTTGTGGACGATTACACCGTCAAGATCACCATTGACGCGCCCAAAGCCTACTTTCTGGCAAAACTCACCTTTCCCACTGCGTTCATCGTGGATAAGAACAATGTCGAGCGCGGCGGGCGCACGTGGACGGACAAGCCGAACGGCACGGGACCGTTCAAGCTGAAAGAGTATGCGCGGTCGCAACGCTTGATTTTAACGCGCAACGAAAATTTCTATCGCGAACCCAAACCCCAAGTGGACGAAGTGCAATTCATTCTGGGCGGCGGTTCCGCCATGACGATGTACGAAAACGGCGATCTCGAATCCGTCTACGTGACGATCAGCGATATTGAACGCGTGAGCGATCCCAAAAGTCCGCTCAACAAAGAAATGACCGTGAGCGCGGAACTGTCCACCGATTTTATCGTGTTCAACACGCGCAAGCCGCCCTTCGACGATCCCAAAGTGCGCCAAGCATTTGCGCTGGCAATTGATCGCGCCAAAGTTGTAGAAGTCGTGTACCGCAAAATGTCGAATGTCGCGCCCGGCATCTTGCCGCCGGGAATGCCCGGCTTTGTTGAAGGGCAAGCGAAGGTCGCGTACGATCCCGCCAAGGCGAAACAACTGCTCGCCGAATCCAAGTATGCCGGCAAAATGCCGGACATTACGTGGACGACCGTCGGCGCGGGCGGCTCCGCCGCGCAAAGCATCCAAGCGATGACGGCAATGATCAAAGAGAACCTGGGAATTACCGTCTCGATTCAGCAGACCGATTGGGCGACGTTCATCGGGCAGTTGAACGATCCGAACCGCAACCCCTTTCAAATTTTCGACATTGCTTGGATCGCCGATTACGCCGATCCGCAAAATTTCATTGACATTTTGTTCCGCACGGGAAGTACCCAAAACTGGGCGGCGTATTCCAACCCCGACGTGGACAAGTTGCTCGATCAAGCCGCTGTCGAAAAAGATACGGCGCAACGCTTCAAGTTGTATCAACAGATCGAGCAAAAAATCCTCGAAGATTATCCAGTGGTACCGTTCACCGTGTCCAACCAATATTGGCTGACCAAATCGTATGTCAAGGGCATGGTCTACCCGCCGCTGATCATTCCGCGCTTGCAGTACATCTCGTTGGAAAAATAAACAGCGCGCTGGAATGGTCGGGGCGTTTATTCAAACGCCCCGACCATCGCCCGGCGCGCCCAAGGTAGCCGATGGGGGCGTTTCTTGTCCGGCGACTGATCTGGTTGCCGATTCTGCTTTTTTTCATTTCGCTCATCACGTTTGCATTGGGGCTGTACGGTCCCGGCGATCCGGTGCAAGTGATGATGGGTTTGCACGCGAATCCCGAAACGATTGAACGCCTGCGTCACGAGTACGGCTTCGATCAACCTTTTTACGTGCAATATCTCCGGTACATTGGCAACGCCTTGCAAGGCAATTTCGGTTATTCCCTCGTCAAGTATCGTGATCAACCGGTTGGCAAGTTGATCGCGGACGCGTTGCCGGCGACGATTCAGTTAAACCTCCTCGCGATTGGGCTGGGCGTGCTGATCGGCGTGCCTCTCGGCTTGCTCGCCGGGCTGAACCGCGACTCCTGGCTCGATCTGCTCGTGCGCGCGTTCGTCATCGCCGGTATTTCCTTCCCGATTATTTTTCTCAACCCGGTGCTGACATTCATTTTTTCACGGCGGCACGATCTCATTTTGCCAGCGGCGAACCTTGCCGTTTCGGTGGGTCCCATTTTGCCGATGGTGCAAGGGCGCTGGGAGGGTTTGTTGAGCGCGAAAATTATTTTGCCCGCGCTGATCGAATCCACCGGCGTCATTGCGATCATGACGCGGCAAATGCGCGCCGGCATTATCGAAGTGATGAACGAGGATTTTATCCGCACGGCGCGCGCCAAGGGCTTGCGCGAGCGGCTGGTCATTTTCCGGCACGCGTTGCGAAACGCGCTCATCCCGATTGCAACGATTCTCGGTTTGATGCTTGGCGGATTGGTCGCCGGCTCGTTCCTCGTGGAGAACTGGTTTGGCGTGCCGGGCGTCGGCGCGCTCACATTTGACGCCTTGTCCTCACGTGATTATTATGTGGTTATGGCGATGGTCTTGTTGATCGCCGTCGCGTATGTCGTGTCCAACTTGATCGTAGATTTGACCTACGGCTACCTTGACCCGCGGATTCGGAAACAATAATGACGCAAACTCGCTCGCCCGCCGGCATAGATTTGCCTCACCGCGCGCGTTCGCCGCAACGGCGCGTGGTGGGACGCTTGTTACGCAACCCGCCCGCGCTGATCGGTCTCGGGGTGGTCGCCGCAATGATCCTCTGCGCGATCTTTGCGCCGCAACTCGCGCCGTACGCGTACGATGCGCAAGACTTGAGCATCGCGCGGCAAGCGCCCAGCCCCGCGCACTGGTTCGGCACGGATGATCTGGGGCGCGATATGCTGAGCCGGATCATTTGGGGCGCGCGCTCCGCCGTGTTCGTGATCGTGATGGTGATGATCGTCAACCTGGGACTCGGCGTGCCGCTGGGCGCGGCGGCGGGCTATTTCGGCGGCTGGGTTGAAACGGTGGTGATGCGCGCGGCGGATATCTTGTTCGCCTTTCCCGGCTTGCTGTTTGTGTTCTTTATTGCCGCGACGATCAAACCGGCGATTCTGACGTGGGCGCGGGAAGCCGGTTGGCGCGATCTGGCAAACAGCGGCTATCTCGATTACGCTGTCGTGATCATCGCGCTCGGCGTGATCGGCTGGGCGGGCTTGGCGCGTATGGTGCGCGCCCAAGTGCTCGCCGTCAAAGAGCGCGAGTACGTGATCGGCGCGCAAGCCATCGGCGTGCCGACGTGGAAAATCATCGCGCGGCACATTTTGCCCAACGCGCTCGCGCCGGTCATTGTCGCGCTCTCGATGGGCTTGGGCGACATTGCGCTGTCCGAGGGGTATCTCAGTTTTCTGGGCATCGGCTTGCAACCACCCGCGCCAAGTTGGGGCAACATCTTGTCCGATAATGCCGGACGCTACTGGCGCATGTTTCCACAAATGATCTGGATGGTGTGGATTCCCGGCTTGATTCTTGCCGCTGTCGTGTTTGCGTTCAACTTTCTGGGCGATGGGTTGAACGAAGCGTTGAACCCGGAGTTGGTCGACTAGTCGCCTGCCTAGTCGCGTAGCCGATTCGTCAAACCGACTATTTGACTGGGCGTCTTACAATTCACGCGATCATCCTTGCAATCAAAAATCGTAAATTATTTTTTGGGAGGGCGAATGGGCACGTTACTCGAAGTCAAAGACCTGCGCACCGAATTTCATACGCAGGACGGCATTGTGCACGCGGTCAACGGCGTGTCGTTTCACGTGGACGAAGGTGAAACACTGGGCTTGGTCGGCGAGTCCGGTTGCGGCAAATCGGTTTCGATGTTGTCGGTGATGCGGCTGATTCCGATGCCGCCCGGCAAAATTGCGAGCGGCTCGGTCCTGTTTCAAGGCCGCGATCTCGTCAAAGTGGATGACGAGGAAATTCGCTCGGTGCGCGGCAACAAGATTGCGATGGTCTTTCAAGACCCAATGACCTCGCTGAATCCGGTGCTGACGATCAACACGCAAATTTCCGAAGCGCTCGAACTGCACCTGGGCATGACGAAAGAACAGGCACGCAAACGCGCCGTCGAATTGCTCAAGATGGTCGGCATTCCCGAAGCCGAAGGGCGCATTGACGATTACCCGCATCAATTTTCCGGCGGGATGCGCCAACGCGTGATGATCGCCATGGCGCTCTCCTGTTCACCGCAGTTGCTCATCGCCGACGAACCGACGACCGCGTTGGATGTGACGATTCAGGCGCAGATCACCGACATCGTGAAACGCTTGAAGCGCGAACTGGGGATGGCGATCATTTGGATCACGCACGACTTGGGCGTGATCGCCGGCTTGGCGGATCGGATCAACGTAATGTACGCCGGCTTTGTGATCGAATCGGCGTCGAACAAGGAATTGTTTGCCAACCCGTTGCACCCGTACACGCTCGGCTTGCTCGGCTCGATCCCGCGCCTCGACGAAGCGCACAAGGCGAAACTGACGCCGATTGAAGGTTTGCCGCCGGACTTGATCGAAATGCCCAAGGGGTGCCCGTTCCACGACCGGTGCGCGTATCGCACGGACAAGTGCGCGAACGAAAATCCCGCGTTGGAACTGGGCGCGGTGCGGCATCAGGTGGCGTGCTGGAATTGGCAAGACGTGCAAAAGTTGCGCGCGACGATAAAGCGCTAGCATATTCAACAAGGAGCAATTGAAAATGGCAAATCCTCAAGACACGGCGTTGATCGAAGTGCGCGGCTTGAAAAAATATTTTCCGATCACGCAGGGCATTATTTTCCAGCGCAAGGTGGCGGATGTTAAAGCGGTGGACGGTTTGAATTTTGCGATCAAGAAAGGCGAGACGCTGGGCTTGGTCGGCGAATCCGGGTGCGGCAAATCCACCACCGGGCGCGCCATCTTGCAGTTGTACCGCCCCACCGCCGGCGAAGTGATCTTTCAGGGCAAAGACCTGGTGAAATTGCAAGGCGAAGAACTCCGCAAGATGCGCCGCAATATGCAAATGATTTTTCAGGACCCGTACGCGTCGCTCAACCCGCGCATGACCGTCGGCGATATTATCGGCGAGCCGCTCGAAGTGCACAACATTGCCAAGGGCAAGGAGAAAAAAGAGCGCGTCCAGGAACTGCTGAAAATCGTCGGCTTGAATCCGTACTTTGTGAATCGCTATCCGCACGAATTTTCGGGCGGGCAACGCCAGCGCATCGGCGTCGCGCGCGCGCTGGCGGTGCAACCGGATTTTATCGTGTGCGATGAGCCGATCAGCGCGTTGGACGTTTCGATTCAGGCGCAGATTATCAACCTGCTCGAAGAACTGCAAACCAAATTCAACTTGACGTATCTGTTTATCGCGCATGACTTGTCGGTGGTGCGTCACATTTCGGATCGCATCGCGGTGATGTACCTCGGCAAAATCGTCGAGCTGACGGATCGCAATGCGCTGTACAACAATCCCCTGCACCCGTACACCAAAGCGTTGCTGTCCGCCGTGCCGATTCCCGATCCGGTGGTCGAAGAAAAGCGCGAACGGATCATCCTCGTGGGCGATGTGCCCAGCCCGGTGCGCCCGCCGAGCGGCTGTCACTTTCACACGCGTTGCCCGCTCGTGATGGACAAGTGCAAGAAAGACGACCCCGAATTTCGCAACGCCGGCGCGGAACATTGGGTCGCGTGCCACGCGGTCTAACTCTCTCAGCCGGGCGGCGCGCGCCGCCCGGCTGTCAAGCGCGTTGACTTTTCAACTTTTCCAAAGGAGGTGGTTGCTCGCATCGAGTTGCACAGCATTTTTCGGCATACGGCTTAAAAATTCACAGGAGGAGAAGTAAGATGCGAAAGGCAATGCTCGTCTTGATCGCGTTGGGCGTGTTGGCAATTGTTGTGGCGTGCGCCGCACCCACTGCCTCACCGCCGCAAGTGGTCAAGGAAGTTCAAACTGTTATTGTCGCCGGTACGCCGGTGGAAAAAGTCGTCGAAAAAGTAATCACGGCGACCCCGCCGCCCACTCAACCCCCCGCGGCAACCAAAGCTCCGCAACCCAAGACCCTCGTGGTCTGCATGTCCCAAGAACCGGACACGCTGTACTTTAACGGCAGTAACATGATGGTCACGACGCTGACGTTGGAAGCCGGGTACCGCGACGGACAACTCGGCGGGATTGATCAACGCGACTATGACTATCAACCCATCATTCTGCAAAAACTGCCCAGCATTAAAGATGGTGATGCCAAGATCACCAAAGTCAAAGTCAAAGCCGGCGACACGATTGAGAAAGACGGCGCGGTGGTCAAAGCCGACAAAGACATGGAACTCGATCAAATCTCCGCCACTTTCAAGATGAAAGCCGGCTTGAAATGGTCGGACGGTACCGTGATGAAAGCCTCGGACTCGGTCTTTGGCTACAAGACCGGCTTGGATAAGGACTCGGGCATCACCACGCGCTACACGCGTGATCGCACCGCCAGCTACGTTGCAACGGATGCCTCGACGACCGTTTGGACGGGCATCCCCGGTTTCGTCTACGCGCTCTACAATACCATGTTCTTTGAACCGCTCCCCGAACATGTCTTGAAAGACATTGCGCCCAAGGACATTAAAGCCAGCGCGTTCGGTCGCAAGCCCGTCGGGTACGGTCCCTTCCGCGTAACGAACTGGGTTTCCGGCGACCGCATCGAAATGGAAAAGAACCCGAACTATTGGCGTGCCTCCGAAGGTTTGCCGAAACTCGACCGGGTAATTTACCGCTTTATCCCCGACACGAACCAACTGACCGCGCAATTGATCGCCGGCCAATGCGACATTGGCACGCAAGACGCGTTGAACACCGACGCGATCCCGTTCCTTGATCAAGCCGAAAAGAACGGCTTGCTCAAACCGTACTACATCCCCGGCTCGACCTGGGAACACATTGACTTTAACACGCAACCGACCAAAGCGCCCAAGCCGCGCGTGGATCTGTTCAGCGATGTCAAAGTGCGCCAGGCGATTGCCTTCGGCACGAACCGCAAGGAAATGAACGACAAGATTCTCTTCGGCAAAAGCGTGATCATGGACGCGACTGTGCCAGCCACGCATTGGGCGTACCCGAAGGATGACAGCCAACTCGCCAAGTATCCCTACGATCCCAAGAAAGCCGAAGCCCTGCTCGACGAAGCCGGCTGGGTCAAGGGCGCCGATGGCGTTCGCGCCAAAGGTGGCGTCAAATTGTCTGCCACGATCAGCACCACCGCCGGCAACAAGCCGCGCGAAGCGATCATGCAGATCTTCCAAGCCAACATGAAAGCGATTGGCGTCGAAATCAAATTGGACTTTCCGCCCTCCACCGTCCTCTTCGGGCGCGGCAAGGACAGCGATTACATGAGCGGCAACTTTGACCTGATGCTGTACGCCTGGGTCGCCGGCACCGAGCCGACGCTGTTGGTTTACACCTGCGATCAAGTGCCCACCGCCGCGTTGACCTGGTCGGGTCAAAACAACACCTACTGGTGCAACGCCGACTTTGACAAAGCGTATTCCGGCTTTAATGGCAATCTCGTCCGCGAAGACCGCGTGAAATTCACCGCGGACGCGTACAAGGTTTTCACGAAAGAACTACCCGCCTTGCCGTTGTACCAACGCGTCAACGTTTACGCGACCAACCCGCGCGTGTTGAACTTTAAACCCAACCCCTCGGCTTCCGAAACTTGGAACATTGAAGAGTTGGACGTCAAGCAATAAGCGCGTGACGATCCGAGACCGGGCAGGCAAGTTCTCCGAGACCTGCCCGGTCTCAAGTAGAGGGAGTCGCGGAATGGTCAATTATTTAATTCGTCGCTTGTTCTCCATGACGATTGTGATTATCGTTTCTTCTTTTTTGATCTATATGATGTTGAACCTCGCGCCGGGCGGACCGTTGTGGGAATTGACGCAAGCCGGCTCCTCGCGCGAATCGGCGCTCACGCGCGAAGATTACGCGCGGCTGGAAAAAATGCTCGGGCTGGACAAGCCCATGCACTTGCGGTACATCATCTGGCTTGCCGGCGACGATTGGCTTGACGGGGGCACCCGCAAGGGCGTGATTCGCGGCGACTGGGGCGAATCGTGGCGTGTCGCGCAAGGCATGTCCGTGATGGAATTGATCTCGTCACGGATCGGCAACACCATCATCTTGTCCGGCGCGGCATTGCTCCTCTCCCTGATCATCGCAATCCCGGTCGGCATCATTGCCGCCGTCAAACAGTATTCCAAACTCGATTATGCTTTGACCGCCTTCGCTTTCTTCGGCGTGGCGATGCCGGTCTTTTGGTTCGGCTTGATGCTGATCCTCGTCTTTTCTTTGCAATTCAAAGCGTGGGGCTTGCCTGCCCTCCCGCCGGGCGGAACGGAATCGCTCTTTGGTCCAGACCAAGGCAGTTTTCTGGATCGTTTGCAACACCTCATTATGCCGGCGATTGTGCTGAGTCTGTTCCAAACCGCGTCGTGGAGCCGCTATATGCGCTCCAGTATGCTCGAAGTGTTGAAGCAAGATTACGTCCGCACCGCACGCGCCAAAGGCGTGATCGAACGCCTCGTGATCACCAAGCACGCCGTTCGCAACGCGTTGATCCCCATCGTGACCGTCATCGTCTTGTCTCTGCCCTCACTCTTTAACGGCGCCGTGATCACCGAAACGATTTTCGCCTGGAACGGCATGGGGCGGCTGTACATCAACGCGCTGACGCGCGGCGATTACCCGGTGCTGATGATCTTTTTGCTGATCAGCGCGATCCTCGTCGTCGCCGCAAACCTGCTCGCCGACGTGGTGTACACGTTTATTGATCCGCGCATTCGCTATTCATAGCGGCATCCATCTTCAGAGAGGAAAACAATGGCAGTTGCGGAACTCGATCTGCCGGAAGAACTGATTGAATCCCAAGAAGAAAGTCAAGTCGGCGCGATCTGGCGGCGTTTTCGGCGACATCGCCTCGCGCTGTTAGGATTGATCGTCATTGCCACGCTCGTCGTTCTGTGCGCGTTAGCATCCATCATCGCACCGTACGATCCGCTGGCGCAAGACCTGGTCAATCGCAATCAAGGTCCCACACCCGGACATTGGCTCGGCACCGACGAACTCGGACGCGATGTCTTGTCGCGCTTGCTCTACGCCGGCCAAATTTCGCTGACGATTGGGTTTAGCGTCGCGATCTTGTCCGAATTGCTCGGCACGGTGATTGGCGCCATCGCCGGTTTCTT
>CAIKBD010000173.1 GCA_903825565.1 uncultured Anaerolineales bacterium | reverse complement strand
TTTTCGTTCTGCCAGGAGGAGACAAGATGAATAAACTAGTGCGACTCTGGATAGCGGTGGTGGGGTTTGCCCTGTTGGCGGTTTTCGCGCCGATGAATTTGGCGGCGCAAAGCCCTACCGAAACGCCCACGCCGGCGGCGGCGCCAAGCGGCGCTGGCACGCTGGCGGTGCCCGGCACGCCGGGTACGCCTGGGGCAGTGATCACGGGCACGCTGACTGCGCCCGGAACTTTAATTACCGGCACGTTGACCGCTCCCGGCACACCGCGGGCGATTGGCACGCCGAGCGCGTTTAGCACGCCGGTACCCACGCCGTTTCTCACGTCGCAAAATATCGGCGATAAAATCCCGTTCAGTCTGCTCGGCTTTGTCGAGCGCAGTCTGCGCGGTCCCTTCGATGCGACCAGCGTGTCATTCAATTTGCCGGCAGATTGGCAATTGGACCCCACCAAATCCCAGGTGCAGATCACGTTCAACGTGATGTTTAGCGGCACTGGGTCGCCGATGCGGTTGACGGGGGGCGCGACGGCTGGCACCGGTGCGCCGCCGCGCGGCGCGGGACCTTCGAGCGGGACGCTCGAAGTGCAATTCAACGGTGTGATGATTGGCACGATCTTTTTGGATCGCGATGGCGAGCGGACAGTCACGTTGCCGCTGACGCCGGAATCGCTCACGCCGAATTCGCGGACGGGGCGGCATGGGTTGACGGTTTCGTTGAACGCGAGCGTGGACTGCGATTTTGACTGGCACACCACGGTGGTGGTGCGCGCATCGTCGCAATTTATTTTGCCGCATCAATTCGTCTCGCCGACGACGGACTTGAAGCGCTTGCCGCGACCGTTGTACCAAAACTCTTTTGTGCGTGATGTGGCGTACCTCGTTTTGCCGGATAATCCGACGGCGGTGGAATTGCAAAGTGCGTTGGATATTGCGGCGGGCTTTGGGCGCATGAGTTTGGGCAAGTTCGTATTGAATTTGGTGACGTTGAACCAGTTGACGCCCGAAATTCAAAAAGCTTACAACTTGGTCTTTGTTGGCAGTGCGGCGAACTTGTCGGTGTTGAACGGCGTGCCCTTGCCCGCGCCCTTGGCGGCGAATGGATTTGCCGCGCTCAGCGCAACGCCGGACGATGGCATCGTGCAGTTGGCAGTCTCGCCGTGGAATCCGCTCCGCGCGATCTTGATCGCGAGCGGCAACAACGATGCGGCGGTGAACAAGGCGGCGCAAGCCGTGAGTACCGGCGTCATCAAAGTTACAACCCAGGTGGACTTGGCGTTGGTCAGCGAAGTTCGCACCGATTTGGTGGCGGCGGCGTTTGCGACCGACCGCACGTTAGCGGCACTGGGTTATCCCAATACGACGTTGCAAGAAGTTGGCACCAACCTCGTCGAGTTTCGGTTTTATATGCCGCCCGCGCAAACCGTGGCGAGCGACGCCTACTTTGATCTGTTCTTCAACCACTCGGCGCTCGTCGAGTTTGACAAGTCCGGCATGTTGATCTCGTTGAACGACGAACCGATTGGTAGCGCGCGTTTTACGGAAGACACCGCGAAGCAAGGCGCGGTGCGAATTCCGATCCCGAAATCGTCGGTGCGTCCAGGTGTGAATCGCCTCGTCGTGCAGGCGGATTTGTACCCGCGCTTTGTGTGCGCCGACCCGCGCTTTGCGTTATTGTGGCTGACGATTCGCAACGAATCGCTGTTGCATTTGCCGACCGTGCCGATGACGGAAACGGATACGCAACGCGTGATCGACCTGACCGCGTATCCCAATTTGTTCACGTTGCATCCGACGCTGAGCACGATTGCGTTCGTGTTGCCGCACGGCGAGGCAGGGGCATGGAACGCCGCGGCGCAAATTGCGGCGGACTTGGGCAACAATAGCGCGGCGGCGATGGCGGATTTCGTCGTCGTGTACGGCGATGCCGTGCCGGATACGTTGCGCGCTTCGCGCGATTTGCTGATCGTGGGGCGACCCAGCACGTTGCCCTTCATTACGGAATTGCGGGATGTGTTGCCCGCGCCATTTGAAGCCGGGAGCGATCTGGCGACTGAGCGTAACGTGCGCGTGGTCTATCGTATTCCGCCCGGCGCGAACGTGGGCTACCTGGAATTGGCGGTTGCCCCGTGGCGAAATGATCGCGTGATCTTTGGCGTGCTCGGTAGCACCACGCAGGGTCTCGCCTGGTCGAGCGCGGCGATCATCACGCCGCGTTCGCGGGGACAGTTGAGCGGCAATTACGCATTCATCAACGGCGAGCAGATCGTCGTCGGCGATTCGCGGGCGGGCTTGACGACGACCGGCGTAGCACAAACGGTGGTGCCCGGCGGGGGTAGTGCGACGCCGGTGGTGCTCGACCTCAACCCCGTTGGCACGAATGTGCCCGATCCGCGCCCCACTTGGATCCTGCCGGTCTTGGGCGCATCACTCGGTTTGATGGTGCTCGTGGTTTTGATCGTTGGTATCTCCGGCTTGTTCAGTCGCCGGCGAGTAGACTAGTCGTTGCGGGCTTGTCCAAGGGGCGACCTTGGACAAGCCCGATTTACCTTATGGAAAATCAATCTCAATGTGTGCTCAAGCGCCTCGAGCAGATCGAGGCGTTTGATGCGCTTGCTCCGGAATGGGACGCCTTGTTGGCGAGTGCTACAATCGAAAATATTTTTCTGACTCATGCGTGGTTGCGCGAGTGGTGGCGCATTTACGGCGCGACCTGTGAGCTGTGGACGTTGACGCTCCGCCAGGCGCAAACACTGGTCGGCGTTGCGCCGCTCGTCTGGGCGCGCGCAAGTGACGGCACGCGCTATGTGCGTTGGATGGGCGACGGCGAAATCACGCCCAATCATTTGGATTGGCTGGTTCACCCGGATTTCCGCGCCGAATTTGCGCGCGCGCTCGGTGTGTACTTGTGGCAACACCGCGCCGCGTGGGACATTCTCGACCTCGACAATATTACCCAAGATTCGCCGATGCGGGATCTGGTGAACGAAGCGTTGCAGAGCTATGGCTTGACCGTGCAGAGCCACGTTACCGAAGTTTGTCCGTACGCGGCGTTGCCTGCCACGTTTGAAGCGTACTTGCAGGCGCGCGGTAGTAAATCGCGGAAACATTTGCGCTACAGCCAGCGGGTGCTCTTGCGCGATTTTCCCAACGCGCGCTACGGGCGCGCGGAAACGGCGGCGGAAGTGGATGCGGTGTTCGATGCGCTCGCGCATTTGCATCAAGCGCGTTGGACGCGGCGCGGCGAAGCCGGCTCGTTTGCCAGCGAACAGTTCGCCGTGTTCCACCGGGCGATGGCGCAACAAGGTTTGCGCCTGGGTTATTTGCGTTTGTACTTTATCAAAATTGATCAGGCGTACGTTGCCGTCTACTATTGCTATCGCGTTGGCAACCGCATGATCTATTACAACGCCGGTTTCGACGAGCGCTGGGCGAAATACAGTGTGGGCATTCTTTTGCTTGCCCATACGTTGGAACAGGCGTGTGTGACCGGTGCAACCGAGTACGATTTTTTGCAGGGCGAAGAGGAATACAAAAGCCACTGGGCAACCGACACCCACACGAATTGGTGTTTGCGTGTCGCCAGCCCGAGTGTGCGTGCGCGCTGGGCGTGGTTTCGGCGGTACCAGGTCAAGCAGATTCGCAAATCGCTCAAGCGGTTGCTCCAACGGGGATGACCAATGCCAGACCGGGGGGATTG
This sequence comes from uncultured Anaerolineales bacterium, assembly GCA_903825565.1. GTDB lineage: Bacteria > Chloroflexota > Anaerolineae > UBA4142 > UBA4142 > CAIKBD01. The sequence continues at coordinate 2,457 of CAIKBD010000173.1, read as the reverse complement.
GCGGTGCGTACGCCTGGAGACGTTTGAGCAGTTTACGCAGTTGGCGGAAGCGTGGAGCGAGTTACTGGCGCGCGCGCAACTTGGCAATGTGTTTCTCACGCACGCGTGGATGCGTGCGTGGTGGCAACAGTACGGCACAGGACATCAACTGTGGACGTTGGTGATTCGGCGGCAGGATCAGCTCATGGGTATCGTGCCGCTCGTGCGCGCGCACGACGACGGCGGCGTGCGCCGTTTGTTCTTTATGAGCGATTTTCAAGTTACGCCCAATCACTTGGATGTGATCGCATGTCCCGAATCGCGCCTCCAAGTCATCCGTGTGTTGAGCGAATATCTCACGCACCACCGGCGCGAGTGGGATATTCTCGAACTGAATCGTTTGCCGGCGGAATCGCCGACGCGCGAGACCTTGACGCAATTTTTTGCCGCGCACCATACGCCGTGGCAGAGCGAGCCGACCCGCCGCTGTCCGTTCGCCGTTTTGCCGGACACGTACGCGGCGTATCTCGAAGCGCGTGGCCGCGAAACGCGTAAGCAATTACGGCAAGCGTTCCGCACTTTGGCGCGTGATTTGCCGCAAGCGCAACTGGGGCAAATTGGCGCGCATGCCGAACTGGATGCGGCGTTCGACGCGATGGTGGCGTTGCATCACGCGCATTGGGGCGCGCGCGGCGAGACCGGCGGCTATGCCTCCGAAAAATTCACCGCCGTCCATCGCGCCGTTGCGCACGATGCGCTCGAACGCGGAACGTTGCGCTTTTATTACGTGCGTGTGGACGACGCGTACGCGGCAGTCTATTATTGTTACCGCGCCGACGCGCGCATCCAAGCGTACACCACGGTGTTCGACGAGCGGTGGACGAAACAGCGGCTCGGCATGATTTTGCTGGCGTATGCGTTGGAGCAATCCATCGGCGAAGGCGCGCGCGAATTTGATTTTTTGCAAGGCGAGGAAAGTTACAAAGCGCATTGGGCAACCCAGGTGCGCGAAGATTGGTCGGTGCGGATTGCGAGTCCGCATCCTGCTGGACATTGGGCGTGGGGCAAGCGCTATTTGCCGCACCAAATGCGCCAGTCGCTCAAGCATTTGCTTCCGCAGCGAGAGGGCGACTGAGCGGCGTCGGTGAGGTGACTATGACGCGGTGGACGATCACGGCGCTCGATACGTTCGAACAGTTCCAAGCCCTCGCGGGTGAGTGGAACGATCTGTTGCGTGATTCGCAGATCGAAAATATCTTTTTGCGACACGAATGGCTGACCGAGTGGTGGCGTCACTATGGCGCGGAGTTTGAGGTGTGGACGCTGGTGGCGCACGATGCAACGGGCGCGCTTGCCGGCATCGCGCCGCTGATGCGGACGCGCCGGGGCGCGCGCTGTGTGCTGTGGATGGGCGGCGCATTCGTTTCGCCCAATCACCTCGATTTTATCCTCCGCGAAAAAACGCCGGAACTGGTGGAGGCGTTTTGCGCGTTCCTGCTCGCGCGGCGCGGCGAGTGGGATTGGCTCGACCTGAACAAATTGCCAGCGCAATCGCCGACGCGCGAGTGGCTCATTGCGGCGTTGCGCGCGCGGAGGGTGTTTGTGCGGAGCGCCGAATCGGCGCGGTGTCCGTTCACGCAATTGCCGTCGAGTTTTGAAGCGTATCTGCAAATGTTGGGGCGGCGCACACGCAAAGATTTTCGCCAGGATACGCGGCGGCTGGCAAGCGATTACCCCGAAGCGATGTCGCGGCGCGTGCAAACGCCGGCGGAATTAGAGGATGTGTTCAGTGCGTTTGTCGCATTACACCAAGCACGCTTCAAAGAGCGCGACGAACCAGGGTCATTTGCCGATGCGCGATTCGTGGCGTTTCACCGGGCGGCGGCGTTGCGCGGTTTGGAGCACGGCACGTTGCAATTGGACTATCTCAAAATCGGCGACGAATACGTGGCGATAGATTATGCGTACCGCCTCGGGCGAACCGTGCTTGGTTACAGCGCGACGTTCAATCTCCAGTGGGCGAAATACAGCGCGGGGATCGTGATGCTGGGGCGCACGCTCGAACGCGCGATTGCCGAGGGCGTGCAGGTGTACGATTTTTTGGAAGGTGAAGAGGATTACAAGGCGCACTGGGCGCACAACGTCAGCGCGGATTGGCGGGTGCGCGCGATCAGCCCGCATTGGCGCGGCGGGCTGATGTGGCTGGGTTGGTACCTGCCGCGCCTGCTCAAGAAAATTTCCAGCCGCCTTGCGCGCCGTGCGTGAGCGCGTTTAGCGCGGGGTGTAGGTGACGGTGTGGGCGGCGGGATTGACCAGGACGGTGACTTGGCTAAAATCGCGTTGCCAGTTTTTGCCCACGCGATAGCGGGGACCCAGCGGCGCGCCCAGGTTTTGATCGTAATCGCGGTAGAGCCAAATTTCGTCGTAGGTGTCGCTGTTGGTGTACCGAAATGAAGCGCGTCCCTGACTGATCAGCAA
>CAIKBD010000172.1 GCA_903825565.1 uncultured Anaerolineales bacterium | reverse complement strand
TCGGGAGCGCAATCATCGGCGCGGCGATTGGCATGTTCTACACGGCGAACTGGGCGCTCGGCACCCAACTCGTGCCCGCCGCTGAAGCCGGGCGGTACCTGGGAATTTCAAATCTTGCCGGCGCAGGCGCGGGCGCAATCGGCGCGTACATCGGCGGGCCCATCGCCGATTTCTTCACCGTGCGCGCGCCGCAAACGCCGGGGCTGGGTTACGTTTTGTTATTCGCCATTTATGGCGTGCTGTTCTTGCTGTCCGTCGTCGCGCTGGTGCGCGTCAACCCAGCGTAACACGGGCGGAACCGTCCACCACACCAAGGAGTCGAATGCGTCTCACCTCGCTCAAGCACGTAACCGTTGCCGAGCCCAACGCTCACCCGCTCGAACTGCTGGGCGCGCGCGGCGAACGCGTCCGGCTCGCGATCCTCGATCACGATCTCGTGCGCGTGCAACTATTGCCCGACGGCGCGCCGCGCCTGAATCGCACGTGGATGATCGTCAACCGCGATGGGACGATGCCGCGCGCCGGACGATGCCGCGACGACTTGGCGCCGTTTGCCCTGCCACCGTTTGCGCTGACGCGCGAAGCGGAGCGCATACTCATCCGCACCCAGGTCTTGCAGATCGAACTGACGCTCGATCCGTTCGCACTCAACTGGTCCGACGCGCAAGGCAACGCGTTCGCATCCGATTGCGCGACGCGCGCGTACGCGTATGATCGCGCGGGGCAAAGCGTGTTGCATTACTTGGAGCATCGCCCCACCGATTTGTATTTCGGTTTGGGCGAGCGCGCCGGCGAACTGAACCACGCCGGCAAACATTTCCGAATGCTCAATCTCGACGCCATCAACTACAACGCCGAAAAAACCGACCCGCTCTACAAACATTTTCCGTTTTACATCACGTTCGACCCAGACACGCAAATCGCCTACGGCATTTTGTACGACAATCTCGCCACGACGACGTTCGATCTCGGCGGCGAGATTGACAACTATCACGGTCGCTTCCGCACCTACCGCGCCGAAGCCGGCGATTTGGATTATTATATGATCTACGGACCCAGCATCCGCGCGGTTGTCGAAAAGTTATCGGCGTTGATTGGGCGCATGATTTTACCGCCGCGCTGGTCGCTCGGCTATCTCGGCTCGACGATGAGTTACACCGAAGCATCGGACGCGCACGCGCAACTGCAACGCTTTGTCGCGCTGTGCGCCGAGCACCAAATTCCGTGCGACGGGTTTCACCTTTCGTCCGGCTACACCACCGACGCCGATAACCGACGCAATGTCTTTACCTGGAATCGGGAGCGCATTCCCGAACCCAGGACAATGGTTGAAAATTTCACGCGTGCCGGAATCAAACTCGCGCCGAATATCAAGCCGGCGTTGCTGAGCACGCACCCGCGCTACGCGGAGGTCGCCGCACTCGGCGGCTTTATTCGGCAAGCGGACAGCGACGCGCCGGAGGTCGTGACGTTTTGGGGCGGTGAGGGATCGTACATTGATTTTACGAGCGACGCCGGTTTCAATTGGTGGAAACAAAATGTGCGCGAGCAATTGCTCGCATACGGCATCGCGTCAACCTGGAACGACAATAACGAATTTGAAATTTGGGACGACGCCGCGCGCTGCGCCGGCTTTGGCGAGCCATTGCCGATTGGCTTGGCGCGGCCGGTGCAAACCCTGTTGATGGCGCGCGCATCGTTCGAGGCGCAAACCGAATTTCGCCCGGATGAACGCCCCTATTTAATCTCGCGTTCCGGTTGTCCGGGCATTCAGCGGTACGCGCAAACCTGGTCGGGCGATAATTTCACATCCTGGAACACACTCAAGTTCAACATCCCGATGGGTCTCGGCATCAGTTTATCCGGCGCGCCGAACACCGGGCACGATGTCGGCGGCTTTGGCGGCGATGCGCCGTCGCCGGAACTGTTCGTGCGGTGGGTGCAAAACGGCGTATTTCATCCACGCTTTACGATTCACTCGTGGCACTGGGATGGCAGCGTCAACGAACCCTGGATGTACCCGGACGTTTTGCCCATCATCCGCGCCTGGATCGAATTTCGCTATCGGCTCATCCCGTACTTGTATTCGCTGATGTTCGAGGCGGCAGAAACCGGCCACCCGATCATTCGCCCAATGGTGTACGAATTTCCAGACGATCCGAACTGCCAAGCGACTTCGTTCGATTTTATGCTCGGCACAAATTTGTTGATCGCAACCGTCCTGCAAAATGAAGCGCGGCGGCGCCCGGTGTACTTGCCGCGCGCAACCGCATGGTGCGATTGGTACACCGGCGGCTGGCACACCGCCGGCGGCGTCGTTAGTGCAGATGCGCCGCTTGAACGAGTTCCGCTTTTCGTGCGCGCGAATGGCATCGTGCCGATGGGCAAGGTGATGCGCCACATCGGCGCGGAGCGGGACGACGTGCGTCAAGTTTTCGTGTTCCCGCATCCGGTCGCGGGACACAGCACGTTCGCCCTGATCGAAGACGACGGCATCTCGCTTGGCTATCAACGCGGCGAGATCACGCGCGTCGCATTGCACACAGACGCCACGCCCGCACAGGTCGTGCTCGGCGCGGAGGCACACGGCAATTTCGCGTTGCCGTACTCGACGCTCGAATTTATTTTGCCGCCGCACGACACACGGCGCATCATCGCCGACGGCGACGCGTGGACGGACGATCAAGCGCGACAACATGTTGTGATTCGGGTGTAGGGACGTTCGTCAAAATACCCCCCGGTCAGAACATTCCACATCCCACTGTCCCTAACACCGGGAAAATTGCTTATTTTTGATCCGTTGCGAACGAAAAGTGCATTTGCACAATGACCCATGTCTCACCGCGTTTTTCGACGACGCCCGTCCAGCGGCAATTGTCCCAGCCGCTCGGCTTGCCGTTCCATTCGCCGTGATCGTCGAGCAAGCACGCATACCATGCGACCGTGCCGGATTCGGCAAACTGCAAACGCAAATCGCGAATTGCGAAATCGGTGGCGCGGAACGCGTCGCTCATCCACGCGCGTTCGGCGAGCGCGCGGAACGCGTCAAAGCCGATGATCGTACTCTTTGAATCTGGGTGAAAGATAAAAAAATTTTCGTCGTGCGCCATAATTTCGAACAGCCGGGTTTTGTTTTTCGTCAACGCCCAGCCAATCGCATCGTGAATAACCTGCTCGACGGTTGATTGGTCTTGTCCGTTCATCGTCTTCTCTCCTCTTTCGGCAATGCCATTTTCAAAACGAGTTCGTCGCGATCAATCTGTTCATCTCAAAACAAAAATGGCACGAACATCTTTGTTCGTGCGATGTACGTTTGATACGCCAACCCGAAAAAGCGCACGTTCTCGCGCTCTTCGATCTTTGCCGTCGCGAACAAAAGAACCGTCGCGAGTAGCGCGAGCACTCCGCTGTACCACGCCGGCATTTTGAAAAAGATGCCCCACGTCAAAAATAACAACGAACTGTAGAGCGGGTGGCGAATGTACTTGTACGCGCCAACCTCAACCAGGGTTGTTGTTTTTTCGAATGCGAGTGTCGCACTGCCGTCCTGGCGCGCTTGATCCGGTTTGCCAATCGCACGCAACAAGCGCACCCCTGCGAGCACCAGGATCAGCGAAACGATCAGCAGGGCCCACGCGACGAGCTGGTGCGGTGCAAGGGGATCAACGAACCAGAAATCCACATTCAGCAAAAACAAGCCAAGCATCGCTTCCCACGCGAAAAAGCGATACAAGCCGTGCGCGCGCACCCGAAGCGATTCGCGCGAGATGTAGCCAAGTCCGGCGGACGCAAGCGCAAAGACAACGAGTTGCCACATTTCATATCATCCTCTATCGGCAAATCCAAATTTCATCAATCGCCCAACCATTCTCCAATTTGACAAAATCAATGTTGACATGATCCCATCCCGGCGCGTGTCCGCCAATTGTGTACTGCGTCGCATCGCGCGGGAACGTTTCGTGCGCGCCTAAAATTGGCAGGGCGGTGCGCGTGTGAATCGCCTGAAGCGCGCGAATCGCGTTGAGCCGGTATTCGCGGTGCGTGGGCAGATTGGGTGACGCACGTCCCGCCGGATACTGCCGCGCGCACGCGTCGCACAGTGCGTTCTCTTCGGCGGCGTCTAGTCGCGCGGCGATAAACGCGATCACCTGACGCAAATCAGCGAATGTGGGTGCGGCTGGATTAGGTGGGATCATCTTGTTGCGTAGCATAGTTTACCTCACGTCACTTTTGTTCTGCGTGCAATGTCCGCCCGCTTCACTCTTTTCCACAAGATGATGTACTGAAAATCGCGGTGATGTGTCACCCAGTAATTGCCAATGATCAGAAATGAGAGCAGAAAGCTAATGAATTTCGGCGTCATTTCCACAATGCGCTGCGGCAATTCTAGCGCGGCTCGGTCGAGCGGCACTTCGGGGGCGCGCAGTTCGAGCGCGAGCAGTGTGATCGCAATTGCGAAAATGGAGTCGCTAAAAAAATAATCCAGTCGAGCGCGAGTTTGTTTACAGCCGATTCTTTTGCAGTTGAATGCGCCATATCAATTTTCCTTCGCGAAGAATTTACATTAGGGCGAGCAACACTCACGCGCCGCTCGCCCTGTCCCCAACACTGCGAAAACGAAATGAAAAAGTAGGATAGTTTCTTCGCCTTGCTGGTAAGCCACACCCACTTGTTCATCGTGGGTAATTGTGAGGGAGTTATTGTTCACAGTATGCTTGGTGTAGGTATGTTTTTCAATACAAAAATTGTCCAAATCTGGTTATACCAAAGCAGTTATCTTTTGCACAGCAATGTGGTTTCTGCACTCGACAACTCAATGCCGTAACTTGTTCGCCGAGTAGATGTGACGCAATGGCAAGCCCGTGATGCGATATCTGATTCCGAAATCTTTACGCGCAGGGTTGCAAGTGTGGTTGAGATCTGGCGTTGACGCAAACGCGCTTGCGATGGATTGTCCGTCTGCACCCACCGCGAGCGCGTTGATGTTTGTCGCGCCGAGGTCAAGCCCGAAAACGACATCCATATGAATTCCCAATCGCAGTTTACACCACAGATTGCATGGCGCGCAAGTTTATGTTTTTGCCCCACACGCGGCGAATCGTTTCGAGATAGAACAAGTAATTTTCGAGCGACACATCCGGCGGCACGCGATGATCGCAAAAGCCGATGTACCCGCCCTCCTCGACCAGTGGCGCGAGCCGTTCGACCTCTTGCACGATTTCGGCTTGAGTGCGCGCGAGAATGTGTTTGTCAAAGCCGCCCATCAACAACAACGATTTGCCAAAGCGTTGCCGATATGCAATCGGGTCTGCACCCCACGTTCCGATTTCGAGCGGGAACATACAATTCACGCCAGCGTCGAGCCACAACGGAATCAGTTGATCAATTTTACCATCGCAATCCACCCAGATCGTATCCACGCCGTGCTTGTGTAACAAGTCGGCGATGCGGCGATAGTGCGGCACGAGATATTGTTTGAAATGCTTGGGACTGAGCAAGGGACCGCGATTGTACGCCATATCTTCCCAGATGGCGCACACATCAAAGCGTCCGCCGGTTTCAAGAATGCGCGTTAGCGTGCCGACGATGCAATCCGCAACCGTTGTGACCATTTCCTCGAACCACGCCGGATCATCATACACAACCATCGAAACCTGCTCCAACCCCATCCAATCGCGCAACCAGCCGTACAAACTGCCACCCGGCAAAGCGATCACATGCTCACGCTTGGGATCACACCACATCTTGATGCGCGCATCCCAGTCCGCCGGATAGCGCGCCGGATTGCTCGGGTCGAGACGCGGTTTGTAATGCTCGTTCCAACTCGCGCGATCTACGAGCAAATGTCCCAGATGTTGCGGAATCGAAACCATAAACTTGCGTCGCAAAACACGCACGCCATCTTTTTGCTGACAAACTTCTTCCTCGCCGCGATCTTCGAGAACGATTTCTTCAAATGCCGGCACGAGTCCGGCGATGACGCCAGTTGCGTTCGAGATGGCATCAATGCCAATGTCCATTCCGAAAAAATCGTCGCTATTTTTGCGTGTGACGTGGCGCGGCAGTCCTTGCTCGTGCCAGATTGGGAGCGTTTCGTTCCAAAAACTAAAATCCAAAATCGGCGCGCGGTCGCGCGGTTGATAGTGCATCGTCGCATAAAAGCGTTCGCGGTCATTCATCGTTCGTCACCTTTTGAATTTGGAATCACTGCCAGGGCGTGCGGTCTTGCGCTTCGAGTAGGCGGAGAAAATCGTTTGCCTCGTCCGCCGCCATTTGTTGCGTGATGTAAAACGCAAAGCCGCGCCCGCCCAACTCGCGCACGATCGTTTGCGCGCCTTCGGGACTGACGAATAATTGGCACAGTTTTCCCCCGTCGCGGATGCGCTTGAGCAAGGGCAACCACTCGTGCGGCGGCGGCGCGCCATCGCCCGGAATCCATTGAATGCCGTGCAGATTTTTGATCGCCAACAACTGGTCGAGATGTCGAATCTGCCCCTTGCCGTCGAGATGATAAAACGCGTGATCGAGCGTGTCGCAACACGCTTGCAAATCCGGCAAGATGAAACGCTCGAACATGGCCGGCGAAATCATATACGCAAAATCGCTCTGCAACATATAACATCGCCCCGGCGACCAGATCGGCGCCCACGGACTTGTGCCGCGCGGACTCGCGCGAATGATGTTGTACAGTGCTTGATAGTAGCGCAACCAGACCTGGGTGATTTGGTTGATGAGCCGCGCGACGTGTTCGGGATGGTCGTGTAGTTCAAAGAGCAGTTGTTGCGTTGTGACGAACGAAGCGAGAATGTCACAGTTGCCGCCGAGGTCGGTGTGCGCGATGCACACTTGATCGCCCCAGCGTTCGACGGCGCGTTGGGTCAGGTCGCGGATGCGTTGCCACCATACATTGTCCGCCGAGTACTGCAACTGCAAATCCTGGATGGCAACGGGCGCGGGTGGCTCGAACCAAACGGTTTCCGGTTTGGGATGCACGCGCGCGCCTAGAAACCCGGCGACAACGCCGGGACCAAAGGTCAATTTCCATCTTGGGAATGCATCGCCGTAAAAATGTTTTGCTTCGAGGCGCGGCTGATAATAATCCAAAACCTGATCCGCCGGCATATCGAATGGCAGGTTGATGACAAGACCGCCCAGGTTGTGAATGTCGGTGACGCCATCATTCCACGGCGCGTCGAACCCTTCAATCATCACGAGCGGGCGATTCAGTTCGCCCGCCCACCACGCCGACCAATCGCGCGCAATGCGTTGCCAATCTTGTTCGGTGAAATGTAAGTCGAGATTCATCGTTACTTGATCCAGCGCGTCAAGGCGTCCATCGCCCTGCCCTCGTTGTTTTCGATTTGCGCCAATGCCTCATCCGGGTTGACACCGTAATGCACCGCCGCGTTTACGGCGAGCGCGGCGGCGAGCGGATCGCCTTGACCGGGGAACAAGATGTTGCGTCCGATCATCGCACCGCGCACGCTCGCACCGGCTTGCAGACCCGCCGCAAAATTTTTCAGCGTCGGTCCCACATCGCCCGCCGATTCGCCGCCGAGCATCAAGATGGGCAATGTCGTAGACAGCGCAACCGTTTCGTATCCGGCGACGTACGGAATTTTCAACCAGGTGTGTTGCGACGATTCGCCGAGCGCGGCGCTGACATTGGCGAGTTTGACGAGCACGGGCACACTTGCGTTGACCTTGTATTTGCCGTCCACAAATTCTTGCGGCAGTGGCTCGACGAACGCGAACAAATTCCGGCGATGCAATTCGGTGACGGCGCGCGCGCAGTAATCAATCGTCAGCAAAGTGCCTTCGTCTTCGGGAATAAAACGAAACATCATCTTGCCGCCGTCGAGTCGTTCCGCCGCGATGGACTCTGACGTGTACGCGGAAAAGCGATCGTTGATTTCGCCGACGACGCCGGCGATGCCGCCGCGTTGCATACAGCCGACCAACACGCGGTCGTCGAGAAACGATGGACCGCCGCCTTGTTGCACCAGGTAATCCACGATGAACAATTCTTCGATCAAATCCGGCGGCGCCATCACGCCATCGAGTGATGGGTCGGTGATGATGCGGAGCGCGCGACCCAGGTACTCGTGACGATTGCCCATCACGAGCGGGGCATTGCCGGACTGGGTGACGCCGCGTTGCGGATGATCGCACGCGAGGATGACGAGCTTGCCATCGCGGGTGAGGTTGGCACGTTTGCGGCGTGCAAGTGCTTGCGCGTGAATCGTGCCGGGTTGCGTCACGCGGATTTCGGTGATCGCATCGAAAATTCGACGCGGCATAAATTCATTGACGTTGAAACGAAAAGATTGCGACATTTTTATTTCTCCATCTTGGGCAAACAACGTAAGGGCGAAGCATTTGTTCGCCAAGTTCTGGTGAACAAATGCTTCGCCCCTACTCGCCGCTAACTGACCAGCGTGATTGGAATGTTGGTGACGGTGGCGAACTCTTGCAAGTCGGCGACAACATCGGCGTATGCCATTGCGAGGTGATGTTCCCAGCCGCGATAAATAATTTCGTCCAGCACACGCTTGGCGGACGCATCGGTCTTGACGAGACTGAGCGTGCCACGAATGTACATCTCGGTCGGCAATGCTTCGCCGGTGGTGACGAGCAAACGCAGGTTGTGTCCATCGTTGCCGAGCCGCGCAAGCGTGACGCGCCCGGTTTTCAAACCAAAGCCGACGGTGAGACCGTGATTCATTTGAAAATGCGTGTGCAAATGTTTGCGCGTTGCCGCGAGGCGCAACGCCGCGCATCCATTGTGCCACAACAAGAGCGCGTTCTGTTCGCGGTCGAGCGCGGACACGTCCGACAAGAACGGCACACTGCCGCTGAGTTGTTGCAAGATGAGCGAGGTGAGCGCACCTTCGAGGTCACCTTCGCAACCGCCGGGAATCATATCGTCGTTCATCAGCGCGACCGTCGAGCACGCGGCGACGCCGTAATCGAAAGGAAATTCGGGCCAACAACGCACAGCCATCGCGCCGGCATTGTACTGCTCGGCGATTTCTTTCACGGCGAGGTACGCGCGCGCTTGTTGATCTTCTTTTTCCGGCGGCACTTCGGACTGATCGTCAATCAAGGTGCGAATGTGCGCCTTGGTCGCTTCGACCTGCGTAGCCGGCATCGCGCGCGCGCGGTCGAATACCTGACCCAGCCCAACCGTCACAACTTCGACGCCGAGCTTTGCGCGCAGTTCCATTTCGTTGAAGGACAAATCGTAAAAACCTTGCGCGCGCGTGCCCAGCAACACGACTTTGGTTTTGCGGAGACCGCGCACCAAACTCAACACGCGCAACATTCGTCCCATCTCGTCTTGAAAAACCTCGTCGCCGGGAT
>CAIKBD010000171.1 GCA_903825565.1 uncultured Anaerolineales bacterium | reverse complement strand
TCGTGCCAGCGAGGTAGAAATCGGTTGGAAACCGATTCACGCAACTCGGTTCACCGAGTTTTCACCTATTGAGCCGTCGTTTTCAAACGACGGCGGTAGCACCCAAAAATTTGACGCACACCCCGAATGTCTGGGTGGCTTGCGTCGCCGGGCAATCGTGTTATACTCTGCCTGCCGCGCAACCACGCGCGGTGGCGAGGCGCAGAGTGATCAAGGTACTGTGGATCAAGAACGAATACTTGCAAATGATTCTTGCGGGGCGCAAGACGATTGAAGTCCGCGTCGCGTACAGCAACCTGACACGCCTGCGCCCTGGCGATCAGTTACGCTTGAACGATCAGCACACATTCGCAATCACGCGCATCGGGCGTTATGCCGATTTCGACGAATTGCTCGCGCATGAACAACCCGCCGCAATTGCGCCGGATATGTCACGCGAAAAATTATTGACGACCTTGCGCGCGCTCTACCCGCGCGAAAAAGAGTCGCTCGGCGTCATCGCGCTGGAAATTGTTGCAACGGGAGAAAGTTAGCGTGCCGACTGAACTGGCTTATCACGACAATCCCACCTGCCTCGAATTTGACGCGGAGATCAGCGCGCGCGTTGTTTTGCCGGACGGACGCCGCGGCGTTGTTTTGCCGCGCACGTTTTTCTTTCCCACCGGCGGCGGGCAGGAGCACGACACCGGCACGCTGGGCGATGCACGCGTGACCGAGGTGATCATTGACGATGCCGGCATGGTGACGCACGTCGTGGATCGCCCAATTCTGGAAAATCGCGTCGCGGCGAAAATTGATCGCGCACGGCGCGTGGCGTTTATGCAACACCACTCGGCGCAACACGTGTTGAGCGCCGCGCTCGATCACGCGCTCGGCTTGGAAACCGTCTCCGCGAACATCAACATCGCCAACCCAGCGACGATTGATCTGGCGGCGTCCGGACACGCCGAGATCGATCTCACGCCGGGCGAAAATTTGGCGAACGCTATCGTGTGCGAAGACCGCCCCATCCAAGCGTACTGGATCACGGACGCGCAAGTGGCGACGACGCCGTTTCGCCGCCCACCCAAAGTGAGCGGCGCGATCCGCGTGATCGCGATCGCAACGTTCGATTACTCGGCGTGCGGCGGCACGCATTGCGCGCGCACCGGCATGATCGGCGCGATCAAGATCGTGCGCGTCGAACGCCGCGTCGAAAAACTGCGCGTGCATTTCGTCGCGGGCGCGCGCGCGTTCGCCTTGTTTCAAACCGAGCACGCGTTGGTCAGCGCGCTCGCGCGGCAATTCGATACCCACCCTGACGCGTTGCTTGATGCGATCACGCGGCAGAGCGACGCGTTGCGCGCGGCGCAAAAACAGTTGGATGCGTTGCGCGAATTGCAATCCCAGGTCGAGGCGCAACAGCTCATCGCACGCGCAGAAGTGTTCGGCACGTTGCGGTTGATCGTCGCACCGCTCGCCGACAAATCGGCGCAAGAGTTGCGCGCGCTGGCGATGCGCTTGCAAAATGTGCCCGGCATCGTCGCATTGCTCGCCACGTTCGACGGCGCGAAACTATCGCTCGTCGTGACATGCGCGAGTGACACCGGCGTGCGCGCGAACGATCTGCTTCGCCGCCAGCTCGCGCCGATCAACGGACGCGGCGGCGGCGACGCCAAACTCGCGCAAGGCGGCGGCGCAACAAGCGCGGAACAATTCACTACGTTCTTTGCAGACACGCGCGAACACCTTCGCACCCTGCGCGGCTAACGTCCCATCCAACCGCCGTCCACCGGCAGAATATCGCCGGTCACGTAATCGGACGCGGCAGAGGCGAGGAATAGCAGCGGTCCGATCAAATCTTCCGGCGTGCCCCAGCGGCCAATCGGAATGCGCGCGAGACTTTGCGGATTGCGAACGGGATCGGCTTTGATCGCCGCCGTCATGCGCGTGTCCATATATCCCGGCGCAATCGCGTTGACGGTGACGCCCCGCCCCGCCCACTCGTTCGACAATGCCTTGGTCAACAGCGCAACGCCGGCTTTGCTCGCCGCATACGCCGGGATCGTAATGCCGCCGGTGAAACTGTTCAGCGAAGCCAGGTTGATGATCTTGCCGCGTCCTCGTTTGAGCATCACACGGCCGGCAAGTTGGCACAGTTCAAACACCGACGTGAGGTTGACCTCGATCACTTCGTCCCACACCGCCAGCGGAAACTCTTCCGCCGGGTGACGGCGTTGAATCCCCTGCGCGTTCACCAAAATATCCACTGTTCCCAAACTTGCGAGCGCGGCGTCAAACCCGCGCGCCAACTCTGCGCGCTCGGCGAGATCGGCGACGATGCCAATGACGCACGGCGCGTTAGGGTTGGCAAGCGCAAGCACGGTGTCATGCTTGCCCAGCACGGCGATCTCCGCGCCGGCTTGGCGCAACCCGGCAACCAGCGCGCGCCCCAAGTCGCCCGCGCCGCCGGCGACGATGGCTTTTTTCCCAGTCAAATCAAACAAGCGCATAATGCGGTTTTCTCCTTCTGAAATTTTGCTTACATTTTGTACGAGACTGCAAGGTTGTCAAGCACCCGCTCAAAATATTTGACCTTATCGCCAAGTGTGGTAGAATGATCGCCGGTATCTTACAGATTTTTTTAAGGAGAGCGCAATGAGCAAGGCAAACATTGGACTCACCGGTTTAGCGGTGATGGGACAGAATCTCGTTTTGAACATGGAGCGGAACGGGTACACGGTCGCGGTCCACAATCGCACGACGCAAAAGATGCGCGATTTCGTCGCCGCACATCCCGGCAAAAGATTGGTCGCGTGCGAATCGCTCGCGGATTTCGTCGCCGCGCTGGAACGCCCGCGCAAGTTGATGATTATGGTGCAAGCCGGTCCGTCGGTGGACAATGTGATCGCGCAGTTGTTGCCCCTGCTCGAACCGGGCGACTTGATCATTGACGGCGGCAATTCGTATTTTCTCGACACGGAACGCCGGGCGAAAGAACTCGCGGCGAAGGGCTTTCGCTTTATCGGCACCGGCGTTTCCGGCGGCGAAGAGGGCGCGCTGAAAGGACCCAGCATTATGCCCGGCGGCGAGCCGGAAGCGTACGATCTCGTCAAGGATATTTTCGTCGCGATCTCGGCGAAGGCGGAAGGCGAGCCGTGCGTCACGCTGATCGGTCCGCGCGGCGCGGGGCACTATGTCAAGACCGCGCACAACGGCATCGAGTACGGCGACATGGCGCTCATCGCCGAAACCTACGACATTATGCACCGCGCGCTGGGAATTTCCAACGATGAACTCGGCGACATTTTTGCGGAATGGAACCAGGGCGAACTGCTGTCGTACTTGATCGAAATCACCGCCGCGATTTTCAAGAAACGCGATCCCGAAACCGGCAAGCACCTCGTTGATTTGATCGTAGACGAAGCCGGGCAAAAGGGCACGGGCAAGTGGACTTCGCAAAACGCGCTCGACATCGGCGTGCCGATTCCCACGATCAACGCCGCGCTCGAAGCGCGCTTGCTGTCCGCGAATCGCGTCGAGCGCATTCCGGCGAGCCGCGTGCTGACAGGTCCCACGAGCCGGTACACCGGCGACAAGCAGAAATTGATCAGCGCGTTGCGCGACGCGTTGTACATGGCAAAGATTTGTTCGTACGCGCAAGGCATGGCATTACTGCGCGCGGCGGGCAAAGAGTACGGCTATCAAATGGATTACGGCAAGATTGCGGCGATCTGGCGCGGCGGGTGCATCATCCGCGCGCAATTCCTCAACCGCATCACCGACGCGTTCCGCCGCAATCCCGATTTGCCAAACCTGATGCTCGACGAGGGCTTTAAGGAAGACGTGCTCAAACGGCAAGACGCGTTACGGTTCATCGTCCGCACGGCGACCGACCTGGGAATTCCCGCGCTGGCGTTTATGAGCGCGCTCGGCTATTTCGATGCGTACCGCACGGATCGCCTGCCGGCGAACTTGACGCAAGCGCAACGCGATTACTTTGGCGCACACACATATCGCCGTCTCGACAAAGAGGGCTGGTTCCACACTGAGTGGATCTAGAAACAATGCCTGACCGGCTTCGCGCGAGCGAACCGGTCAGGTTTATTCTTTCAACAGGAATCAATGAGCATGACAAAACCACGCGACTATACCAAACTGATGAGCGAACTCTCGGCGGAATACGCGCAACATTCGCCGCAATCCGCCGCGCTCAATCAACGCGCCAAAGAGCGAATGCTCGACGGCGGCAGTCATTCGCTCCGCCTCATCAAGCCGTTTCCACCGCGCATGGTCTCGGCGCGCGGTGCGTACATCACCGACGAGGACGGGCATCGGTTGCTCGATTTTTGGCAGGGACATTACACGAACGTGCTCGGTCACAACCCGGCGGTGATCACGGATGCGCTGGCGCGCGCGTTTGCCGACGGCTTTGGGTTGCAAGCCGGGTTCACGGATCGCTTGCAGATCGAAGTGGCGGAACTGATTTGCCAGCGCACCGGCGCGGAGCGCCTACGCTTTACGACGAGCGGCGCGCTTGCCACGATGAACGCGATCCTGCTCGCGCGTGCATTCACCGGGCGCGAGATGGTGATCAAGGTTGGCGGCGGCTGGCACGGCGGGCAACCCTGGGCGCTCAAGGGCGTCTACTTTGCCAACGGCGCGGAACCCTGGCTGGTCGAAACCCTCGGCTTGCCCGTCGCGCTCACGAACCAAGTCGTCGTCTCGCGGTACAACGACTGCGAGATGTTGCGCGATTACTTTCGCCAGTACGGTGACCGCGCCGCGTGTTTCATCGTCGAGCCGTTTATGGGGTCGGGCGGATTTATGCCGGCGACCGGCGAATTCATTCGCACGGCGCGCGCGTTGTGCGATCAATACGGCGTCGTGATGATCTTGGACGAAGTGATCAGCGGCTTTCGCTTTCGCGCGGGCGACCTGGGTTCGACGTTCGGCATCCAGCCCGATCTCGCCACGTTCGCCAAAGTGCTGGGCGGCGGAATGCCGGTCGCGGCAGTTGCCGGGCGCGCGGAAATTATGCGCCTGTGCGGCCGCGAGGGCGGGAGCAAGGTGCGATTTCCCGGCGGCACCTATTCCGGGCACCCCGCGTCTATGCTCGCCGCGAAAACGTTGATCACGTACTTGATCGCACATGAAGCGGAAATTTATCCACGCCTCGCCGAGTTGGGCGCGCGCACGCGGCAAACGGTGGAAGCGGCGTTCGCGGCGGAAGGAATTTTCGTCCGTTGCACCGGGTACACCAACGAGGTCGTGCGCGGCAATTCGTTCGTCGTCCCGCAATTTCCGTACGATGAAAAGCAACCGCTCGCCAGCCCCGACGAAGTGAACGATCCGGCGATCTGCGACGCGGAACTGCGCGACCACGTGTTCCAAGTGGCGATGCTCCTCGAAGATACGCACGTCGTTCACGGCGGCGGCTCGCTCAGCATCGCGCACACGGAAGCAGACATTGCGGCATTTGGCGAAGCGTGCCAGCGCGTCGCGCGGCGGCTGAAACCGTACCTGTAATTTGCATCGCACGAATTTGAAATTGGCGCGACACCCCGAATCGAAAATCCCCGCCGCGATTTTGCCGGCGGGGATTGCGTTTACGGATTCAAACGCGCGGGCGTGCGCCAGCGGAAATCCGGTTCACGGTCGCGGTAACTCACCGTTTTGCGATAACCGAAATCGGTGCTGAAACTAGAAAAGACGCGGCGCTGATACTGGCTCGGCGAATGGCGACTGAGCGCGCGCACGCCGCGCGTCAAGATCGAACTGGAACTGTAGGCTTGGCGGCAGACCCAATCGTACCCGCGCCGCAATTGCTCGACCGTCATTTGCGCCGGCTTGAAGACAACGTGCGCGGTATCGTACTTGCTCCAGGGTTCATTCAGCAACAAACGCCCCTGCGCGATGTACTCGCGCCGCAGTTCCGTGCCCGGGTACGGCGTCATGATCGTAAAACTCACCGAGTCCAATTCGCTCTCGCGCACAAAGTCGAGCGTGTTTTCAAAAACTTGGATCGTGTCGCCATCCAACCCCAGCACGAACAAGCCGACGACGCCGATGCCGTGCTGGTGAATCGCGCGAATCACGCGCTGGTACTCTGCGACGTTGCCCTTGCTCTTGCCGCCCAAGTCGCGGCGATTGTCGGCGTTGATGGACTCGAACCCGATGAACAGTTTTTCGAGATGCGCCCGGTGCGCGAGTTGCAACAACTCCGGGAAATTGCCAACCATCATTTCCGCTTGCGCCGTCCAGCCGGTCAAGTCCAGTTTGGCTAACGCCTCGAACAGTTTCACCACATAGTCCGGGTTCGTGCGAAAATTCAAACCGAAATTATCGTCGGTCAGGAAAAAGCGTTTGAGGCGTCGCCGCTCGATTTCCTCGACGACCTCGTCAATCGGACGCAGGCGCATCACCTTGCCGCTCACGCGAATCGCCGTGCAGAAATGGCAATCGCGCGGACAGCCGCGTGTGATTTCCATGTACGGCGTCCAGTACCGCCGATGCTCGTCCACCATTTTGATCACGCGATCACTCAGCCGCGCGACGCCGTCGAGACTCGTCCACTCGGTGTCCACGTACACATTTTGCGCGGTTTGGTTGGCGACATCGCGAATGATTTGGGGCCAGGTGTGGTACGCTTCGCCGACCACTGTAATATCCGCCCACTGCATCACCTCTTCCGGCGCGAGCGTGGCGTGCGTGCCGCCGACGACAACCGTGCTACCACGCTTGCGAATCGCGGCGGCGATTTCCTTCGCGCGATCAATCGCCAGCGTCTTGCTCGTGATGCCGACGAGATCGCGCGCGCCCAAGCGCTCGAACGCAAGCGGCGCAACATCCTCGTCCCAAATTTCCACCGGCAACGCGTCCGGCACGAGCGACGCCAGACGCATCAGCGTGTACGGCGAACCTTGCCCCTTGCCCAAAATACGCCCTTCGCGGCGCGGGTAAATCAAAATAATTTTTTCCAGATCCATCTATCAGTCCTTTGCTTGGCGGCGCGGAAATGTAAACGCGCGCGCGGCGACGAACGCGTCGGCGTGCGCGTCGTACCGGCGCACGAAAACCGAAATTTGTTTTTCGTCATACGTGATCACGTTGTACGCATTGCCGTTCCCGTGCCGGGTGCGCCCACTCAACGCGGTGCCCGCGCGCACGATGACGATGCCATGCGGCGTTTGCAGTGCGCCGGGCACGTGCGTGTGTCCGTTCAGCACGAGTTCCACCCCGTGGCGCGCGAGCAGTGCGAGTGCGCGCGCGGGAAACCAAAAACCGGCGGGGCGTGCTTTGCCTTCCCATGCCAATTGATGATGCGTCGCAATAATTTTGAGCGCGGCGCGCGGCGCATCGTCCAACTGCTGTGCGACCCATGCACGTTGCGCGTGCGACCAAAAACCGCCGGGCGCAAGCGGGTGATTGTCGTTCAACCCCAGCGCGAAAAACCCGACGCCAGTCAGCGTTGCATCAATCGGGGCGCACACGTACTTTTCGTACCGCGCGTACTGATGCGTCAACCGTTCGAGCCAGTCGCGCGGTGACAGGATCGGCTGATCGTGATTGCCGGGAATCGTCAACAGCGGCTGGGTGATCTGCGCGAGAAATGCACGCGCCTGCGCGAACTCGGTGTGCCGCGCGCGCATCGTCAGATCGCCGGACACGATCACGCCGTCGGGATTGAGCGCGGCAAGTTCGCGCAACACCACCGCGTCGAGCTGCGCGACGTGGTGTTGCCCAAAGTGCATATCGGAAAGGTGAACGAGGGTAGGCATAGTTTGGCTAACGGAAATCGGTGATCGGGAATTGGGAATCGGTGATCAGAAACTGATCACCGATTCTCGAATCACGCGAACGCAGGCGCATTTTACCGCAATCAACGCGAAATGGCAATGCGTTGGCGCGCGCCATTCTTACGTCTTTCTAACGCGGCTTGTTGGCATCCTTATATATTTTTAAGACGCGCCAGGTACAATAGACTCGCACTAGATCGGAGTTACGATGCAAACGCATTCCGAGTTTTTATTCGCTCATTGGGCGGTGCGCGCGCTCAAGAGTGCGCGCGGCGAACGCTGGCAAGAACTCGTCGAACACATTGCCGAATTACCGGCGACCGAACCCGACGCGCTGGCATTCGCCTTGCTGATGGTGCACCTCAACGGGTGCATCACATGCGACGCGCGCCGCTTTCGTGAACGCGGCGGATGCGCGCAGTGTTCGAGTTTTACGCTCTCGACGTTGGTGAAAGACAACGAGGCGACCTTGCTCGCGCGCTATCGTGCCGCACACAAGGAACTCGCCCAGTTGCCAAGTAGCTCGCTCGAAAAGAAAGCCGTGTGATATGGCTCGTCCCTATTCCACAATGACCCGAGAACACAGTTTGACCGGCGAAAAGTTATCGTTGCTCGCCGTCTTTGCTCACCCGGAAGATGAATCGTTCGGACCCGCCGGCACGCTCGCCAAGTACGCCAGCGAAGGCGTCCAAGTTTCGCTCGTCACGGCGACGCGGGATCACGCCCCGCTCGACGATGCGCCGCGCGCGCGCAATCGCGTGTGCGCGTGCCGCGCGTCCGGCATTCGGCGCGCGTGCCTGTTCGATTTCGCGCCCGGTGAGTTGAGCCAAGTTGCGCCGGAAATCATCGAAGAGGGCATTGTGCGTGTCATCCGCGAGATTCGCCCCCAGGTGGTGATCACGTTTGGCCCCGAAGGGCTGGCGGGCGACGTGGACAATCGCATCATTAGCGCGGCGACGACTAACGCGTTTCGCCGCGCAGGCGACGCCAGCCGGTTTCCGCAACATTTGACGGATGGGCTGGGCGCGTATACGCCGAAAAAACTATACTATTGCGTTTTGCCGCAGAGCGTTGTCACACAGTGGGGCGTGGCGGGCTTGGTCGCCGTACCCGACGCGGACATTACGACAACGCTCGACGTGTCGGCGTATAGCGAAGCGATGAAGAACGCGCTGTACTGCCAACGGCATCGCGCGCTCGATTTCATTCATTGGCTAACCGAAAAGCCCAACGTGCAGTGGAACGCCGAGTACTATGCGCTGATCGAATCGCACCTGACGAAAAAAACACGGCGCGAAAAAGACTTGTTCGCCGGCTTGCGTTAGAATGTAAAGGCGCAGAACGGGGACGTTTACCCAAACGTTCCCGTTTTTTTTTTGATTGCGCGAATGTGGTATAATCAAGCTGGAGGCAAAGATGCCGAATCATTTTCCCCATTTCCTTTCCTCACAAATTTTTCCCCACAGAGGTCAACATGCGACTGATTGAATTCAAGTCGGGCGGCGACACGTTGCGCGGCACGCTCTACGAGCCGAACGCGCCGCGCCCGCACCCGGCGATCATTTTCGCGCATGGCTTGCTGTCCACGCGTGACGAGTTTGGCGACTATCCGCAAAAATTTTGCGAACGCGGTTATCTCGCGCTCGCGTTCGATTTTCGCGGACACGGCGCAAGCGAAGGCACGCGCGGCTTGGTTGCCGAAGCTCGACTCGTCGAAGATTTGATCCACGCGCTCGATTACATCGAAGCGAATCCGGGGATTGACAACAACCGCATCGCGCTGTTCGGGCACTCGCTGGGCGGCGGCGCGGTATTGTGCGCCACGGCGCGCGATGCGCGGGTGCGCGCCGTGATCGCCGGCGCAACAGTCGGGCGGCTGCGCGATGAACTGGGCACCGGCGAATTGAAAGTGTATCGCGCGGTGATGGCGTTCAACCAGTGGCAAAAACGATTCACGCGTCAAGCCATCTACGTGCCGTACCGCGTCACCTACAAGGACATTTTCAACGATCCACAAGCGCGCTTGCGGGCGCAACGCCAGGGCTTTTTGCAAACGGCGATCTGCGCCGACAGCATCCCGCATTTGCTCGAACAGGATGCGTTCGCCTGCGCGGAAAAAATTCGCGTGCCGACCTTGATCGCGCAAGGCGAACGGGATCGCGTCGTCAAGCCGGCGAGCACGCGCCAAGTGTTCGACACATTGACCTGCGAAAAAGAATGGTACGTGGTGAAAGCCGCGGGGCACTCGTTCGCCACCGAGCCGAGCGGCGCGGACGCGTGCGAGTTCATTGCGGCGTGGCTAGATAAAAATTTCAGTCGTTAGTCGCCAGTCAACAGTCAACCGTCGTCGGATTACTGGCGACTGCGACTGGCGACTGACGACTGGGGAGTTGCGATGAAAGCGCTCGTAAAAAAATTTGCGGCACCGGGCTTGTGGCTGGATGATGTGCCCGTGCCCGAAATGGGTATCAACGACGTGCTGATCAAAATTCGCAAGACGGCGATTTGCGGCACGGACGTGCACATTTGGAACTGGGATGCGTGGTCGCAGAAAACCATTCCCGTGCCGATGACGATCGGGCACGAATTTGTCGGCGTGGTGCAAGCCATCGGAAGCAACGTGCACGATGTTCAGATCGGCGACGTGGTTTCGGGCGAGGGACACATCGTTTGCGGACGCTGCCGCAACTGTCTCGCCGGGCGGCGGCACTTGTGCAAGGACACGAAGGGCGTCGGCGTCAATCGTGCCGGCGCGTTCGCCGAATATCTGTGCATTCCGGTCTCGAACGTCTGGCACGCCGATCCCCGAATTCCGCTCGACATCTTGGCGATTTTCGATCCGTTCGGCAACGCGACGCATACCGCGCTGATGTTCGAAGTGTTGGGCGAAGACGTGCTGATCACCGGCGCGGGACCGATCGGGATCATGGCAACCGCCGTCGCCAAACACGCCGGCGCGCGGTACATCGTCACGACGGATGTGAATCCGTACCGGCTGGAACTGGCGCGAAAGATGGGCGCGACCGTCGCGCTCGACGTGCGCGAAAAAAGCATCGCGCAAGTGCAAAAAGATTTAGGCATGAAAGAAGGTTTCGATGTCGGGCTGGAAATGTCCGGGAACGGCACGGCGTTCCACGCTATGCTCGCCAATATGTGTCACGGCGGCAAGATCGCCTTGCTCGGCATCCCGACCCAGGATTTGGCGATTGACTGGAACACAGTCATCTTCAACATGCTGACGATCCAGGGCATTTACGGGCGGCAAATGTACGAGACGTGGTATTTGATGCAATCCATGCTGTTGAGCGGCTTGGATATTAGCCCGGTGATCACGCACAAGTTCCATTATACCGAATTTGAAAAAGCATTTGCGGTGATGCGCTCGGGCAATTCCGGCAAGGTAATTTTGGATTGGGTCGCAGAATAAAACGTGAAACGTAAAGCGTAAATCGTCACGTTTTACGTTTTACGCTTTAGATGAGGTAGCCATGTCAAACAAATTGCAGTGGATTTCCGATGAACTGGACGCGCTCGAACAACAAGGTCTGCGCAACCCGATCCGCACGATTGGCTCGGCGTGCGGCGCGTGGATGATCGTGGATGGCAAGCGCGTGCTCAATTTTTGCGCGAACAACTATCTCGGCTTGGCGAACGATCCGCGCCTCAAAGCCGCCGCGCAACACGCGATTGACGCGTGGGGCGTGGGACCCGCCGCCGTACGCAGCATCGCCGGCACACTCGAACTGCACCGCGAATTCGAGCGGCGCATCGCGGCGTTCAAGGGTGTCGAAGATGCACTGTACGTGCAATCCGGTTTTTGCGCGAACCAAGCCGCCATTCCGCCGATAGTTGGCAAGGACGATGTGATCTTTACCGACCGGCTCAATCACGCGAGCATCATTGACGGCTGCCGTTTGTCGTCCGCCAAAATTTTGATCTACGAACATTGCGATGTGGCGGACGCCGAACGCGTGATTCAGGAGAACAGCGGCAGTTATCGCCGCGCGCTACTTGTGACCGACGGCGTGTTTTCGATGGACGGCGATCTCGCGCCGCTCGACAAATTGTACGCCGTGTGCGAGCGGCACGGCGTCATCACGATGGTGGACGACGCGCACGGCGAAGGCGTCGTTGGGCGCGGCGGGCGCGGCATTGTGGATCATTTCGGCTTGCACGGCAAATTCGATTTGGAGATCGGCACGCTCTCGAAAGCGTTCGGCGTGGTGGGCGGCGTGATCGCCGGCAAAAAGATTGTCGTGGATTGGATTCGGCAACGCGCGCGCCCGTTTCTGTTTTCGAGCGCGGTCACGCCGGCGGATACAGCCGCGTGCCTCGCCGCCGTGAACTTGCTCGAACAATCCACCGAACTGGTGGATCAACTTTGGGAAAACACGCGCTATTTCAAAGCCGAAATCGGGCGCATCGGTTTTAACATCGGCGCAAGCGTAACGCCGATCACGCCGCTGATGCTGGGCGACGCAACGCGCGCGCAACAATTTTCGCGCGCGCTGTTCGACAACGGCGTGTTCGCGATGGCGATTGGTTTTCCGACGGTTGCCAAAGGCAAAGCGCGCATCCGCGTGATGATCAGCGCGGCACACACGCGCGCCGATCTGGATCGCGGGCTGGAAATTTTCGCGCAGGTCGGTCGGGAATTGTGTGTAATCAAATAATCGGAGAAATCATGTCACAACAAAAAATTTTGTACTTGGCGCAAGCCGAGGTCGCATCCGTCGGCGTCACGATGAAAGAGATCCTTGACGCGTTGTTCGTTGCGTTCCGCGAGCACGGCGAGGGCAAAGTCGAAATGCCGCCCAAGCCCGGCATCCACACACAACCCGATGCATTCATTCATGCGATGCCGGCATTTATTCCGGCGCTCCATTCCGCCGGCATGAAGTGGGTGAGCGGTTATCCCGAAAATTATAAACGCGATTTGCCGTACATCACCGGCTTGCTGATTTTGAACGACGCCGAAACCGGTGTACCGCTCGCCGTGATGGACTGCGCGTGGATTACGGCGATGCGCACCGGCGCGGCGACCGCCGTTGCGGCGAAATATCTCGCACGCCCGGAATCGGAGAGTGTCGGCATCCTGGGTTGCGGCGTGCAGGGACGCAGTAATCTCGAAGCGTTGCAGGTCTTGTTCCCGCTCAAACGCGTCGTCGCGTACGACACGTTGCCGGCGCAAGCCGAACGGTTCGCGCAATTCGCGCGCGAGCGATTTGGGCTGGACGCGGTGATCGCCCAGCACGCGCGCGAAGCCGTCGAGGGGCTGGACCTGATCGTGACTGCGGGACCGATCCTACACAAGCCGCACGCGACGATTCAAGCCGGGTGGATGAAACCGGGCGCGTTCGCTTCGCTCGTAGATTTCGATTCGTACTGGGCAGGCGCGGCAATGAAAGAGACGACCAAGTTTTGCACCGACGATGTGCCGCAGTTGGAACACTATCGCCGCATCGGCTATTTCCAAGACATCCCGCCGATTTACGCGAGCGTAGGCGAACTGGTCGCCGGCAAAAAACACGGGCGCGAAAATGCGACCGAGCGCACGATGACCTGCAACCTGGGTCTCGCGCTCGACGATATGGCGACCGCGCCGATCGTGTACCGCCGCGCGAAGGAGCGCGGCATCGGGACGTGGTTGGAATTGTAGGGTGGCTGGGGATCGCGAAACCCTTTTGCGGGTTGCGCGATCCAAATCCTTTGCGCTTTGGAGGTCTCTTATGCGTTTCGGCGCGCACATGTCAATCGCTGGTGGCGTGGAAAATGCCGTGTTACGCGGACACCAAGTCGGTTGTGACGCAATTGCCATGTTCACCAAAAATAACAATCAGTGGAAAGCCAAACCGCTGACGCAGGACGACGCGGATCGGTTCAACGCCGCGCTCATCGAAACCAACATTCGCCCGGTCGTCGCGCACACCTCGTACCTGATCAACCTCGCGTCGCCGGATGCCCTGCTGTGGAAAAAATCCATCGCGGCGATGGAAGAGGAATTGAAGCGCTGCGAACTGCTGGGAATTCCGTACCTCGTCCTGCATCCGGGATCGCACATGGGCAAGGGTGTCGAGCGCGGCGTGGCGCGCGTGGCGGACGCGTTCAATCGCATCCACGTAAAATTGCCGAGCTTGCGCGTGCTAACGCTCCTCGAACACACGGCGGGGCAGGGCACGAACCTGGGACACACCTTCGAGGAACTCGCGCAGATGCGCGCGCTGATCGCGGAACGTCAGCGCATCGGCGTGTGTGTGGACGCGTGCCACTTGTTCGCGGCGGGGTACGACCTCCGCAAGCCCGACACGTATGCCGACGTGTTCAAACGTTTCGATGATCTGATCGGCATCGCGCACCTCAAGGCGTGGCATCTCAACGACGCGAAAATGCCGCTCGGTTCGCGCGTGGATCGGCACGAGCACATCGGCAAGGGCAAACTGGGGCGCGCGGCGTTCCGCAACATCGTGAACGACCCGCGCTGGCGCGATTTGCCCGGCGTACTCGAAACGGAAAAGGGACCGGAGATGAAAGAGGACGTGCTGAATTTGCGCGTCCTGCGAGGTTTGATCGAAAAATAAATTTCGGGGGGGACGTATGGAGACACATGCCGCCGCATTGGCTTACTACGTCCGAGATCGAAAAACAGATCGCCGGTTACGCGTTGCGTTTCGACGCGTGTCAAGACGACGAGATCGAGTGGCGGTACCAGCCGCCGCCATTCGTCATCGCCTTTAGCGCGTTCCTCGAAACTTTTCAGCGCGTGCCGACGCAAGCCGAGTTCAAAAATTACTACCTCGAAAAAAACGGCGCGGCGCTCCACGCCGAGTTTGAACGCAAATGGCGCGCCGCGTCCACGCGCCAGCGGAAGAAACGCGCCTTGATCGCCCGGCTCGACCGCGCGTACCCCTCATTCGTGCGCGATGTCTATTTGCTCGCGCTCCTCCGCGAAAATGGAATTGCCGCCACATACGATCCAGCGTGCGATGTCGCCGGCGGCGTGGACATGAGCGTGACGGCAAACGCCCGGCAAATCCAGGTGCATGTTTTTCTCGATAGCCCGCGCGCACGCCAGGGCCGTGCGAAAAAAGATCGGCGCCACCATTTCACCGGCGAGCATTTCGATTTGGTGGTGCGCCGCGCCGAGTGCAAAATCGTCGGCGCATTTTGGTTGCCGACGCTGACGCATGTTGAGCGAATCAAGGCGCGGATGGAAATGAGATAGCGCGCGCCGAATTTTTTCGCGTTCTGCCTTGACACTCGCAATCGCTTGCCGTATAATGCGCGCCGTAGAACGATTGTTCAAACGAGGAGCATTGCATGGAGCCAGTCGGTTATCTTGTCGGCGAAGTCAACACGAACGAGTTTACATTTGTCACGAGCCGCGAACTTGCCCCGCCGCGCTTGGAGTACATCGTCGTGCCGGTGCAAGAACCCACGCGCACGATTGAGGTGCTCGCCCAAGTGACCTCGCTCAGCATTTCGTCGCGCTTGTTGGATACATCGCTGGGCTATGCCGAAGTCGCGGCGATCCTCAATCGCCTCAAAGCGTCGCCGCCGGTGGTGCAAGGCACCGCCCAAGTCCTGGGTTATCTCGAAGGCAAGAGCGTGCGCTTTCCGCGCCACGCCGCGACACCGGGCACAGCGGTGGCGATGGCGCCCGATGAACTGCTCCGCCAATTTTTTTCCGGCATCGAAAGCGGGATCGAGATCGGCACGCTGATCAATCGGGAAAACGTCGCGGTGCAGTTGAACCCGAACGGTTTGCGCCGTCACCTCGCCGTGATCGCGCAGACGGGTGCGGGCAAATCGTACACCGTCGGCGTGATCCTCGAACGCTTGCTCAAACTGGGCGGCACCGTCGTCGTGTTCGATCCGAACAGCGATTATGTGTTGATGCGCCGCGACACGCAACACCGCGTCACGTCGTTTGCGGATCGCGTCGAGATTTATCGCTTGCCGACGACGCAAGCCGGGCGCATCCCCGACGAAGAGATCGGCGGCTCGAAAAAATTCACGATGCAATTTTCCAAACTCGAACCGGGCGAAATTTGCCAAATGACCGGCATCGGCGAAACTTCGACGAACATTCGCAAGGCGATCCAAACCGTGTGGGACAAGTTGCAGGGGCGCGATTATACGCCGCAAATGTTTATGGCGGAACTCGAACAACTGGCGGAGGGAGCGGATGCCGCGGCGCAATCGTCCGCGCCGGCAAAAGGAATGCCGCGCGGCACGCGCCCGCTCAACCCGGCGATTGGCGACGAGGACGCGTTCGATCAATTGTTTCATCAGCGCACCGCCGAAAAAGCGAACGTCGCGTGGGACGATTTCGGCAAACCTGTGGATCACGAAAACCACGAAGATCACGAAAACCGCGAAAGGGGACGTGAAAGCCGCGAAAGTCCCGAAAGCCGTGAAAGCAAAAACGGCGCGAAACTGCCGTCGCTCGACGCAATGACCGGCGCGCAAAAGGCGCTCAAGTACGTCGAGCGGTTGGAGCGGATCAACATTTGGGGCTTTGAGGATGTGCCGATGGATGATCTGCTCAAGCCGATGACGCTGTCGGTGCTCGACGTTGCCGGCGTGGATCAGTGGATCGCGGAATTTGTCGTGGACAAGGTGTTGCGGGAAACTTGGGGCGTGGCGGTGAACGCGGGGCTCAAGCGCCCGGTCTTTTTCGTTTTGGAAGAGGCGCACAATTTTGTGCCGGGCGGCACGGGCACACAATCGCAAGCGGCGGCGATTATCAAACGCATCGCCTCCGAAGGGCGCAAGTTCGGTTTGTTTATGGTGCTGATCACGCAACGCCCGTACAAAGTTCACGGCGACACGCTATCGCAGTGCAACTCGCAAATTATTATGCGGCTCACGAATCCGCAAGACCAGCAAGCGATCCGCCAATCGTCGGAAAGTATCAGCGAGGGCTTGCTCGCGGATTTGCCCGGCTTGAACATCGGCGAGGCGGTGATCCTGGGTCCGCTCGTCCGCGTGCCGGTGATGGTCAAGGTTGGACACCGCGAATCGAAAGAGGGCGGCAACGACATTGACGTGGTCGGCGCGCTCGAACGCGCGCGCAGTGAAGTGATCACGGATCGGCGCGAAGAGCAAGCGCGCGACGAAAAAAGGGCGCGCGGGCGAAGCGAGTGGCAGGAAGCGGTGTAGAAAATGGCGTGGGACAAATTTGTCCCACGTTTTTATTTGCGGCGAACGATCAGAATTGCGCCGAGCACCACCAATGCAAGCAGAATCCCCGCGCCAATCCCCACGCGTTCGATTTGCCATTCCGAGGAATTCCACGTGAGCGCGCGCGCGCCGCATGTTTCGACGCGCGCTTCTTCTATCCCCGCGCGATACGTGACACGGCCGTTCGCCAGCGCCGCTTGCCAACCGCTTTGCGCGTACTGCCACAGCGCGCGTTTCAGTTGCGCTTCCTCATCGCTCGCCGCGATGTTTTCGTACGGCTTGGCATTTTGCGCGACGGCGTCGAGTTGCGCGGTGAACGCCGCGCACGCGCGCGAGAGATCGACATTTTCCTGATAGCGCACCCCGCGCGCAATCAGATCGTCCGTTTGCTCCCACACCAAATCATTTGCCGCGAACACGGCGCGCACCAAACTCCACTCGGCGCGTTCCGGGAGCGCTTGGGCAAGCGTGGTGAGCCGCGCGCGCAACTCGGCGGAGGAGGTGAACGGGATGGGCACGGCGATCACGATGTTGGTCGGTTCCACATCGAGTGTTGCGTCATTGCCCGCCGCGCGCCACGTCGCCACGACGCCGCTCGCGGCGTTTTGCGTTTCGGCGCTGAGCAACGGCGCGAGCGTAAAGGTTAGCGTGCGAACCTGGGTGGCGGTGGTCACTTGCGCGCGCGTCACATAAAACGGCGGCGGATTGTATGCGGTGAAAAAGGTGTTGCTCAAAGCGGCGCGCGCTTTGGGCAGGGCGTTCGCGGCGTCGCCTTGTTCGAGCAACGCGCGCGCCCACGCGAAATTCAAAGCGCGGCGTTGTGCGGTCATGCGCTCCGGCAGAAAGAGGGGTCCCGCGCCGTTCGGCGCAAGCACGTTTGCTTTGTCGAACCAAGTGAGCGCATCCGCGTACGCGTGGCGCGTTTGCGCGTCCAGTCCCAGGTAAAAATAATCTTCCGCGAGTTGCTTGCGCGCCGCCGCATCGTTCTGCAGCGGTTCCCACTGCGCGACGGCAAGTTGCACATACGCCACGTTGCGCGGTCCCGTTGCCGCGCCCGCGCGCGCTTCGTACAGCGTGGCGAGGGCTTGGCGCGCGTTGCGACTGTTCGGGTTCAGGCGCACGGCAGTTTCCAATTCGGCGATGGCTTGAAGCGCGAAACTGTCGCGGCGCGCGGAAGAAAACTGCGCGAGTTGGCGTAACAGTTCGCCGAGCGCGAGGCGCGCATTGGCGTCATTGGGATTGGCTTGCGCGGCGCGCCGTTTGGCTTGCAGATCGTTCCACACCGACGGACGCAAAATCGTGAGGGTGGGATTGGTCGGCGGCTCTTTGGTTGTGAAACGCCACGTTAAACTTTGTCCGTCAAATTCCGGGTTCGTCGGGTCGGACTCGACGACTTGATCCAGCGTCGTGTTTGCCGGAAAGCGAACGGTGAGGCGCGCGCTACCGATGCTACCTTTCCAGTTGACCGCCGGCAACATGCCGTAGGTAAAGCGCGCCAGCGCACCGTCACCCAGGTCTTGTTGAAAATCCAGGCGCACGGTTTTCTTGTCGTCGCTGGGAATGGCGACGGTAAAGGTGTACCAATCCACGGCGCGCACCGTGCTACCGATTTTCAGTTCGGCTTTGCCCGGCGTCAGGGCTTTGACTTTAACGCCGTCAACACTGACACTGAGCGGTTCCAGTCGCGCCGGATCGAACGCGTACGGATCGCCCGCCCAAGTTGGAAGCCCAACGGCAACTTGGAGATCGTTGGCGCGATCCGTGTTGTGCAACTTGAAGGTCGAGTTGCCGGTGACGATTGTGTGCCCATTGACTTCGCTCACGTCAGCGTCGAGGGTGAGCGCGGTGAGTTCGACGGGGGTATCGCGTTGCAAGGGCGTCAGGGCGACGGGCACGATGCTGGGGGCAGGCGTTTGCGCGGCGAGACGCGGCGCGAGTGCGGCGGACAGCCCGCAAGCGAGCGCCGCGCCGACCAGCCAACCAACTAACCAACGGGGTAAAGAATATTTCATAACGCAGATGACACGTCAATCCGTAGAAACCAAGTGCGGTGGCGTCCAGCGCGCCGGTGTGATTTCAAAAACAAGGGGTTTGGCGGTGCGCTCCAAACCCCCGAATGTCTCAACTGAACAGGCGCGCCGAACGCGCCAGCGGTTCGTTGAGCGGCATCGTGAGCGCGACGAGAGTGCCCTTGCCCGGTTTGGAATCAATCATCAACTTGGCGTTGCACATTTCGGCGCGCTCTTTCATGTTCAACAGACCCAGGTTGCCGCGTTGCGCGTACGCTTCTTGCACGCGCAAGAGATCAAAGCCGCGGCCATCGTCGCGCACGTTGAGCGTAACGGTGTCGCGCGTCTGCTGGGCAGTGATCCAAATATTTTTCGCCTGCGCGTGCTTTTTGGCATTGCCCACGGCTTCCTGGACAATCGAAAAAAGCGCGGCTTCGACTTTGGGGGCAAAGCGCGTGGTGAGGGAATCAATATCGAGGTGCAGGTTGACATGGTTCGTATCGCGCTGACGTTCGACGTAGATGCGGAGGGCGGCGCACAACCCTTGCGTTTCGAGCGCGACGGGACGCAAGTCGAACAGCATATTGCGAACTTGGTGCAGGGCTTGGGTGGACAACCGTTCCAGTTCGCCCAGTTCGGTTTCGGTGCGGTCGGGTTGGCGCACGATCACTTGCTTGAGAAACTTCAAGCCCATGATGATCGCCGACAAGAGTTGCGACGGACCATCGTGCAATTCGCGGGCAAGTTCGCGGCGCACTTCTTCTTCGACGGCGAGGATCCGATCACGTTCGGCGACGACTTGTTGGAACAAGCGCGCGTTTTCGATCACAACGGCAGACTGCGCGGCGAACGCCATCAACAAGTCGCGGTCGTCTTGATCGAAGCGGTCGCCGGTTTTTTTGTTGATCACTTCGAGCACGCCAATGGGCTTGCCCTTGTGGAGCAAAGGCGCGGCGACCATCGCGGCGGTGTGAAAGCGCAGGTTTTCGTCAATGCGCGTGAGGTGGCGTTCGTCAATGGCGGTATCGTGCACAATCGTCGGTTGCCCGCGCGTAAAGACCCAGCCGGCGATGCCTTCGTCGCTACGAATCCGTTTGCGGCGCAGGGCTTTGCCGCCGCCGCCTTGAACCACTTCAAATACCAATTCCTGGGTATGGGGATCATACAGCAACAACGAGCCGGCACTCCCGCGCATCACGTCTACCGCACTTGATAGGATCAGCGCGAGCAAGCGGCCAAGCTCAAGCTCGGAGGAAAAGATGAGCGCCACTTCTTGCAAAGCTTCCAAAGCGGCGATGCGTTGTTCCAGGTGTGCGACCTGGGCTTGCCATTCTTCGGCAGTGTGTGATTGATTCGTTTGACTCATGAGCACGCGTTGTCTTTTCACAGATTCAGGATGGGATCACGCAACCGGCGTCTGGGGCGCGGAGGTTGCTTTGCGCGGGCGCGGCGCAAGCAACTGGCGAATGTACGCGATTTGCGTTTGCGTCGCATCTTCGCCGGCTTGGATCAATTCTCGCGCTTTGTCGTACTGGCGCACGTGATAGTGCGCGACCTCGGGCTGGATGAGTACGTCTACGGGGCGCATTCGCGCACGAATGATTTCGCCTTCCATAATTTCGCGCTCGTTCAAAATGCTGTCGAGCAAATTGGCGACCCGCCACTCGTGTTGCGACCGTCGCCAACGCAGTCGCTCGTTCAGTGTGGGGATGACGTTGGAGGCGATGACGAGATTCATGCCGCGCGCCGCCAGCGGTTGCGTGGGCACGGGGTTCACTGCGCCGCCGTCAATCAACAGCCGCCCATCGTGCTGTGCCGGTTCGAGAAAGCCGCCCATACTCATGCTGGCGCGGAGCGCCTCAGCGAGCGGTCCACGTTCAAAGACGATCTCCTCGCCCGAAACCAAATCGGCGGCGACAACCGCGAGCGGGATTGGCAACTCTTCAAAAGTCTTGTCGCCCACCAACTCGCGCACGCGATTCAGCAACATGTCGCCTTTGATCAAACCCAGGCGCGGCGGAAAAATAAAATCCCAATTGCGAAACCCGGTGATAAAGTTGTATTCGCGCGGCACGCCCAACGCAAACCGGGTCATCTCGGCGAGCGATTGCCCCGCCGCATACATTGCGCCGAACAGCGCGCCGGCGCTGGTGCCGGCGATCATATCCACCGGAATATTGTTTTCGTGCAACGCTTTGATTACGCCAATGTGTGCGATGCCGCGCGCGTTGCCACTCGACAAGGCAAGTCCCACTTGCCGCCGCGCCAGCCGCCGCGCCAAGCGGTGGATCGCAATGGGGTCGTCGCTGATTTCGATCCATTGACCCGATGCCAGGCGTTGCCCTTGATGCACCAGTGCCGTGCCCACAATCACGCGCAAGTCCGCTTGGTTGATCGCCTTGAGCGTGAGCGGGTGTTCCGTCGGCGGAATCCACAACACGATCCAGTAATAACGTTTGATCAACCGGCTCAGGCGTTCCGGCAAGGTTTCGCCATTCAGCGCGGCGTCGGCGTGCACCAGCGTCACGTGGTCTTCGTTGAGTAGAACCGCGTCGAGGGACGTTTCGCCTTGCCCGCCGAGATCGAAGAGCAAAACGTCTTCGCCGGCAACGTGCGCGAGTTGTTGCGCCAGCATCGGCGTAGCATCGCCCAGGGTCGTGATCAGCGTCAGTTCTTTTGATTGAATGGGCGCACGCAACGAAACCCGCAGGCGTTGGTGGAGTTCGCGGATAATTGTCAGCGCCATGGCTGGGTGTTGCGGCAACAACTCCATCAGATCGTCATGATACAGCAGGAGCAAAGTCGCATCAATGACGACATACACGCTGGCGGAATGACTGCCGCCAAAGAGCGCCGCACCTTCGCCGAAAAAATTGCCGGGTCCCAAGTACAGGATGAATTTTTCTTGTTGCTCATCTTGCGAGACGATCTTGACCAGTCCGCTTTCGATGAGATACATGCAATCATCCGGCTCACCGGCAAGAAAGACCGATGCGCCCTTGTGGTAATGTTTGCGGCGCACATGTTGCGTCAGGACGGTCAATTCCTGATCCGTCAAACTGCTGAGAAAGGGAATGGCGCGGAGTGTGTCCTGCATCGTTTCGATGCCCCCGTCGAGCGTATGGATTAGGGTTGCAAAGGTTTGCGTGGATTCGGGGCGAGCCGTTGGCGAATGGCTGGAATTTGTGCGCGTGCCGCCTCAATGCCGCGCTGAACTAGATCGTTAACCTTGTCGTACTCCATCGTGCCGTACCGCGCAATGTCCGGTTGAATCAACACGTCTACCGGTCCCATCCGCGACTTGATAATTTCGCTTTCCATAATTTCCATCGCGCCCGTGACAATGCCGACGACGTTGGGCAGTTTGCCCTCGCGTTTGAGTTCGCGGCGATGGATGCGGTCTTCGAGACTGGGAATCACGTTGCTCGCGAGAATGATGCTGATGCCTTTATCGGCGAGCAGTTGCGTGGGCACGGGATTGACCGAACCGCCATCAATGAGAAAACGTCCCGCCACTTGCGCCGGTTCTAAAATGCCAATAACGCTCATGCTGGCGCGCATCGCCTCGGCGACGGGACCTTTTTCAAACACAATCTCTTCGCCGGAAATCAGGTCAGTGGCAATAATATACAACGGGACATTTAATTCGTCAAACGTTTTATTGAGCACCCATTTGTTGAGGTAGCCCAACACCATGTTGCCTTTAATTAGCCCAGCGCGGGGCGGAATGCGAAAATCCCAAAACTGAAACCCGGTCAGAAAATTGTACTTGCGTTGCACATTGATCGCAAAATCCAGCATTTCGGCGACGGTGCGCCCAGCGGCATACATCCCGCCAAAGATCGCACCCGCGCTCGTCGCCGCCATCATATCAATCGGGATGCCTTCTTCTTCGAGCACTTGGAGCACGCCAATATGCGCCATGCCGCGCGCATTGCCGGACGAGAGTGCTAGCCCGACGAGGCGTTGCGTGATGCGCCGCGCCAAACGCTGAATCGCCTTGTCATTCGGGTCTACGCGCCAAAAACCGCGCGGTGCAAGACTCTTGACCCAACCCGGTTCCTTTTCGCCAATTTGCACCGTCACATCCGCCAGTTCCATCGCCTTGAGCGTCAGCGGCGTTTCGTACGGCGCGACGGCGAGCGCCACCCAGTAATATTTTTCCACCAATTGGGCAAGTTGCGCGGCGAGCATTTCCGGCTCGTGCACCAAATCACCATGCAAAAGATGCACGTTGGCTTTGCGGAGCGATGCCTCGTCGAGCGTAATGTTCGCCAAACCGCCGAGATCCAAAATGCAGACCTCTTCGCCGGTCACCTGGGCGATGTGACGCGCCAACATCGGCGTTGCCGTACCCATCACGCTGACGATGTTGAATTCTTCGCGCAACACCGGCGTCTGATTCGAGCGCGTGAGCCGGCGGCCCAACTCTTGCGACATCATCAACGCGATCTGGGGATGGATTTCCAGCAACTCGTCGAAATCATTTTTGCGCAGAACGAGCACATCCGCGTCAATGACAACGCGCGCGGTTGCCGACCGGCGTTCGCCGAGCAAGAGCGCCATTTCACCGAAAAAGTTGCCAGGTCCCAAGTAACTAAAGATTTTTTCTTGACTCCCGCGCTCGACGGCAATTTTGACCTGACCACTTTCGATGATGTACATGCAATCGCCGGGATCATCTTCGACAAAGACCGCCGCGCCCTTGTGATAATGCTCGCGTTGCAGCCGGCGCGAAATGGCTTCCAGCACGGTCTCGTCCAAATCTTTGAAAAATGGAATGTTGCGGAGATTGTGTCTCATAATCAACCTGTCGCGTTTGAAACTGGAGCGGGGGTTAATTGTTCGAGCGCGCTGTGCGCGCGGCGGCATTCGGCTTCCGCGCCGAGCCGGGTAAATGTGCCGAGCGCCTGTTCGAGCAAGGCGCGCGCTTCAGCCGCTTGATCTTGCGCGTGCAATAACTGGGCAAGTTCGACTTGCGATTTGGCAAGCTCGAACGGGCTTTTGAGTTTCGCCAACGTTTCGATGCTCCGGCGCAGAAAATCGTTGGCGACGCCGAATTCATTTTGGCGGCGCGCGATTTTGCCCAGCGTGCACAATGTTTTGCCTTCGAGCAGTTTGCGTTTGATTTCGGAAGCGATCTTGAACGCTTGCTCGGCGGCGGTGCGCGCATCATCTAACTGCGCCAAACCCAGGTACGCTTCGGCGCGGAGCCATTCGGCTTCGGCAAGTTTTTCTTTTGAGCCAATTTGTGTGGCGGTGGTGCGACTGCGTTGTAAATCCTCCACCGCACGCGCAAACTGCGCTTGCAAGATCGCCAGGTGCGCTTGGTTGTTCAGCGCGAGACAAATGCTGTTGCGGTCTTTGATCTTTTCCGCGTTTTGTAACGCGCGTGCGCCCAGTGCCGCGGCGCGCGCATAGTCGCCCTTTTCGCGGTACAGTTCGCACAAGTTGTTGTTGAGCCGCGAAATGCCTTCGCTGTCGCCGATGCGTTGTTTGATTTCCAACGAGCGTTCCAACGCGTCGAGCGCCTTGACCCAGTTGCCTTGCTCCCAGGCGATCACGCCGATGTTCGTGTGCGAATTGGCGACGCCGCGCAGGTCGCCGATCATTTCGCGCAGGCGCAAACCTTTTTCGGCGTAGGCGTTCGCGCGTTCCCAGTCGCCGTTGCGGATGAAAATGGCAACGAGGCGATTGTAGGCAGACGCCATCTCGTTGAAATACTCGGTGCCTTCGACAACGCGCAACGCGCGCATCCCCCACTCGTATGCTTGCTCGAATTCGCCGCGGCGGTACTGCACCCAGCCCAGGTCGTTAAAAATGCGGACGCGTTCGGCGGATTGCGGATCGGGATCGGGTTCCAGTTCGGCGAGCGCATTCTCAAGCCAGCGGAGGGCTTCGGTATAGTCGCCACGGCGTTCGCACACACGCCCCAGCGCGCGCATCGTTTCTGCGCCGTCGCGTGCCGATTGGATGGATTTGGAACCGGCGCGAATGTGTTCAAGCGCGATCAGGTACGAGGTCGTCGCATTGGGATAGTCGCCGGTGAATGTTTGCACGGCGCCCAACCCGGCATACACTTTGATTTTTTGCTCTAGGTTGGCGTTGGCGCGCGCGAGAAAATCGGCGGCAAGGCGATAGTGCTTCAGGGCTTGCTCGTTCGCAAAGCGATCTTCCGCGCGCTTGCCCGCACGAATCAGATACGGCAATGCCCGATCGGTGTCCTTACTTTCGGCGTAGTGAAACGCGAGTTCTTCGAGATGATCTTCGAGATGCTCGCGGAACAAGTTTTCGACGCTCACGCCGATTTTGTGATGCAGGTACTCGCGGCGGCGGAGCAAGAGACTGTTGTAAATTGTATCTTGCAACAAGACGTGATTGAAGCGATACTCCAATTCGTCGTCGCTGGCAAGCCGGCTAACCAGTTGACGCTCTTCCAATTCTTGGAGGTCGTCGTCCAAGTTGCGCGCGCTTTCGATCACGCTACTGAGCAAGCGCAACGAAAAGTTGCGCCCGATGACAGCGGCGCACTGAACGGCTTGCCGTGCGCCCTCGCCGAGGTGATCCACACGCGCGAGAATCAAACCCTCGAGCGTCGTCGGCACTTGGAGGTGCTCCAGGTCAGCGTCCGGCGTCATCGCCCAATGCTCGTTGACGCGTTGAATGATACCGCGATCAATCAACATCCGTACTATTTCTTCAAGATAGAACGGGTTGCCTTCAGCGCGTTGGGGAATGACTTGGTGTAATGTTTCCGGCAATTCGTGAATCGTCAAGAGCAAGTCAATCAGCGCGACGCTGTCGGCATGCGACAAGGGCTGGAGCGGCAGGTGGACGAAATGCGCCGGGTCGAATTCGCTTGCACGCTTGGTGAGGAGTTCGACGGCAACGCCTTCCGCCGGACGCGAGTTGCAATAGATCAAAAGCGGCGCGGATTCGACGGCGGTGAGCAAAAAGAGCAACAGTTCCAGCGAAAGCGCGTCAATCCAGTGAATATCTTCAAAGATCAAGATCAACGGTTTGATTTGGGCGAAGGTGACAAGCAAATCGCGGATGGCGATAAAGGTTTGCTCTTGCAATTGCGCCGGCGCGAGGTGACGGATGCGCGCCGCCATGTCTTTTTCAAAGACGCGGATCGAAAAAAGATGTTCGATGTACGGCAGGATGGTCGGCGTGGCGGTCTGCGTGGGCAAGAGAGCTTGAATGGTGCGCTCGATTTTTTCGCGCATCATTTCTTCGGATTCGTTCTCGCCGATTTTGAACACGGACTTGAGGATTTGCAGAAAGATGCCGTAGGCGGGTTGCCCGTACGATACGCACGCGCCTTCGTGGGCGTTGACCCATTTGCCGGCGAGGTGAGTTTTTAGTTCGCTCGTCAAGCGCGATTTGCCGATACCGGCGTTGCCGGTGACCAAAACGACGCGCCCGGCGCGATGGGTAATGAGATCATCTACAACGTGGCGCACGCGCGCAAATTCCGCCTGACGCCCGACCATTGGCGCGGACAAGCCCGGCACGCCGCGAACACGCCCGGCGATCTGTTTTGGCGCGATGGTCTCGAAGATTTCTACCGGTTCAGTCCGGTTCTTGACGCGGATCGAACCCAGTTCGCGAAACTCGAACAGCGGTTTGGTGAATTCATACACCGAGCGACTGACGAGGATCGTTCCTGGTTCGGCAACGGTTTGCAAGCGCGACGCAACATTGACGGTGTCGCCTAACGCGGTGTACTCCATGCGTAAATCCGAGCCGATGCCGCCGACGACGACCGTGCCGGTGTTCAAGCCAATGCGAACTTGGAGACTGATGCCCAGGCGCGCTTCGAGCTCGGCATTGATGCGGCGCAGGGCGGCTTGCATCCCGAGCGCGGCGCGGACGGCGCGCGCCGGATCGTCTTCGTGCGCCACCGGCGCGCCGAACAGCGCCATCAAACCATCGCCCATAACTTTGTCGAGCGTGCCTTCGTGCTTGTAAATTTCCTCGGTGAAGGCTTTGAGCGTACTATCAATGATCCCGTATACATCTTCGGGATCGAGTTTTTCGGCGATGGCGGTATAGCCCTTGAGATCGGAAAAGAGCACCGTGACCGTGCGGCGTTCGCCTTCGATCTGTTTGCCGACGCTGGCAATCTTGTGCGCGAGTGTTTCGGGCAAGGGCGAAAGCACGCGTGGGCGCGTTTCGTCACCGGGCGCACGGGTGGGGGGCGCGTCCAAATTTGCGCCACAGTTGCCGCAGAATTTGAAGTTGCCAGGGTTCCCGAATCCGCAGTTAGGACACAGTTTGACGAGCGTGGTGGCGCATTGGCTACAGACTACTGCATGATCGGGGTTATGGAATCCGCATCGGGGGCATTGAATCGGCATAGTCTCTCGAAAGCAAGTCACCGAACCTAATCTTGGAGATATTATACTACAGGTAACCTAAATATGAAACAAGGCAACTCACACGGAGTGTGAGTTGCCTTGACCCTTTGCTGGCTCACCCGGTTT
>CAIKBD010000170.1 GCA_903825565.1 uncultured Anaerolineales bacterium | reverse complement strand
GCCTGCGCGCCGACGCCGACCGTCACGCCGATTCCACCGACCGCTACGCCGGTGCCGCCGACGCTCGCACCGACTGCGACGCGCGCCGTCACGCCGACGCCGGTTGCGGTTGTGTCGCCCGCGCCCGCACCCACGTTCGCGCCGAACGCCGTGTGCGCGAAAACCAACGCGCTCGAAGAATTGATCGCGTGCGTGCTCGCTAAAATGCCGCGCCGCGATACGCAGGGCTACGTCGCGCCGCCGGCAAATCTCGCCGGCGATTTCAAGCAAGTCGCAACGCAGATGCTCGCCGGCAAATGCGACGACATTGCGCTCCCCGCGAGTATGGCGAAAATTTATTCCGTCGCCACGTTCACCGACAAACAGAACAATGCCAGTTATTGCGTCGCGCTCGAAATTTTGGACGAGAACGCGAACGGCACGATTGATCGTGCGTGGGGCACGTTCATCGTCAACCCCAAAGCGACGCGCGAGTTGAGCATCCAAGCGCCGCATCCGCTCGCGGACTTGGCGACCGAGGCGCAAGCGATTGCCGTGTTCAAGGGCGTCAACGCGCGCAGTTACGCGCTCGCCGGCTCGCACCGCGATGCGAACAAGGAACGCACGACGTGCCAACCCGGCACCGGCGAGGGCGAAGCGGACGCGGCGCACAACGTCAAGGATATTTTCTTTGCGGCGACCGATGCGTTGAACGAGTTTTACAAAGACAAGGAGTGGAGCGCGATTCAGTTTCACGGCATGGGCGCGACGAGTTGTGTTGGCGTGGACGCGTTCCTGAGTTATGGCGTCCAGGTCGCGCCGAAACCCGGCGACAAGATCGTGACGCTGCGCGACAATTTCGCCAAGCAACAGCCGAAAATGATCGCGACCGTGTTCGGCGAAAATCCGCCGTGCAATCTCTACGCGACGACGAACGTGCAAGGGCGTTTGCTCAACAACGTCCCTGCGGCGCAAGTGTGCGAACTGCCGGCGACGAATTACACCGGCAAATTTATTCACATCGAGCAGAAAACCAATTCGCGCGCGGCGATTGCCGATTGGATTGCGGCGATCA
The DNA here is from genome assembly GCA_903825565.1 of uncultured Anaerolineales bacterium. Lineage (GTDB taxonomy): Bacteria > Chloroflexota > Anaerolineae > UBA4142 > UBA4142 > CAIKBD01. The sequence continues at coordinate 21,889 of CAIKBD010000170.1, read as the reverse complement.
ATGCGACGTGGAAGTGAGTTTGTTAGTTTGTTAGTTGGGTAGTTGAGTAGTTGAGTAGTTGAGTAGTTGGGTAGTTGGATAGTTGAGTAGTTGAGTAGTTTGTTGGTTTGTTAGTTGGATTCACCAACCAACAAACTATCTAACTACTGAACCACCCAACCAACAAACTATCTAACTACTGAACCACCCAACCACCCAACTATCCAACTATCCAACTACCCAACTACTTCAGGAGTAACCGAATTGAAACGAATTGATTTGCGAAGCGACACCGTAACTGTGCCCACGCCGGCGATGCGCGCGGCGATGGCGAACGCCGAGGTCGGCGACGATGTGATGGGCGAAGACCCCACGATCAATCGGCTTGAAGAAATGGCGGCGGAGCGCACCGGCAAACCCGCCGCGTTATTCACCGCGAGCGGTACGATGGGCAACCTCATCGCGCTCCTCACCCATTGCGCGCGCGGCGACGAAGTGATCGTCGGCGACAAGGCGCACATGTTCATCAACGAAGTTGGCGGAATGGCGGCGCTCGGCGGGATTCAGCCGCGCACCGTGCCGAACCAGCCGGACGGCACGCTCGCGCTCGACGCGTTGCGCGACGCGATTCGCGGCGACAATGTGCATTGGCCCCGTACGCGTTTGATCGCGCTGGAAAATACGCACAACGCCTGCTACGGCTCGCCGCTCTCGCTCGACTATCATCGCGCGGTGTTCGAGCTGGCGCGCGCGCACGACTTGAAAATTCACATTGACGGCGCGCGCATCTTTAATGCCGCCGTCGCGCTGGGCGTGCCCGTCCGTGAATTCGCGCAGTCCGCCGATTCGATTTCGTTTTGCTTGTCGAAAGGATTGAGCGCGCCGGTCGGCTCGTTGGTGTGCGGCGCGCGCGATTTCATCGCCGCCGCCCGCCGCCAGCGCAAAATGGTGGGCGGCGGAATGCGCCAAGCCGGAATTCTCGCCGCCGCCGGCATCGTCGCGCTGGACACGATGGTGGAGCGGCTGGCGGACGATCACGCGAACGCGCGCCGCCTCGCCGAAGGGCTTGCCCAGATTCCTGGGATCGCGCTCGAACCGGCGCGCGTGAAAACGAACATTGTCTTTTTCGATGTAACGACCGGCGAAACCGCCGCGCAACTCGCCGAACGGTTGGCGCGCGCCGGCGTGTTGATCGGCGGGAGTGGCGCGACGCGTTTGCGCGCGGTGACGCACGATGGCATCACGTGCGCGGACGTAGACGCGGCGGTGGCGCTCGTCGCCGAAACGCTGCGCGAGACATCATTTCGCTTGATGCGCGGCAGCGAATAATTTTGGAATAATTTTGGCACGAGTGCCGCCGGCTTTTGTGCTATAATATAAAAAACAAGCGGGGCTGTGCGTTTCACTATTCCAGATTCTTCCAACTCCAACCTGCCAACAATTTTGCCAACGCCGACTCGCTTTGAGTTGGCGTTTTCTTGTCCCACCCAGATCATTTTGGTAAAGGTAGCGAGAGCGGAAAAAAGAAAATGTTGAAGCGAAAACCGGCGGCTGGAAAAAAACGCGCGCCGAAAAAAACGGCGCAAGCGCACAGCGCGCTCGAACGCCAGAACACGTTCTTGCGCCAGGTAATGGATACCAACCCCAGTTATATTTCGGTGCATGATCGCGCGGGTCGTTTGGTGTTCGTGAACCAAACGCTTGCCGATGCGATGCACTTGCCGGTGGAGGCGGTGGTCGGGAAACGGCTTGTCGAACTTTATCACGATCCCGCGAGTGTGGAGCGTTTTCTGCGCGAGGACTTGGAGGTGATGGATTCGCGGCAGGAATTGTTTATCCCCGAAGAATCCGCCAAATCGGCGAGCGGCGCACAGCGCTGGCAACAAGTCGTCAAACGTCCGATTCTCAACGCGGACGGCACGGCGGACCAAGTGCTGTGCGTGATCACGGACATTACCGAGCGCAAACAGATCGAAGCGACGCTGGCACGCCGCAACCATGAACTGGATTTGCTCGTGCGTGCGGCGCGGCAATTGGGCAGTACGCTCGATCTCGGACAATTGCTGTTGCGCACACTCGAAGAAATGTGTTTGCTGATCGGCGCGCGCGGCGCGTCGTTCTGGATGATTGATGCGGCGACCGGTGACATGGTTTGTCGGCAGGCGGTAGGACCCGATCATGAGGTGATTCTCGGCAGGCGGATTCCGCGCGGCAAGGGCATTGTGGGCTGGGTGATTGAGTGCGGCGAAAGCCAACTGATTGCCGATGCGCCGGCGGATCCGCGCTATTGGCGTGAGATTGTTTCACCCTCCGGGCAAATATTTCGCGCGGTTCTCGTCGTGCCGATTTTTGTGCGCCGAGAAATCGTCGGCGTTTTGCAACTGGGTGATTCGCAAGCCAATCGCTTCGATCTGGCAGATCAAATGTTGGTCGAATCGCTTGCCGCCACCGCCGCCGTGGCGATTGACAACGCGCAACTCTTCGCCGCGATGCAACACGAATTGCAAGAGCGGCACCACGCCGAGGCGGCGTTGCGCGCGAGCGAGGAACGATGGCGGATGTACATTGAGCAAGCGAACGATTTGATTTTCACGCTGGACGCCGCCGGCAAAATAACTTTGGCGAACCAAACGACCTGCCACGTGCTCGGTTACACTGCCGCCGAGTTACTTGGGCGCAGTCCGCTCGAATTTATTGTGCCGGACGACTGCGCGGCGGCGGCGCAAGCCGTATCCCAAATTTTGCGCGGCGACGGCGTCGAACAGATCGAACTCAAGGTGGTCAACCGCGCGGGGCAGGAATTGTGGCTGGAAATTCGCGGGCGCATCCTCTACGAAAATGGTACGGTGAGTGGCACGTTTCACATCGCGCGCGACGTGACCGAGCGCAAACGCATCGAGGCGGAATTGCGCTACCTCAGCACGCACGACGCGCTGACCGGCTTGTGCAATCGCGCTTATTGGGAAGACCAGGTGGCGCGCTTTGAGCACAGCCGCCAATTCCCCATCAGTATCGTGATGGTAGATGTGAACGATATGAAACGCACGAATGATCACTTGGGGCACGCGGCGGGTGACGCCTTGTTGCGCCGCGCCGCGCGCATTTTGCGTGAGACGTTTCGGGCGGAAGATGTGGTGGCGCGTATCGGCGGCGACGAGTTTGCCGTGCTGTTGCCTAACACCGACGCCGAGGTTGCCCAAGACCTGTTGCAACGCGTGCGCGCCCAATTGACGGATGCCACCGCGCCCAGTCTTGCGTTGGGCGCGGCGACCGGCGCGGCGGGCGCATCGCTGGCGGCAGTGATGCGCGCCGCCGATGCGCGGATGTATCAGGACAAGCTGACGCCCACGCTCTAGCGCGCGCGATGCTTTGACACCCGGCGGTAGACACGGTAGAATAAAAGTAGATGGAACGTGAACGAGTAACGCGACAGGGAAAAATTTTATGCAGAACGCGCAAACCAGCGCCATCCGAATTGCCGGCGTTTACCTCCTAATCAGCGGGGTGTGGATTCTCTTTTCCGATCAGGCGCTCGCGGTGTCGGTCGGAGATCGCCAAATGCTAACCCTGCTTCAAACGTACAAGGGCTGGGCATTTGTCGGACTGAGCACATTGTTGATCTACCTGCTCCTGCGCCGCGAACTGCACGCGCGCGGCGTGACCGAAGCCGCGCTCCGCGCCAGCGAAGAACGCTATCGCCTCATCTCCGAAAATACCGGCGACGTGATCTGGTTGCTCGATCTTGCCACCGGCAAATTCACCTACGTTAGTCCCTCTGTCGAACGCCTGCGCGGATACACCCCCGCCCAAGTGATCGCCCAGCCGATGGACGCCGCGCTGACGCCCGAATCCGCGCAACTCGTCGCCGCGAGTTTGCCGGCGCGCATTGCCGCTTTGGGCGTGGGCGACGAATCGGTGCGTGTGCAAACGCATCGGATCGATCAACCCCACCGCGACGGTACGATCATTCCCACCGAAGTTGTCACCACTTTGCTGACCGACGCCGCCGGGCGCGTGACGACCGTGCTTGGTGTCACGCGCGACGTGCGCGAACGCGTGCGCGCGGAAGCGCACCTGGCGCGCCTCAATCGTGCGCTCCGCACGATCAGCGAATGCAACCAACTGTTAGTGCGAATCGGCGACGAACCCCAACTCCTGGATGCGATTTGCGGCGTGTTGATTCGCCTGGGTGGGTATCGGATGGCTTGGGTGGGCTACGCTGAAACGGACGCGGTGTGCACGGTGCGCGTCGTGGCGCACCAAGGATTCGACGACGGCTACTTGGAGCAGGCGCAGATTACGTGGGCGGACGACGAACGCGGGCACGGTCCCACCGGCACGGCGATTCGTACCGGCAAAGCGGTGATCGCGCATCATATTCCAACCGCGCCAGACTTTGCGCCCTGGCGCGCGGCGGCGACTCAGCATGGGTTTGCCTCGTCCATCGCCTTGCCCTTGCGCGCGGACGACCAAACGTTTGGCGCGTTGAACATTTACGCCGCCGCGCCGGACGCGTTCGCCGAAGACGAAGTGAAACTCTTGTCCGAGTTAGCCGACGATCTCGCGTATGGCATCACGGCGTTACGCACGCGCGCCGCGCACCAAGCGATGCTGGCGCAGTACCGCGAGTTGCTCGAACAAGCCGCCGACGGCATTTTCCTTGCCGACGCGCAGGGCAAGTACTTGCTTGCCAATCGCGCCGCGTGTGAGATGCTGGGGTACACCCAAGCCGAATTATTGCGTCTGACGGTCTACGATGTGATTGCGCCGGAAGAGCAAGCCATCACCCCCGTGCGCTGGGCGGAACTGCGCGCCGGCAAAACGATCACGAGCGAACGACTCTTGGTGAAAAAGGATGGCACGCGCGTGCCGGTCGAAATTCGCGGCAAGCTACTGCCCGACGGGCGGATGCAATCCATCGTCCGCGACGTCACCGAGCACAGGCGCGCGGAGCAAGCGTTGCGCGAGAGCGAAGCGCGGTTTCGTGTGATCTTTGAACAAGCCGCGGTCGGCGTCGCCCAGGTTGTTTCGCGCACCGGCAAATACGTCGCCGTCAACCAACGCCACTGTGACATCGTGGGCTATACCCAAGCCGAAATGTTGGGCAAGACATTTCAGGACATTACCTATCCCGCCGATTTGCAACCCGATTTGGATTTGATGCAAGACTTGCTCGCCGGCAAAATTCACTCGTTCACGATGGAAAAACGGTACCTCCATCGCAACGGCTCGCTCGTCTGGGTCAATCTCAGCGTGTCGCCGATGTGGGGCGCGGGCGAAGAGCCGCACTATCACATTGCCGTCGTGGAAGACATTACCGAGCGCAAGCGCGTCGAAAGCGAAATTCGGCAGTTGAACACGGAACTCGAACGGCGCGTCGCCGAACGCACAGCGCAACTCGAAGCCACGAACAAGGAGCTCGAATCCTTTTCCTATTCGGTTTCGCATGATCTGCGTGCGCCCCTGCGAACGATTGACGGCTTTAGCCAGGCGTTGCTCGAAGATTATGCGGCGGACTTGGCGGCGGAAGGCAAACATTATCTGGAGCGCATCCGCGCGGCGACGCACCGCATGAGCAATTTGATTGACGAAATGCTGACCCTGGCGCGCGTCACGCGTTCCGAAATGCGACGCAGTTCGGTTGACCTGAGCGTGTTGGCGCGCGGTATTGCCGGCGAATTGACCAAAGCGCAACCGACGCGCGTGGTCGAGTTCGTGCTGGGTGAAGGTTTGCGCGTCGAAGGCGACGCGCGCTTGCTACACATCGCGCTCGAAAACTTGCTGGGCAATGCTTGGAAATTTACGGCGCACCATCCGCGCGCGCACATCGAGTTCGGGACGATGACGCAAGATACCGGCGAAACCGTGTTTTTCGTGCGCGACGATGGTGCCGGTTTCGATATGGCATACGCCGCCAAGTTGTTCGGCGCGTTTCAACGTCTGCACTCGCCCACCGATTTTCCCGGCACGGGCATCGGCTTGGCGACGGTGCAACGCATCGTGCATCGGCACGGCGGGCGCGTGTGGGCGCATAGCGAGGTCGAACGCGGCGCGACATTTTATTTTACGCTGGGCTAACCGGGGGCGAGGAGATGGCTGTGACGCAGAAAAGTATTTTGCTCGTGGAGGACAATCCCGACGACGCGGCGTTGGCATTGCGCGCCTTTAAGAAAAATCACATTGCGAATCCCGTGTTCGTGGCGCGCGATGGCGTCGAAGCGTTAGACTATTTGCAGCTGACGAAGGCGCACGTAGCGGACGAACCCGGCGAGTTGCCGACGGTCATTTTGCTCGATCTGAAATTGCCGCGCATGGACGGCTTGCAAGTGTTGCGGCACATTCGCGCCGACGCGCGCACCAAATTGTTGCCCGTGGTCGTGCTCACCTCGTCAAAGGAAGAACAGGATATTCTCGCCAGTTACGCGTTGGGCGCGAACAGTTACATTCGCAAACCGGTAGATTACGATCAATTTCTCTATGCCATTGGGCAACTGGGTTTGTATTGGCTCGAACTGAACGAATTGTCAGGGTGAGGAGTAAGCAATGAACGTGCCGCTACAGGTATTGCTCGTCGAAGACTCGGAGGATGATGCGCTCTTGATCGTGCGCGCGTTGCAACGCGGCGACTATGCGCCGCAGTTCGAACGCGTGGATACCGCGCGCGCGATGAGCGCCGCTTTGGAGCGCCAACCCTGGGATGCGATCATTGCCGATTATTCGATGCCGCAATTTAGCGCGCCCGCCGCGCTGACCTTGATGAAAGAACGCGGCATAGACTTGCCGTTTATCATCGTTTCCGGCAGTATCGGCGAAGATATTGCGGTCGCTTCGATGAAAGCCGGCGCGCACGATTATATCATGAAAGATAATTTGGCGCGGCTGGTCGTCGCCATCGAGCGCGAAATCCGCGAAGCGCAGGTGCGCCAAGCGCGCCGCTTTGCCGAAGCGCAAACGCGCCGCCAACTCGAACGCTTGTCCGCGTTGCGCGCGATTGACCTGGCGATTTCCGCCAGTCTCGATCTGCGTGTCACGCTTGACATTTTGCTCGCCCAGGTGACGACGCAACTCGGCATTGACGCCGCGAGCGTGTTGTTGCTCAATCCGCACACGCAAACTCTGGAAGGCGCGTCGGCGCGCGGCTTTCGTTCGAGCGGCGCGGCGCGTTCTGCCGTGCGCGTGGGCGAAGGGTTTGCGGGGCGGGCGGTGTTGGAACGCCGTACGGTTGCTGTGCCCAATCTGTTGCCGCTCGATACGGCGGTCACGCGAATGTGGTTGCGCGACGAAAATTTCGTGGCGTATTACGGCACACCGTTGATCGCCAAGGGGGTGGTCAAAGGCGTGCTTGAGGTTTTCCATCGCACCGCGTTGGAACCGGACAAGGATTGGCTCAATTTTTTAGAGATGCTTGCCGGGCAAGCGGCGATTGCGATTGATAACGCCACGCTGTTTGAAAGTTTGCAACGCTCGAACGCTGAACTCGCGCTGGCGTACGACACGACGCTGGAAGGGTGGTCGCGCGCGCTCGATCTGCGCGATCAGGAAACCGAGGGGCACACGCAACGCGTTACCGCGTTGACACTGCGGCTGGCGCAAATCGTAGGGATCGGCGAACCGGAATTGTTGCATATTCGGCGCGGTGCGTTGTTGCACGACATCGGCAAGATGGGGATTCCCGATAGTGTCTTGCTCAAGCCGGCGCAACTGACGCCGGGCGAGTGGGAAATCATGCGCCGCCATCCGGTTTATGCGTACGAATTGCTCGCGCCGATTACGTACCTGCGCCAAGCCGTCGAGATTCCGTACAATCACCACGAAAAATGGGACGGCTCCGGCTATCCGCGCGGCTTGAAAGGGGAACAGATTCCGCTAGCGGCGCGCATCTTTGCGGTGGTGGATGTGTGGGATGCGTTGCGCTCCGACCGCCCGTACCGCGCGGCTTGGCGCGAAGAAAAAGTGCGCGAGTATATTCGCGCGCAAGCTGGCTTGCATTTCGATCCGCGCATTGTTCAAGCGTTTCTCGATCTGCTCGATCAAAACGAGGGCGCGGTGATTCATCCTTGACGTAACTACATTTTGTAACTACAATAAGAACGATGCAATTCGAGTGGGACGAAGATAAACGGCAAACCAATATCCGTCGGCATGGCATTGATTTTCGAGATGTGCCTTCTCTGTTTGAGGGCTATATCCTCACGGTGGAAGATAATCGTGTCGGTTATGGCGAAGCGCGATACATCACAGTCGGATTGCTCAAAGGGCACATGCTCGCTGTCGCTCATACCGAGCGCGGAGAAAAGATTCGCCTCATTTCGGCTAGAAAGGCAACCAAGTATGAAGAAGCCTCGTACGTTGAGCAAATCACAAACCAACTGGGCGCGACTCGCCGCGCAAAAGGAAAAGGACATTGACCTTTCCGATATTCCCGAAATCGCGCCGCAGATGTTCGCAAAAGCTGTCGTTCGGAATGGGCTGAAACCGCTACCCCCCAAAGCCCAAGTTACCCTGCGCGTAGACAGAGATGTGCTGGAATGGTTCAAGGATTTGGGGCAGGGGTATCAAACGCGCATTAACGCGTTGCTGCGGGCATACATGGATGCCCACAAAGCGAGAACGTGATCAAGCCGCACGGCGGAGAATATGGCGCTTGACCGGCCGGTTGGGTTTTGCTCAACGCATCAAGATCGCGCGACCGGGTGCGCCGTCGCCGTTTTGAATTTTCAGCGGCAAGCCGATAAACGTGTACGTCCCCGGCTGAATCGCGGCAAGGTTCAGCCCCTCGACGATGATCACGCCCGCGCCCAGTAGCGTCGCGTGTGTGCGCGCTTCGGGCGCGCCGAATGTTTCGACGCTGAGATAGTCCACGCCGACGAGTTGAATGCCACGCGCGACGATCCACTCTGCCGCGTCCCACGCCACGCCGACAAAATTTTTCTGAAACCCCGCGCGCGCCCACATCCGCGAACTCGACGTTTTGAAGAGCACTCGCGTCACATTGCGCGGAATGCGCGCCCGCGCCAAATCCGCCGCCGTGATCTCGCGCTGGACGCGCGTGAAATCAATCACGCGCGCGCGTCCGCAGAGCGTTTGCAGATCGAGTTGATCCACCGGCTTGCCGCCGGGAATGAAATGTAACGGCGGGTCGAAATGCGTGCCGGTGTGATTGCCCAGCGCGAGGTGCGAAACGTTCGCCGCGTCGCCGCGCGCGATTTCGAGTTGCGGCACAATGGCAACCGGCGGATCGCCGGGGTACGTCGGCATCGTCGGCGCGATGGGCACGGAGATGTCGTAAATTTTCATCCTGCCTCCAAACGAAACGGGTTAAAGTCGGTTTGGTAATCGTAATAATCTTCGTGTTCGGTCCGCTTGAGGAAATTGACTATCGCGTATGTCAGCGGCGTGGCGAGCACTTCGTACAGACATTTGAGAAACCACTCGGTCGCGCTGATGTTGAGCATTTCGCCGAACGTCAGCGTGCCGGTGAACGCGATCAGCGTGAATAGGGCGGTGTCCAAGCCCTCGCCGACCAGCGTGCTACTGATCGTGCGGAGCCACAGTTGTTTGCCCCGGGTCAGGATTTTCAATTTGGCGAGCGCGAACGAATTGACAAACTCGCCGATGAGGTACGCGACGAACGAGGCGAACAACAAACGCGGCGCGTACCCCAGGATTTGTTCGTACGCGGCTTGTCCTTCCCAAAACGACGCGGCGGGCAACGACGCGCCAATTTGGATCGCGAGCACGGCGAGCGCGTTGCACGCAAAGCCCGTCCAAATGATCTGGCGCGAACGCGCATAGCCATAGACCTCGGTGAGAATATCGCCAAAGATATAACTGATCGGAAAGATCGTAATTGCGGCGGAGAGAATGACCGGTCCCACGGCAACGATCTTGACGGTGATGATGTTGGACACGATCAAGCACGTGACAAAAATGCCGGTCACGAGATTCAAGTACCGATAACTGCCGCGCGGCGCGGCAGAGCGAACGCGTTCCATCGTAACTCTCCCGAAAAGAGGACACGGACAAAAGAATCGTGCTCGTCCCCGCTTGTCCGCGCCCCGTTGATTTTCATTTGATCGCTGGCGCGCTAACAGCAACGCCCAACGCGTTCGATTATACCATGCGGCAAACCTCGACGCAATTTGATTTTGCGCGCAATCGGAATAGAATGTTTCCCGTCATACGTCATACGCACTACGTCATACGTAATACGTAGTGCGTAGTGCGTATGACGTAGTGCGTAACTTGGAGAAGTTTGAATGTGGCTCACGCGTCTCGCGCTCACCCATTTTCGAAATTATGCGCGCCTCGAACTCGATTTAACGCCGGGCGTAACCTTGTTGCATGGCAATAACGCCTGCGGCAAAACCAGTTTGCTCGAAGCGATTTTCTATTTGGCGACTTCGCGCTCCGCGCATGCCGGCTCGGACCGTGAGTTGATCCGCTGGGGCGCAACCGTCGAGCCGATCCCGTTTGCGCGCGTGGAAACAGATCTCGAACGGGGCAACGGCGCGCGCACCCAGATCGAAATCGTGCTGTTGCCGGCGGAAGAAAAAAACTCTGCGCCCGCCGGCGAAGCGGACGCGGCGCGCAAACCGAACGGGCGCGTGACCAAGCGCATCAAGGTCAACGGCGCGCCCAAGCGCGCGCTCGATCTGCTCGGCGAATTGACGGTCGTCCTGTTTTTGCCGGAAGATCTCGATCTCGTGTTTGGCTCGCCCAGCCATCGCCGCCGCTATCTCGACATCACACTGTCGCAGATCGATCCGCGCTACGGGCGCACGCTTTTGCGGTACAACCAGGTTTTGGAGCAACGCAACAGTTTGTTGCGCGAATTTCGCGAGCGCGCGGTTGATCCGCACGAGTTGGCGATCTGGGATCGCCAGTTGATCGAAGCGGGCACGTATGTCATCGCGCGCCGCACCGAAACGGTTGAACGCTACAACAACTTGATCGCCGACATTCACCCGCGCCTGACGGATCAGCGCGAGATATTGCGCTTGGCGTACCAACCCAGCGTGCCGCCGGAGAATGTCGCGCCGACGGCGGTGGGTAAGGAGTTGCGCATCGCCGGGATCGCGCGTCGCTTCGCGCACGAGATCGAAGCGATGCGCCCGCGCGAACTCGGCGCGGCGACGACGCTCGTGGGTCCGCATCGCGATGATCTGCGGTTTATGATCGAACGCGCGGCGGACGGGCAAATGGTGGACGCGATCACGTATGCGTCGCGTGGGCAGGGGCGCACGATTGCGCTGTCGCTCAAATTGGCGGAGGTGGCGTTGATGCGCGCCGAAACCGGCGAAGACCCGGTGCTGCTGCTCGATGATGTCATGTCCGAGTTGGATGCGCCGCGCCGTGCCGCGCTCGCGCAAGCCGTGATGGATGCGGCGCAAGCGATCATCACGACGACCGACCTCGCTGATTTTTCGCCGGACTTGATCGAACGGGCGCGGGTGTGGCACGTGTGCGACGGGGAAATTTTGGAGTAAAGCGAACGGGGCTGGGCGCGTAACCCAGCCCCGTTTTGCGCTTATAACGGTTTGCGCGTCGGCGTGCCGGCGCGGCGCGGATAACTCGCCGGCGTCGCCGCGATTTTTTCGATGAGGATGAGGTGGCGCGGCTCCAAGCCCGGCAGTTGCACGGGCACGATCTCGCGCACGCGTCCTCCCAACACGGCGAGCGCGCGCGTAGCGGCGGCGAGCTCGTCCGTCACTGCGATCCCTTTTTGCGCGATGAAGATGCCGCCGACGCGCACAAACGGGAGCGTGTATTCGAGCAGGGTGGCGAGATTGGCAACGGCGCGCGCGGTCGCCGCATCGTACTGCGCGCGCTGTGTCGGCTCGTGACCCAGGTCTTCGGCGCGCGCTTGGATCGCCAGCGTGTCGCGCAACGCGAGTTGTGTGATCGCGTGCTGGAGAAATTCCACTTTTTTGCCGGTTGTTTCGACGAGCGTTAGCCGCAGGTGCGGCAAGGCAATTTTGAGCGGAATGCCCGGCAAGCCCGCGCCCGTGCCTACATCAATCACGCGCGGCGATCCCGTGCGCGGTAGGTGCGGCGCAACCGACAGCGCATCGAGAAAATGCTTGACGATCACTTGCTCACGCTCCGTGATCGCCGTGAGGTTGACGCGCGTGTTCCACGCGAGCAACTCGTGGTACAGCATTTCAAACGCTGCGAGTTGCGCGTCGGTCAGTTCGATTCCAAACGGGCGCGCGAGTTCGCGCAGGTCTAGTGCTGGCATTGTAGTTACCTAAGGGAAAAATTCGCGCCAAAATTTTACGAACGCCGGAATTATACACGAGGGCGGGGCTTTGACCAAACGCGTGGCGTGCGTCCCCACTTGACCCCGCGCAAGCGCGCGCATATAATCGGCGCATCTTGAAAGAAGCGCGTATGATCACACTGCCTTTGCAATTTGGCTTGCTCTCGTTTATCTCGCTCTTTACGATCATCGATCCGATTGGCGCGTTGCCGGTGTACGTTTCGATGACCGCCAAGTTGTCGCACCACGAGTCGCGGCGTGTGGCGTTGCGCGCCACGCTGACGGCATGGATCGCGCTGATGATCTTTGCGCTCACCGGGCGTTTTCTGTTCGAGTTCTTTGGCATTTCGGTGCATAGTTTGCGCGTCGTCGGCGGCATTATTTTTTTTATCATGGGTTACGAAATGCTCGAAGCGCGGCTCACGCGCACCAAATCCGACACGCAATCGGTGAGCGAGTACATCGAAGACATTGCCATCACGCCGATTGGGATTCCGCTGATCGCCGGACCCGGCGCGATGGCGACGGTGATCGTGCTGATGAACGAAGCGGCGGGATCGCTGGAGAAACAAGCCGCGCTGTTGCTGGCGTTGACGGCGGTGTTGCTGATCGCGTTTTTGTTTCTCATCGGCGCGCGTCGTGTGATGCACATTTTGGGGCCCAGCGGCAACAAGATTCTGTTGCGCGTCATGGGCTTGATCGTGATGACGATTGCCGTCGAATTTTTCTTCAACGGCTTGCGCCCGATTTTGCAGAGTATTCGTTAAGTGAGAAGGACTACATGGAACGTTCCGCCAAACCCTTGTTAGATTTTCCGTGCCCGTTTCCGGTCAAAGCCATCGGCAATCATACCGAAGACTTTGTGTCGAACGTGGTCGCGATCATTCGCCGGCACGCGCCCGAAATGCCGGATGCGGCGGTGCAGAGCCGGCACAGCGCGGGCGGGCGCTATCTCGCCGTGACGGCGACGATTGTGGCGACAAGTCAGGCACAACTCGATGCGTTGTACCGCGAGTTGAATCAGTACGATCAAGTGGTGATGACGTTGTAATGCGCCCCAATTTTCAAGAGGGCAAATGAGGAACAGATGAGCGAATTGTTTTTCAAAACGGCAACCGAACTGGGTCGCTGGGTGCGGACGCGCAAAATTTCGTCGGTGGAATTGACGACGCTCTTTCTGGCGCGGCTGGCAGAATGTGGCCCCCGCTACAACGCGCTTGCCGAATTGACGCGTGACCGCGCGCTCAAACAGGCGCGGCGCGCGGATCGTGCGGTCAAGGCGGGTGAGCGCTTGGCTTCGCCACTGTGGGGCGTGCCCTACGGCGCAAAGGATTTGCTCGCGACGAAAAATATTCCGACGCGCTGGGGTTCGCCCGCGCACCGCGATCAAGTCTTCGATTATGATGCGACTGTGATCGCGCGCTTGCGCGTAGCCGGGATGCCGTTGCTCGGCAAGTTGGCGATGATCGAACTTGCCGGCGGCGGCGGCTATGAATTTGCGAGCGCGTCTGTGCACGGTCCTGGATTGAATCCCTGGAACGTGAACCACTGGGCGGGTGGATCGTCGTCCGGTTCTGGCAGTGCGGTCGCGGCGGGGCTTGTGCCGTTCGCGCTTGGCTCGGAAACCTGGGGTAGCATCGTCACGCCGGCGACGTATTGCGGCATCACCGGTTTGCGACCCACGTGGGGCTTGGTTAGCCGCTTTGGCGCGATGGAGTTGGCGTGGACGATGGACAAGGTTGGCCCAATGGCGCGCAGCGCGGAAGATTGCGGCTGGGTGTTGCAAGCGATTGCCGGCGCAGATCTGAATGACGTGACTACGCTTGGCAATCCCCGGTTCCATTTCACGCCACGCATCACGCGCCGCGATTTTCGCATCGGCGTTTTGCCGGCGGATTTTTCGGACAATCCCGAAATCGCCAAAGCGTTTGACGAGGCGTTGCGAGTGTTGCGGCGCGCCGGCATGAAAATTGCGCGCGTGGATTTTCCGGTGTTGCCCTTCAGCGAAATCGCGCGCACACTTTTGGACGGCGAAATGGCGGCTGTGCACGAGGAACTGGTGACGAGTGGCAAGGTGGAGCAATTTGGCGATGTGAGCCAGCGCGACGGTTTGAAGAAAAGCATCGCGTTGACTGCCGCGGCGTATGTGCGCGCGCAACAACAGCGCGAGACGCTCGCGCCGCACGTGTTCGCCGCGCTGGAACCGTTCGATGCGCTCGTGTCGCCTTCGATCATGAGCGAAGCGATCACGCTGGACACGAGTCTCAAGACGCTCGTGCGTAAGCGCGGCGGGTACGCCGTGTGGGGTTCGCTCTACGGCGTACCGAACCTGGCTCTGCCGATGGGTTTTGGCAGGCAAGGTCTACCGCTGGGCATTTCGCTCACCGGTAACTTGTTCGACGAGAATACACTTTTGCAGATCGGTATGCTCTTTCAACGCGAAACGGATTGGCATGTGCGTCAACCGCCGGTCTGATCGCTAACGCAATACGCAATACGCAATATGTATTACGTATTACGTATTGCGTGGTGGGTATCTTTGGCAAGATTATGAACGCAACAGAAAAACTTGCGCGTGCAGATTATGGCATTGATGCGCCCGGCGTCGTGCGCGGATTTGCCGTTGCCGGCATTAGCGCGATGGCATTGGGCGCGGTGAGCTACATTTGGTTGGGCGCGGTGCAACCTGGGATCGCCTTGGGGTTGTTCATCGCCGGCGTAGTGATCGCGATCGGGTGTTTGGCAACGGTCGGCGAAATGCTGTGGAGCAGTCGCGTTGGCAAATTGCACGCGCGCGATCTGATGCTCCGTTCGATTCCCTGGCGCGGCGACGAGTGGGTGCTCGACGTGGGGTGCGGACGCGGCATGTTGCTGATTGCCGCGGCGAAACACCTCACGCGCGGCAAAGCCATCGGCATTGACCTGTGGAGTTCAAGCGATCAATCCGACAATCGCCCCGAGTCCACTTGGGCGAACGCGCATGCGGAAGGCGTCGCCGAGCAAATCCAAGTGCGCGACGGCGACGCGCGCAAATTGTCCTTCCCTGACAAGACGTTTAACGTGATCTTTTCGAGCTTGACGTTGCATCATTTGCGCGATCCGCGCGAGCGCGTGCAAGCCGTGCGCGAAATGGCGCGCGTGCTGAAACCGGGCGGACGCATCGCGTTGCTTGACGTGCGCTATACCGACGAGTACGCGCATGCCTTGAGCGAGTGCGGTCTCGTCTCGGTGCGGCGGTCGCGCCCGATGCTCTTGTTCTTTTCGCCGGTTGCGCGGGTTGTCCTGGCGAAAAAACCGGTGGTGTAGCATGACCCTGCAACTTTATTTCGTGCGGCACGGTGAAAGCGAAGCCAACCTGGCGCGCGTGATCTCCAATCGTGATCTGCCGCACGCGTTGACGGCGAAGGGGCAAGCGCAAGCGGCGACGCTCGCGCAAACGTTGGCGCCGGCGGGTGTGCGAAAAATTTATGCCAGCCCGATTTTGCGCGCGCGGCAAACCGGCGAAATCCTGGGGCGTGCGTTGAACGCGCCGGTGGAAATGGCGGACGGCTTGCGCGAGCCGGACTGCGGCATTGCGGAGGGGCGCGGCGACGCGGACGCGTGGGAGTTGCAGCGCCAGGTGATGCAGGCGTGGCTCGGCGAGGAAAACCTGGATGCGCGCATCGAAGGCGGCGAAAGTTTCAACGAGGCGCGCGCGCGTTTTGTCGCACTGATCGATCACGTCCTCGCCGCGCACCGTGCGGACGACGGCGGGGTGGTGCTGATCGGACACGGCGGAATTTTTTCGTTGATGTTGCCGCTTGTTTTGCCCGGCATTGATCGTGTGATGGCGTTGCACTATCCGATTGGCAACACGGCGTTCGCGCTCGTCGAAGTGACGCCCGCCGGTTTGCGCTGTCGCAACTGGTTCGGGCTGTCGGTGTGAATTCAAAATTTCATTCCCATCTAGTTTCCAACTTCCAATTTCCAACTTCCCGCTTTTAGGAGGTCGTGATGCACCCAATTCTGTTTGAAATTGGCGGCGTGCCAATTTACGCGCACGGACTTTTTCTCGTGCTGGCTTTGCTGGTGGGCACGGCGATGCTGGGTTACGAAGCGCGTCGGCGGCATTGGCCCCGCGAAGAGGTCGTGCCGATCACGCTCGCGGCGATCTTTGGCGGCGCGATTGGTGCGCGTCTGGCGATCTTGTTTTTCAACGGCTGGGAAACTGCGCCCATCGTCCTCAACTTTTTCACGATCTTTGATCCACGCATCGGACCCGGTTCGATCCTGGGTGGTGTGGTGGGCGCGTACATCGGCGGCTATATCGCCAGTCGCATCATCGGCAAAGCCGGGTGCGCGTGCGACGCATTTGCGCCGGCGATGGCATTGGCAATGGCAGTCGGGCGCATCGGTGATTTTCTTGCGGCGGAAGACGGGATCGGCAAGCCAACCAACTTACCCTGGGGCGTGCCCGCGCCGGGCGTGGATTATCTCGTGCATCCCGCGCCGCTGTACGATTCGGCGTTTAACCTGGCTTGGTTTGCCACGCTGTTACTCTTGCGTGATCATCCGCAAATGCAAAACGGCAACTTGCTCAAAGTGGGCGTGATCGGGTACGCGGCGTTTCGTTTCCTCGTCGAGTTTGTTCGCAACAATCCCGTGCTCGTGTTAGGGCTGACGGGGCAACAAGTATTTTGCCTCGCCTTGCTTGTCGCGGCGACGCTTTACTACGCGCGCCAAAATCGCAACGCACGCAACGCGTGTGCGACCTAAGGGAGGCGCAATGAAACTGGAACGCAAAACGTACGCGACGCGCAATCAAAAGGTGGGCGATTTCGTGATCGGCATCGCCTTGTGGCACGTCACTTTGCTCATTTTTTGGCTACTCAATGTTGGGCTGGGTATTGGCGTGTCGGTGCTTCTCGCCAGCAATCCGGACTTGATTGCCTTGGCAAGCACCGCGACGATGCTTTTGAGTTGCTTGCCGTTTGTGGCGCAGATTGGGCTGGTTATTTATTTTGGTTTGACGCGCTACTGGATCGCGTTGGGGATGCTCGCCACGTTTGCGCTGTACTTTGTGCTGACGCTTTGCGCGATGATCATTTTCGGCGCGGCGTGCTTTGCGATCCTGGGGGGCTTGTCTGGCTCGCCCGGTTTCTAGTCCATCGAAATTTATTTTGAGGTTGCCGCTTGGCCTTGCCAGTGAAAACAGAACGCCCGGAAATTTTTTGGGAATTTACGCGCAGTATTTGCCCCACGTGCAAACGCTTGATTGACGCGCAAATTCTCCTGCGCGACAATCGCGTGGTGATGCGGAAACGTTGCCCGGCGCACGGTTGGTTCGAGGCGCTTGTCTTTAGCGACGCGCAACTCTACACCGACATTGCGCGCTACAACAAGCCGGGCACACTCCCGCTTGAATTTGCAACCGATGTAAAAGACGGTTGCCCGTACGATTGCGGTCTCTGCGCCGAGCATAAACAGCACGCGTGCCTCGCGCTGATCGAGGTGAACAATGCGTGCAACCTCGATTGCCCGTTGTGCTTTGCGAACGCGGGCACGCATCTCGCGCAAACCGGCTTCCAACTGACGTTCGAGCAAGTCAATTTTATGCTGGAGCGATTTGTGGCGGCGGAGGGCGAGCCGGAGGTCGTGCAGTTTTCCGGCGGCGAGCCAACCTTGCATCCGCGCATTTTAGATTTCATCGAACTGGCGAAGCGCAAAGGCATCGGCTACGTGATGCTGAACACGAACGGCATCCGCATCGCAACCGATGACAAATTGCTCGCGGGACTCGAACGCCTCAAGCCGCATGTGTATTTGCAGTTCGACGGCTTTGACGCGGCGACGAATCTGGCTTTGCGCGGGCGCGCGGATTTGCTCGACACGAAATTGCGCGCGTTGGAGCGACTCGCGCAGGCGGATGTGCGCGTCGTGCTGGTTGCGGCAATCGAGCGCGGGATCAACGATCACGAGATTGGGCGCATCGTCGAATTTGGGCTGAAACACCCGGCGGTGTTCGGCGTGAATTTTCAACCGGCGTTTCGCGCGCAACGGCACGTCGCCGCCGATCCCCTGCAACGGATTACGATTCCCGATGTGATTCGCAATTTGGAAACGCAAACGCACGGGCTGTTCGCCGCGAGTGATTTTGTGCCGGTGCCGTGCTGTATGCCGACGTGCAATTTCGTCACCTACGCGTTGCTCGACGGCGACAGTGTGCAACCGATCACGCGCTTTATCGAGATCGATCAATACCTCGACTATTTGAAGAATCGCACGCTCCCCGGCTTGAATGACGAAATTTTGCATACGCTCGAACGCTTGTGGAGTTCATCCGCCCAAGTCGGCTCGGAACGCGCGGCGGCGGATGTGCAATTTGTGCTCGCCGGGCAAACGCCGCCGGTCGAAAACACGCGCACGGCGGAGCGATGTGTCGCGTGTCAGGCGCACTTGCCGCTCGACGCGCATGCGCCGCGTGATCTCGCGCGTCACATCTTTATGGTGAACACGCGCGATTTTATGGATCCGTGGACGTTCAACGTCAAGAACGCGATGAAGTGTTGCGTCGAGTTTCTTGTGCCGGACGGGCGGATGATTCCGTTCTGCACGTACAACTCGGTGGGGTACCGCGAGCGGATTACGTTGGAGATGATGCAAGCCACGGGCGAGTCGCAATGACTCGCCCGTTGACTTGATTTCCCCAAGCAAAAAAAATGGGACGCGGACGAACGCAGACGAACGCAGATAATTTCTTGTCTGCGTTCATTTACTGTGCCATACGACTGGACGGTTTGCCCACAAGCAAAAAAAGGTTCTTCCGACTTGAACGGGATTATACGCGAATAAGGCGGATTAAAAAGAAAAAATTAGCGCAGATTCGCGTGATTCGCGGATGTATTTCCCGTCAGACTCGGTAGAGCCAAAAAAATGGGATGCGGACAAACGCAGATAATTTCTTGTCTGCGTTCGTCCGCGTTCGTCTGCGTCTAATCCAATGAACGGGGTTTCGGCTTGCCCGAGTTCGATTCGCTACGGATTTATTTTTTGCGCCACAGTAAAAGAGTGAGCGTCGCAAAAAATACAACGAGGAAGAACAAGCCGATCTCGACCCAGCGCAACGGTGCGGCGAGCGGCTGGGGTATTGCCGCCGGCACGCGGGTTGGTTGCGGCGCACGCGTCGGTTCGGTACGCGCTTGCGCGACCGGCGTTGGCGAGGGTTGCGCGGTAGCGGACGGTGTAGCCGTCAATGTTGCCATCGGCGCGAGTGTGGCGGTCGGCGGCGGGAGTGTTAGCGTTGCGGTGATCGCATTGCCCGTGCTTGCGCGTGGCACGGGCGTGATGCTACGCGCTTTTGCGGCATCGGCTGTGCCGGGTGTTTCCGGCGCGCCTCCGCCAATGCCGAGCGGGATCGTGATCGTCGGCATCGCGCCCAGCAACGGCGGCATGCTCGGCGCGGGAGCCGGCAGTGTGGCGCGCACAATCGGCGCGGCGGCGGGCGCGGACATTGTCGCGGACAGAGCCGATGTTGGCTTGGCGACTTGGGTCGGCTTGGCAACTTCGGCGGCAGGCGCGACTTGGGTCGGTGAGGCGAGCGGTTTCGGCGCGCTCGTCGGTAGCGGCGCGGCAACGGCTTGCAAAGTTGGCGCGATGACCGGCGCGGCGACTTGTTTATCGGTTTGCGGCGCGAGCGCGGTCGTCATCGAAACGCCGCCGCTGAATTGCAAGATCACATCCACGCCGATCACGGCGATCAACAACAAGGTGGCAAGCGCAGTGGCGAAACGCGCTAATCCAAAAACGAATGTCGGTGACGCGGCGCGTTGCGCCGGCACGGGCAAGGTGAAGGAGCGCGGCAACGCCGGCGCGGGTGCTTGCTGGACGAGCGCAATCGTCCACCGCAGAGACGCGAGCGCCGTGCGACATTCCGCGCACTCGGTCAAGTGCGTTTCGAGTTGCGCGCGTTCTGCCGGCGCGATTTGTTGATCGAGGTACTCGGATAGCCGCGCTTGACTCCAGATATGTCGTTCGGAAAAATTTTGCTTGCCCAACATGCTAAACCTGCCCACTTTTTAGACGGTAGGGCGCCGGCAAAAGTTCCTCTTGCTTTTGCAAAAAGTCGCGCAGGGCGGCGCGTGCGCGACTGAGCCGCGATTTGACCGTGCCGACATTCGTCTTCATCGCGTCGGCGACTTGGTCGTAACTCATTCCTTCAATGTCCACAAAAACGAGGGTCATGCGTTGATCCGCCGGCAAAAGTGTCAAACCGCGCTGAATTGTTGCGCCGAGTTCTTGGCGTTCGGCGAAATCGTGTGGCGTTTCGGGCGCGGCGCGATCCGCGCCGGGAGCGGGATTGTCCGGGTCCACCAGCATCGCATCGAGCGAAGCGGTGGGGCGGCGTTGTTTGACGCGCAACTGATCGTAGCACGCGTTTGTCACGATGCGGAGAAGCCATGCTTTGAACGAGCCGCCGCGGTACGCGCGGATGTGTTTGTACGCGGAAACGAACGCATCCTGCGTCGCATCTTCGGCGGAGGCGGGATCGCCGAGCACGCGGTACGCGGTGCGGTACACTTGCGCTT
Organism: uncultured Anaerolineales bacterium; assembly: GCA_903825565.1. GTDB lineage: Bacteria > Chloroflexota > Anaerolineae > UBA4142 > UBA4142 > CAIKBD01. Next base: position 1,084 of record CAIKBD010000170.1, on the reverse strand, counting down.
GATGCGCGCGGACGATTTGGTTGAACGCGGCAACATCACCGTGTTGCGCCGCGTGGATAAAAGTGGTTTCGTCCATTGACATTTCAGCAAAGGCGATTAAACTTGCGCTATGACTGTCCGTCGTTCGCTGGAGCGGGATGAACTCGAACGGCTCTACGTGGCTGAGGGTCTGACGATTGACGCGCTTGCCGCGCGGTTTGCGTGCGGCGCGACGACGATTCGCCGTCGCCTCGCGGAGTGCGGGATCGCCACGCGCGCGCGCGGACCGCATCATACCACAAAAACGGGTTTTGCGGATCGCGCGTGGTCGCCGGCGTTGGCGTATGCGGTTGGGCTGATCGTCACCGACGGGAATTTATCGAAAGACGGGCGGCATCTGACGCTGACCTCAGCAGATCGGGATTTGTTGGAAACGTTCTGCGCGTGTCTCGGGCTGGCAAATCGGATCGCGCCCCAGCGCGGCGGCGCGCGCGCGTACTATCGGGTGCAGTGGAGTGATCGCGCGTTGTTCGATTGGTTGTGCGGGATTGGTGTGACGCCGGCAAAAAGTTTATGCCTGGGCGCGCTCGCCATTCCCGACGCGTGCTTTGCCGATTTTGTGCGCGGGTGTTTGGATGGCGATGGCACTATTCAAATTTACACAGATCGCTCCGGTGTCGGCAAGAACCCGGCGTACGTCTACACTCGGCTTTCCGTTCGGTTCACCTCAGTCAGTTTTCCATTCCTCGAATGGATACATGCCAATTTGGTTCGCTTGCTTGGGGTGGCTGGAGGCGTTTATGCGGCAAAGGCGCGTGCAAACCGTGCGCCGTGCTGGAATTTAAAATTCGCGCAACGCGATTCTTTGCGTCTGTTCGCCTGGATGTATTATGCGTCCGACTTGCCGTGTTTGCTTCGCAAACGTGCCCAAGCCGAACAATTTACCCGAAGCGCGGCTTTCACCAATTTGACTTAACGCGAAAATTCGCTATACTTGAGCCAAGTTGACGCCGAGGTGGCGGAATGGCAGACGCGAAGGTCTCAAAAACCTTTGTCCATTTAGGACGTGTGGGTTCAACTCCCTCCCTCGGCATTCGAGTTCGAT